>NZ_CP041239.1:0-300000 GCF_013488225.1 Sinorhizobium mexicanum | reverse complement strand
TCGCGATCCACTCATCCACATTCCTGCCGGCTTCGCCAAAATGCTCGCGCATGGCAGGCATATCTGGAAATACGAGACGGTTCCCCAGCACGGCACCAAACGAGCCTATCCCTCGGGCAAGGTGCTTGGCGGCGGCTCCTCGATCAACGCGATGGCCTACGTCCGCGGTCAGCCACGCGACTACGCCGCGTGGCAGGACGCTGTCGGCGACACCGGCAAATGGTCCTATGAAGACCTGCTGCCCGTCTTCATGGCGCAGGAAGACAACGACACCTTCCACGACGAATATCACGGCATCAATGGTGGCCTGGCGGTTCAGCTGCCCAAGGGCGTCAACAAGCTGAACCAATACTGCCTCAAGGCGTTCCAGGAATATGGCGTCCCCTTCAATCCCGACTATAACGGCAAGAGCCAGATCGGCGTCTCGCTCGTGCAGTCTACGGTTGGAAATCAGCGCCGCTGCAGTGCAGTCGATGCTTATCTGCGTCCGCACCTTTCCTCGGGCCGCGTGAACCTTCTTACCGGGAAGACCGTCGTTCGCATTCTCATCGAAAACAAGCGGGCAGTCGGCGTCGAGCTGAGCGGGAATGGTCTCGCGACGATCATGGCCGGCGAGGTTGTGCTGTCGGCCGGCGCGGTCCATAGCCCGACGATCCTGATGCACTCGGGCATTGGGCCTGCGGAGCAGCTGAGCCAGCATGGCATCGCGGTGATCGTCGATTCTCCGGAGGTGGGCGAAAATCTCCACGACCACGCTATCGTGCCAGTCCGTGCCTATGTAAAGGGCGATCTCGGCTACCAGGCCGCCGCGCATGGCCTCGGCAGCGTGAAGGCGGGCCTGCGCTATTTCGTGACCAAGGATGGCCCGGCGGCGGGAAACGGTATCGAGACGGTTACCCATTGGAATCCGTCAGACTTCACCGCCGAACCCACGATCCAATGCTATCACGTGCCTATCATCGCGGTCGATGGAATCAGCCCGACGGGCAACCGCTCGGGCATCACTTTCGAACTAGTGGTGCTTCGGCCCAAGAGCCGTGGTTGGGTGCGGTTGGCCGACAGCGACCCGACGTCGATGCCCCTCATCAACCCGAACTTCGTCGGCGACGAAGAAGACTTGAGGGCCGCGGTGGAATCGGTGCGCGCGATCCGCGAGGTTATGGCCCAGGAGTCATTGGCGCCGGTGATCGAGGAAGAGATGGATCCGGGCCCGCACGTCAAGTCGGACGCAGAGATCGGCGAATGGGTGAAGCGTGCCGTGTCGACGATGTATCACCCGGTCGGCACATGCCGGATGGGTCAGGATGCGCGAGCGGTGGTTGACGCGAGACTCAGGGTCCGCGGGATCGACGGCCTCCGGGTGATCGACGCCTCGATCATGCCGAACATCACCAGCGGCAATACCAACGCCCCGACCCAGGCGCTCGCGCGCCACGCCACGGCGATGCTGGTCGAGGATCTGAAGCGGAGTTAGGGAGCTTTGGCGCGCGAGCCGGTGACGCCGATCGTGAATGGTTATCAAGACGGAACCAACCATGTCGCGTTAACGTCCGAAGGCTCGTCCTCGCAAACGTTCTGACTCTATTTCGCAAAAATGCTTGTTCACAGCCATCCCCCGGCGAACAGCAAGACTGCATCAATCCTGAAGGAGGGATCAAAATGGGCATGGAAGACGCGAGGACGCGCCACGAGGCACGGCTCGACCCGCCGAGCAATCTCGGCTGCAACGCCACCAAGGATATTTCGGCCGCCCTCACTGCGGTTCTGGCGGACGTGTTCGCGCTTTACGTCAAGACCAAGAACTTCCATTGGCACATATCGGGCCCGCATTTCCGGGATTATCACCTCCTTCTTGACGAGCAGGCCGCGCAGATTTCCGCAATAACGGACGAAATTGCGGAAAGAGCCCGCAAGATCGGCGGCACAACGATCCGCTCGATCGGCCACATCGCCAGGGTGAAGCATATCGAGGACAATGATGCGGATTTCGTCACACCCGAAGACATGCTGGCCGAGCTGAAGGAAGACAACCTGACGCTCACCCAGCGCATGCGGGAGACCCACAATGTCTGCGTCGAGCATGGCGATGTTGCCACGGCCAGCCTGATCGAAAACTGGATCGACGAAGCGGAACGTCGCACATGGTTCCTGTTCGAGGCGACCAGGAGAGCTTAATCCCCAGACCGTTCGGTTGGATTGGCATTTTGTTGGCGGCTACAAAAGGTTCTCTCCATCGATACACGGTTGTCCAGCACGATGCGCAGCGCGCGCGATTTGGGCCTTCCATGTTTGCGGGTCTACGTTTCATCGGTCGGGCCTGGGCGATCCGCGACGGGGGGCCGAAATAACTCCAACTTGCCAATGACCGCCACTGGGAGAAGCCCTTATCGTCGAGCTCGGGCATTAGAACGCGAGCCGTCGGGAGTACAGGACGCCGGAAATGACCACTGATATCACGATTGCCTTGGCGCAGGCTGCGGAATACCTGAAGGCCTCCGGCCAAACTGAGAAGGCGTTAACCGCTGGACAACGCGCCCCGGACTTCTCTCTGCCCAACCAAGATGGCGAAAAAACCTCGTCGGCGTCGATACTGCGCCGCGGTCCGCTCCTTGTAACCTTCTATAGCGGCAGTTGGTGTCCCGGTTGCAATCTCAGTTTAACGGCGCTCGAAGAACTCCGCCCACTAATCGAGGCACGTGGAGCTTCACTGGTCGCCATCTCGCCGCAGACAGTTAAGGAGAATGCAAGAACCCGAAGGACCACGCAGGTAACGCTACCAATCTTGTGCGACAAAGGCGGGAGGATTGCGCTGCAGTTCGGCGTTCGTTGGCGCATTCCCGAGGTGCTCCAGACATTGCATCTGGAGAGCGGAATCGATCTGCCGAGCCTTCACGGAGAGGATAGCTGGACGCTTCCAATCCCGGCTAGGTTCGTTGTCGATCAAGACGGGGTCATCGCCTACTCGGAAGTCGATCCGGATCAAACTCACCGGTCCAACCCATCGGACCTCCTTCCAATACTGGATCGCCTCTGGAGCGCACGGGGCGCGTAGTCACCGCGGCCAACGACGGCGCCATTCAAGGTCGTCACAAGAGGCCGAGAAGCACGCTTACTGGCGGGCCGGTTTTGCCGCTTTCATGCCGCGACGCGCCACCGGCGCGGGAAAAGCCGGTCCATTACTGCGTTCGTAATGCGCTCGGAAGGGCTATCGTCAAGCTGTTAGATACCGCCGAAGGCGGCATCTAACTGGCGCATAAGCACTTCAATCAGCAAGCTTGGGCGTTGTGCAGACGCGCCTCCGCCGTCTGTGACGTGAGTGCAAACAACTCGGCAAACTGATCCGGAGCCGCCGGCAACGCAGGCCACGACCATGCGGCGCAGGTCATCGGGTAACTCGTCTATCGAACGTTCAAGGGCGTCTCGGATTGTACCGTCAGCCAACTAGCGTTCCTTTAGAAACTCCTTGCTTCAACCCTCGCGGCGCGCACCATCTGAGATAACCTCTCGGATGGCGCATTTTCACGGAATCTTCCCAGTTGGGCACTCGGCTCCGGACCGTCATCCCGTGCCCGCTGCGACGCGCACGGGCTGACGGTCGAGGACTAAGACGACGACTTCAGCGAATTTGTATCGATCGGCAGGCTGCGCAGGCGCTTCCCGGTCGCGGCGAAGATCGCATTTGTCACCGCAGCACTGACAATGGATGTTGGAGCTTCACCAATGCCACCTGGAGCTTCGGCATTCTTAATCAAGTGCGTCTCCACCACCGGCACCTCATCGATACGCATCGGCAGATAGCTGTCGAAATTGCTCTGCTCGACGCGCCCATCCTTGAAAGTGATTGACCCGTAGAGCGCCGCGGTCAGCCCGAAAAGCGTTCCGCCCTGAACCTGTGCTTCGATCGTATCGGGATTGACGTGCATGCCGCAATCGACCGCACAGACGATCCGCTTGACTTTGACAGAACCATCGGTCGCCACTTCGACCTCGGCGACCTGCGACAGGTAACTTCCGAACGCGAATTGTACCGAAATCCCGCGGCCATGCCGTGCGGGAAGTCGTGATCCCCACCCGGCTTTTTCCGCGGCAAGGGACAGAACAGCAAGCGCTCGCGGATTGTGACCAAGCAATCCCATGCGATAGGCGACAGGATCCTGCTTGGCGGCATGCGCGAGCTCATCCATGAAGCTTTCGACCACAAAAACATTGTGAGTCGGTCCAACGCCGCGCCAGAAAGCCGTCCGGACACCAGGGGGCTCGACCCGGACATAGTCGACGTGGATATTGGGCAGCTCATAGGGCGGCTCGGCCGCAGCTTCTACGGCATCGAAGTCTAATCCGTCCTTGAACCAATAGGGAATATAGCGAGCGGTGATTGACGAGCCGGCGATCCGATGCTTCCAGGCAACCGGCTTGCCCGCCGCATCAAGTCCGGCGGAGAGTTGATCGAAGTAGTAAGGCCGATACATATCGTGCTGGATGTCTTCCTCGCGGCTCCAGATCACCTTCACCGGGCCATCGACGTGCTTGGCGATTTTGACGGCCAGCACCGTGCCGTCGGCCTCCAGCCTTCGGCCGAAGCCACCGCCAATCAGATGATTGTGAATTTTGATCGCATCCTTTGGCAGCCCGGTGAGTTCGGCTACCACAGACTGCGTGAGCGACATCGCCTGCGTCCCGACCCAGATATCGCAACGATCCTTCTGCAGATGAACGGTACAGTTCATGGGCTCCATCGCCGCATGGGCCAGGAACGGCACCTGATAGATGGCTTCGAGCCGTTGCGCCGCTTCCGCGAGGGCCTTCTCCGCGTCACCGTCGTTACGGGCAACCACGCCCGGTTTTTTGGATTCCTCTTCCAATTGCTTGACGATGTCGGCGTTGCTGACCTTGCCATTCGGCCCGTCGTCCCAAGTGATGGCGGCAGCCTCGAGCCCCTTCTTCGCCGCACCCATGTGATCCGCCACCACGGCAACAGCTTCATCGATATTGACCACCTGCCGGACGCCCTTCACTGCCAGTGCGGCCTTCTCGTCCACCGTTTTCGCCTTGCCACCGAGCACAGGCGAAATAGCAATCGCCGCGACCTTCATACCCGGCAGTCGTGCGTCGATGCCGTAGAGCACGCGCCCATCAACCTTTATCGATGAATCCACACGCTTGGCCCGCGTGCCTATCAGGGTGAAGTCCTTCGGATCCTTCAATTTGACGTTTTCTACAGGCGGCAAAGGCAATTTCGCCGCAGCCTTCGCAAGTTCGCCGTAGCTCAGATGCCTCGAGCCGGACGCATCGAACACGGCGCCGTCAATGGCCCGGCAACTTTCCGGATCGACATTCCACCGCTTGGCGGCGGCCGCAATCAGCAGATTACGACCGACCGCCCCTGCCTGACGCAGCGGCGTCCAGAAGGCACGGACGGAGGAGGACGCACCTGTAGTTTGAATGTGCAGGAACGGGTTGGCGTAAAGCGCATCATTTGCCGGTGCGTGCTGAACCTGTATCTGGTCAAGCTTCACTTCCAGTTCTTCAGCCAGAAGCATCGAGAGCGCCGTGTAAACCCCTTGTCCCATCTCAGCCATCGGCATGATCAGGGTCACGGCGCCGGTTGGATTGATCCGTATAAATCCGTTCGGCGCGAAAGTACCCGTGACCTCGTTTTCGACCACCCGCGAAGCAGGCGCTGCGAAGACGGACTCCGTGCTTGCACCGGTCAGCGTAAAACCAAGCAACAAGCCTGCGCCGTGAAGAAAGGTGCGCCGCGACACCGCGGATTCATCGGCAATCTGCTCTCTCTGAATAAGCCCATCCATGACTTTCAAACTCCCGCAGCGTGCTTGATCGCAGCGCGGATGCGCTGATAGGTGCCACATCGGCAGACATTGCCCGACATTGCGGCGTCGATGTCGTCATCCGTTGGCTTCGGCGTGCCCTTCAGCAGTGCCGCCGCCGACATGATCTGGCCGGACTGGCAATAGCCGCACTGCACCACCTCCAGCTCCAGCCACGCCTTCTGCAAGGCCGCGCCCTGCGGCGTGTCGCCGATCGTCTCGATCGTGGTGACCGCGCTGCCGCCGATGCTGTCGACCGGTGTCTGGCAGGAGCGGACCGCCTGACCGTCGAGGTGCACGGTGCAGGCGCCACAAAGCGACTGGCCGCATCCGAACTTGGTCCCGGTCATTCCGAGCACATCGCGCAACACCCACAGCAGCGGGGTGTCGCCATCGACATCGACCTCATGGGGGGTGCCGTTGATCTTTAACGTGAAAGCCATGATTGCCTCTCTGCGGCTGGGGCTTCTAATACGCAGCCGGCCGATCTGGACGGCGGCGGCGGGCTGCATGCATCAATGGGCGCGTGTCGCTCACGAACGAATGCTGATGATCGTCTTTCCCGTGCGTCGTTCGGTCGAATTGAAGGCGGCGATGGCATCGTCGAGGGTCGAAACGTCGCCGATGTTCGTCCGCAGTCGCCCGTCACGCACCCGCTGGACGATCTCAGTCAGCTGGGCACGATCGGCCTCGACAACGAAGTCGACCGCTAGGCCGTCGACGGGCCGCGCCTCGGCCGGCCCGACGATGGTCACCAGTGTCCCTCCGGCTCGAATCAGGCCTGCGGACCGCTTCTGGATCTCGCCGCCGATGACATCAAACACCAGATCGACACCGCCGATGTCTTCGAGAACGTCGTTGTCGAGGTCGACGAACTGATGGGCGCCGAAGTCCAGCGCCTTCTGTCGGTCGGCGGCACGGCCGGTGCCGATGACATAGGCGCCGGCCTCTCGTGCGAGTTGCGTCACCATCGATCCGACCGCACCGGCCGCGCCGTGCGCGAGGACGCTCTGCCCCGCCTGAAGGCGCCCGTGCTCGAACAGTCCCTGCCACGCGGTCAGGCCGGAGATCGGCAGGCTCGCGCCCACCGTGAAGTCGACATCGCCCGGCAACGGCGCGAGATTGCGCGCCTCGATGGCTACATACTCCGCCAAGGTTCCGTCGCGATGCCAGTCGGCGAGGCCGAACACCCGCTGCCCTACCGACAATCCCGTCGTGCCGTAGCCGAGAGCGGTGACCACTCCGGACAATTCGTGCCCGGGGATCGAGGGTGTTCGATCACGGTCACGGCGATCGGTCCAGGTCGAGGGCCACGTCAGCTCAGTCGGGACGAATCCCGACGCATGAATCTGAACGATGACGTCGTTTATCGCTGCCTGCGGTTCCGGCCGCTCGGCCAGCTTCATCCCGGCCGTTCCTGCCGCCTGATCCGTTACCACGATCGCTTTCATGATAATTTTCTCCTCGGTCATTTGTTTCTTTGGTGGGAGATGTCGCACGGATGGGAAGTCCGTTGGACATCTAGTGTCAGGGGCCATACGACGTCGCCGGCCGGTCTGGACAGCGCTGGCTGGCCCGCGCACATCGATCGGCGCGTGTCGCTCATGGACGAACACGGATGATCGTCTTGCCGCTGATCCGCTTGGTCGGATTGAAAGCGGCAACGGCATCGTCGAGGGTCGCAATGTTGCCGATGTTCGTCCGCAGCCGGCCGTCACGCACCCTCTGGACGATCTGACCCAGTTGGGCGCGATCGGACACCAGAACAAAGTCGATCGTCAGGCCGTCGGCGGGCCGCGCCTCGGTCGGCCCGGCGATGGTTACCAGTGTTCCTCCGGCCCTGATCACGCCTGCGGACCGCTTTGCGATGTCACCGCCGATGACATCGAAAACCAGATCGACGCCGCCGACGTCTTCGAGAACGTCGTTGTCGAGGTCGACGAACTCGTGCACGCCGAAGTCGACCGCCTTCTGACGGTCGGCTGTGCGTCCGGTGCCGATGACGTAAGCACCGGCCTCTCTTGCGAGTTGCGTCACCATCGAACCGACTGCGCCTGCCGCGCCGTGCACGAGGATGCTCTGCCCGGCCTGAAGGCGGCCGTGCACGAATAATCCCTGCCACGCTGTCAGGCCCGGCATCGCTACGCTCGCGCCTGCCGTAAAGTCGACGTCGCCCGGCAGCGGCGCGAGGTTGCGCGCCTCGACGGCTACATATTCCGCCAAGGTGCCGCCGCGATACGAGTCCGAAAGGCCGAACACTCGCTGTCCCACCGACAGCCCCGTTGTGCCATAACCGAGGGCGGTGACCACTCCGGCCAGCTCCTGTCCGGGAATTGATGGTGTCCGGTCACGATCGAGGCGATCGGTCCAGGTCGATGGCCACGTCAGCTCACCCGAGGTGAACCCCGACGCATGAACCTGAACGACGACGTCGTTTATCGCTGCCTGCGGATCGGGGTGCTCCACCAGCTTCATCCCGGCCGTTCCCGCAGCCTGGTCCGTCACAATGATTGCCTTCATCGTCTGTCTCCTCTGTCATTTGTCTCTTTGGTGGAAAATGCGGGGACGGAAACCCCGTCGACATCTCATGCCCAGGGGCCATGGGTAACTTCCGAAAACGAAGGTGAAACAGCGCCTTGCCGGTGGTCGGCGTGACCTCGCTTCCCGAACTGCTCGGTGCGAGGCAGCGGCTTGAGCAGCGACACATCATCGACCCCGTACCCCGCTTATCGGTTCAGGGGCGGATAGCCGTGCGTGTAGATCCAGTCCGACTCTCGCGCCGGCACGTGACAGGACTGACAGTCCGTCTTGTAGTCGGTGGATGTGGTCTTCTGGGGATCAGTTGCGTCGAACCAGGCCCAACCCCAGCCGTCGCCCCAAAGCTTGTTTTCCGGAAATCGGCCGACGCTGTCTTTCACCATGACGAACCACCCGGCCAGGGTGCCGGCACTGCTTACGGTTCCGGTTGTCATATCCTGGGTAGTCGCATGGTACACTTCCTTCACGAGAACGGCGCCGTCGGGAAAGTGACCGTCCTTGCGATATGCGGCGATGGTTCCGGGCGAGGCATAGACCACGTGCAGATCCTTTGACCCCGGACCGTCTTCTTTCGCCACTGCCCAGCTGCCCAGCATCTGATAGGCGGTCCGATAGTCGGAAGGCACCTGCAGATTTCCCTTGCCGTCGACAACGGCTGCAGTCGTTCCCTCGTACTGTGAGCGTTTTTCCATCTGCCCGTAGGCAGTGGCGGCGCCGATCACGGACAATCCCGCCAGGGCGACGCCCAAGGCACCAACGATTCTCATGGCACTGTTCCCTATGCTGGTGAACCGGTAGCGTTCGTTGACCATTTCACTTGTCGCAGCGCGGGACGAAGTTTTCCAATGGCTGGCATTTATAGTTTCCATAGCAGCGGGGAATACGGACGCGACCGTCCTCATGCCCTGTTCGCCACATCCTGTCGCGTAGCCGACTCGCGCCGGTAGACTCGTTGCCGACGGCGACGCCGCCAGCTTGGAGCGGGCCGATGATTTGAGATATCGGACTAGGACCGAGCAGATTGCCGGGCAGCACGCCTCCATGATCGCGGACATGATCTACTGAGACCGGCAATAGCCGCTCCACACTCCACTGGCGTTCCGGGCCTGCCCAGAGACCTATAACCACAGGGAGTGGTTATAGGGGCACGGAAGGCCCTTTGCTAACGCACTTTCCCGCCACGTGAGTTCCGGGATGGTCCGAAGGACGAGACTCGGAACTTCGAGATTCCGGGTTCAATGCTGCGCATCGCCCCGCAACACGCCGCTCGTCACTTCGTCAGCGGGCAACCGCTTTCCTTGGCGGTGAAGAAGGCTTGATCGCCCGGCACCACCGCGAGCTGCTTGTAGTAGTCCCACGGCTTCTTCGACTCAGAGGGTTTCTTGACCTCGAACAGGTACATGTCGTGCACCATGCGACCGTTCGCCAGCACCTTGCCCTTGGCAAAGGCGTCGTCGACCGGCAGCTCTTTCAGCTTCTTGGCGACTGTCTCGGTGTCCTTGGTGCCGGCGGCTTTCACCGCCTTCAGATAGCTCAGTGTCGCCGAATACGTACCGGCATGGTTCGTGTTCGGCATGCGCCCGGTGCGCTTAAAGAAGCGTTCGGAGAAAGCGCGACTCCGGTCGTCGTGATCCCAGTAGAACCCTTCGGTCAGCATCAGGCCCTGCGCCGCGTCGAGACCGAGGCCGTGAACTTCGGAGAGCGTCATCAGGAGGCCGGCAAGCTTCTGGCCCTGCCGGAAGATGCCGAACTCGGCCGCCTGCTTGATCGAGTTGGCGGTGTCCTGGCCGGCATTGGCGAGGCCGATGATTTTCGCCTTCGAGCTCTGCGCCTGCAGCAGGAAGGAGGAGAAGTCCGACGAGTTCAGCGGCACGCGAACCGAGCCTACCACCTTGCCGCCGGCATCGGTGACGATCTCACTCGTGTCCTTTTCCAGCGCGTGGCCGAACGCGTAGTCGGCGGTGAGAAAGAACCAGGTGTCGCCGCCTGCCTTCACCAGCGCGCCGCCCGTACCGACCGCAATCGCGTGGTTGTCGTAGGCCCAGTGAAAGCTGTAGGGCGTGCATGCATCGCCGGTGATGCGCGAGGTCCCGGAGCCGACTACGATATCGATCTTCTTCTTTTCATTGGAGAGTTCCTGCACCGCCAGCGCGACCGTCGACGTCGTCAGCTCGGTGATCATGTCGACGCCGTCGGCATCATACCAGCGCCGCGCGATTGAGACGGCGAGATCGGGCTTGTTCTGGTGATCGGCGTCGACCAGCTCGACCTTGTGGCCGAGCACCTCGCCGCCGAAATCCTCGATGGCCATCCGCGCGGCTTCGACCGAATATTGGCCGCCGTAGTCGGCATAGACGCCGGACTGGTCGTTCAGAATGCCGATCTTGACACCTTGCGCCGACGCCGGCGCCGCGAGCGACAGGCTACACGCCGCGACTGTGGCGAAAAATCCTGATTTCATTCTTATGGTCTCCCTGCCGCCAATAGTGTTGTCTCTCCACGCCTGCAGCTCGTCATCCTGAGGTGCGGAGCGGAGCGCGCTTCGAAGGGTGACGGAAATAGTGTTCCGGTTTCATTGCGCATCGGCGTCACCGCGACTCACTCCGCCGCGGCCGCCGTCGTCTGGGTCGGCTTGCCCTCGTTCTTGCCTTCCGCAAGGTTGCGCACCACCATGTAGAAGATCGGCGTGAAGATCAGGCCGAACAACGTGACGCCGATCATCCCGAAGAACACGGCGACGCCGACCGCCTGGCGCATCTCCGAGCCGGAACCGGTAGACACTACCAGCGGCAGCACGCCGAGGATGAAGGCGAGCGAGGTCATGAGGATCGGCCGCAGCCGGAGGCGGCAGGCCTCGATGACAGCCTCCAGCCGCGACTTGCCCTCGAGCTCGATGTCGCGCGCGAACTCAACGATCAGGATCGCGTTCTTGGCCGCAAGCCCCACCAGCACTACGAAGCCGATCTGGGTCAGGATGTTGACGTCCTGGCCCATGATACGCACGCCGATGGTGGCTGCGAACAGGCACATCGGCACGATCAGGATCACCGCCAATGGCAGGGTCCAGCTGCCATATTGCGCCGCCAGTACCAGATAGACGAACAGCACACAGATCGGGAACACGTAGAGCGCGGCATTGCCGCCCGTCACCTGTTGAAAGGACAGATCGGTCCATTCGAAGGAAAAGCCGCTCGGCAATGTTTCGTCGGCCAGTTTCTTGATGGTGTTGAGCGCAGTCGTCGAGCTTACACCCGGTGCCGGCTCACCCAATACCTCGGACGCCGAGTAGAGATTGTAGCGCGCAACGCGATCGGGTCCCGAGATGTCATTGAAGTCCACCACGCTGCCGAGCATCACCATGTCGCCGGCGGCGTTACGAGTGCGCAGCCGCCCAAGATCCGTGGTCTCCTTGCGGAATGGCAGGTCGGCCTGCGCCGTGACGTGATAAGTGCGTCCGAACAGGTTGAAGTCGTTGACATAGGTCGAGCCAAAATAGGTCTGGATCGTATCATTGATGTTGGCGATCGGCACGCCGAGCTTCTGCGCCTTGACGCGATCGATGTCGACGAACAGCTGCGGCGTATTCGCCGTGAACGGCGAGAACACCGAGGTGAGATTCGGTGATTTACGCGCGGCCGCTACCAGTTCGTCGGTCGCGGCTGCCAGCAGCTCTGGTCCGCGCCCTTGTCGATCCTGGACGCGGATGCTGAAGCCGCCGCCTGTTCCGATACCCGGCACTGTGGGCGGTGGAATGACGATGACGGAAGCGCCCTGGATCACCGACAGTCGCTTGCGCAGTTCGGCCGTGATGGCATTCGCCGACAATCCCTTCTTCAGCCGCGCCTCCGGCTCGTCGAACACCGGAAACAGCGCCGCCGCGTTGCTCGCCTGCGTGCGCGTTGCACCGGAGAAGCCGCCGAAAGCCCCGACACGGACGATACCCGGCGTATCCAGCGCGATCCGCTCGATTTCGCGCACCACCGCAGTGGTCCGCGCCAGCGACGCGGCGCCTGGCAATTGCGCCGAGATGATGACGTAACCGCGATCCTGCGCGGGAATGAAGCCCTGCGAGGTGGTGGCGAGCAGCCAGCCGGCGCTGCCGATCAGCGCGAAATAGATCACAAGCATCACCACCGTATGCCGGATCATGAAGTCGGCGGCGGCCGCGTAGCCGTGCGCCAGGCGATCGAAGGTGCGGTTGAACAGCCCGGTGAAATTGTCCCAGCCGCGCGCAATGATGTTCCAGCGTGCCGGCGGACGTTTCTCCTGGTGCGGCATCAGAATCTGCGAGGCGAGCGCCGGCGACAACGTCAGCGAGCAAAAGCACGAGATCGCGGTCGCGACCGCGATGGTCACGGCGAATTGCTGGAAGAACTGTCCGGAAATGCCGCCCAGGAAGGCTGTGGGCACGAAAACCGCGCACAGCACCAGCGCGATCGAGACCAGCGCGCCGCCGACCTCCTCCATGGTCTTGAGCGCCGCCTCGCGCCGGCTCATACCGTGCTGGAGATGTCGCTCGACATTCTCGACAACCACGATGGCGTCGTCGACCACGATGCCGACAGCGAGAACCAGACCGAACAGCGTCAAATTATTGATCGAGAATCCGAGCGCGGCCATAACCGCGAAAGTGCCTACCAGCGAAACCGGGATCGCGATGATCGGGATGATCGCCGGCCGCCAGCCCTGCAAAAACACCAGCACCACGATGACGACGAGCACCATCGCCTCGTAGATCGTCTTGATCAGCTCATGGACCGATTGGGCGATAAATTCAGTGGGGTTGTAGCCGATATTGTAGTCGAGCCCCTTCGGGAAGCTCGTCTTGAGCTGCTCCATCGTGTCGGAGATATGCTTCGCCGTGGCGAGCGCGTTCGATCCGGGCCGTTGTGTCACCACCAGGGCGACGGCCGACTTGCGCAGCAGGAAGCTGCTGGTGGCGTAGGACAGCGCACCGAGTTCGACGCGGGCGACGTCGCGCAGGCGCACTGTACGGCCATCGGAGCCGGCCTTCACCACGATGTCCTCGAACTGCTTGATATCTTTGAGGCGGCCAGTGAAGACGAGGTTCGGCTGGAATGCCCGATCTTCGATCGGCGGCTCCGCGATCCGTCCGCCAGCGATCTGCAGGTTCTGCGCGCGGATCGCTGCCAGCACCTCGCTCGATGTCAGACCGAGATTGGCGATCCGGTCGGGATCGAGCCACAACCGCATCGAGTAGTCGCGCGCGCCAAACATCTGGATGTCGCCGACGCCGTCGATCCGCGAAAGCTGATCGCGGACCTGCAGCAGCGCGTAGTTGGAGATGTAGAGCTGATCGAACGTGTCGTCGGGCGATAGCATAAACACGACCATCAGGATGTCGGGCGAGTTCTTCTGGGTGACGACGCCGTTGCGCTGCACCTCCTCGGGAAGCCGCGGCTGCGCGATCGCGACGCGGTTCTGCACCAACACCTGCGCCTTGTCGAGATCGGTGCCGAGCTTGAAGGTGACGGTGATGGTGAGCTGGCCGTTCGAGGTCGCCTGGCTGTAGAGATACAGCATGTCCTCGACCCCGTTGATCTCCTGCTCGATCGGGGCCGCGACGGTGTCGGCTACGGTCTGCGCCGAGGCGCCCGGATATTGCGTGGTGACGGTAACGGTCGGCGGCACCACCTGCGGATATTCCGAGACCGGCAGCGTCGGGTAAGCGATCGCGCCAACGATCAAGAGCACGATCGACAGCACCATCGCGAGGATGGGCTGGTTGATGGAGAGCCTTCCGAGATTCATGGCTTGGCACCTGCCGTAGGCTTGTCGCCTGCCGACGCCTTGTCACCTGCTGGGGATTTGGCCATTTGCGGCGTCACCTTGGCCCCGACTCGGGCGCGCTGAAGCCCGTCGACGATCACGCGATCCTCGGCCTTGAGGCCCTCGCGAATCACGCGCAGCCCTTCATCGAGCGGTCCGAGCACGACCGGCCTTGCCTCCACCGTGTTGTCTTCCTTAACCACGAACACGATCTTGCGCGACTGGTCGGTGGCAACGGCGGTGTCCGGGATCAGCAGCGCCTCGTAGGGCGAGGAGCCGATGATCCGAACCCGGCCGAATTGGCCAGGCAGGATCGAGAGATCCTTGTTCGGGATGATCGCGCGGCTGCGCAGCGTCGCGGTCGAGGCGTCCAGCCGATTGTCAAGGAAGTCCATCTCCCCCTCATGCGAGGGTTTTGTCTCGCCAGTCAGCGTCACCTGCACCGGGTTCGACGTGTCGCGCGAGCTCCGCCGCAGGCCTTCGGACCACAGTCGGCTGTTGCGCTGATAGGTCGCCTCGTCGACGTCAAAATAGATGTAGATCGGATCGAGCGATACAATCGAAGTCAATAGTGTCGCGCCGCCCTCGCTGCCCTGCACGAGATTGCCCGGGGTCACCAGATGGCGGCTGACGCGGCCGGCGATGGGTGCCACCACATGGGAGAATTCGACATTGAGCTGGGCAGCCTTCAGCGCGCCCTTGGCCTGAGTCTCGGCGGCACGCGCCGCCTGCAGCGCCTGACGGCGCTGATCGACGGCTTGTTCGGTGACCGCGCTGCTGGTCTGCACGAGGTTCAGGCTGCGTTCGAGATCGCGCTTGGCAAGCTCCCCCTTGCCGCGCGCGTCGGCGAGCTGCCCCTCGGCTTGCAACGCGACCGCCTCGAAAGGGCGCGGATCGATGGTGTAAAGCAAATCGCCGGCACGGACGATCGCACCATCCTTGAACTCTACGCTGTTGACGAAGCCGCCGACGCGAGCACGGACATCAACCTCCTGAATCGCCTCGAAGCGACCGGTGAACTCGTCCCAGTCGGTGACGGTCCGTTTGACCGGTTGCGCCACCGTCACCGGCGGCGGAGGCGGGGCCGCCTGCGATTGCGCCTTCTCCTCACAGCCAGCGAGTGTGAGCGCGAGCAGGATACCGATCGGTGCGCCGCCGCATCGCGCAAGGCGGCGAACCGAACCGCGATTGCACCGGGTCTCCGGAGACGAATACCCCATTCTATCAGTCGCACTCACTTCCGTCTCCCCAAGGACTTGATTGTTACAATTGAATTGGACGGGTCGGCACTGTTGCCGTCGACCGGCCCCGATACAGGCACCATGATAATTCGCACCGGCGTTCTGACGCCGACCCTGGTACTTGATTTCAATGGCTCTCTTGGACAGAGCGCTCGACCTGGCCGAGTACTGCGTGCCGCATTCGGTCGATGATCAGTTGCCTTTCCTCGACCTCCGTCCGGCGCTCCAACAGCCGCGGCCCAGAATTTGACCGCGGCAGGGAGGCTTTCGATGTCGTGCGGAACCGTCTGGGGGCCCACGTCTTGTGTCAGCAGGGCGGCACGGGAGCTCAGCGATAAGTTGCGGCACGGCACGCCGGTAATCTCACAGTCTCTGCCAATCGGAGGCATCTCGACCCTCCTCGCGACGAGGGCGACGTCGCTATCAAGGGATGATCGATGCCGGATTACGGCATCGAGAATCCGGCCCTGTTCGACCAACACACCTGCAGTGCCCGCAAGAACGGCGGCAGCATTCGTAAATAGGGTAACTTCGCTAATCCCACCGCCGAAAGGCGTGACCACTTCGATCACGTCGTCGCTTTGCATATCGACCTTCCTGGCTTCTCATTCTGTGTCGTGTTCCGCGTGTCGGTTTCGGTACCGAAAGTCTCGATACGACAATGCTTTGGAACATGACCTTGCAACGCAAGCGAGGGAAATCATCTCTCGCCATGAAGTCGATAAACGATGGTTATTACCACTCGCGTGGCTACGTGCCGATCGATATTGCCGCCGTGTTCCTTGCAGAAACGTCGAAGCGGATCGCTTCGCGCTTCCCATCGCTCTGGGTGCGCCCCATCGAGCGCAATTTCCTGGATGTGTTTGAGGTTCCGTTTGATGGCTCCGGCGGCGGCAGGGCGGGATTTTTTCCGGGCTCGACAATGGGGAATTTGAACACGATCGAGGCGCAGGCTTTGCTTGCGCAGCGGCTTGCTGCAGAGGCTTGGCAGGATGCGGACGCGTTATTCGGCCTGTTCGGGCTCATTCGCTGCTGAGCGGCGATCGTCGGATTGTAATTCATCGAATTGGGGCGGCGAAAAAGGACCCTTTGCTGCCCATTCATGCGTTGACTGAAATTATCATATTTGGGCGGGGAGACTACACCAAGCCGCATAGCTGCGCGACTGTGCACCAGCCTTCTTCGAGGGCGAGCGCAAATATTGATGCTCAACAGCCAATCGGGCCGGACCGCATAAGACCTTTCACCTGACGCGCGACGCGGCGCGCCCGCGTCAGGCAGTGCTGTCTCAAGCCTCCGATCGTCGAGCTGATGTGAGCTGATGCACCGTGAGGCTTTCTGGACGTGGCAGGCGAACCGCTTTGGCGAATATCGCGAGCTGATCTCGACAAACTGATGGGGACGATGGACGTGGCCTCGGCCCGGCTGTCCGAGTGCCTGGTCGCCGCTCGGGCCTGCCTCCACATCGAGAGAGGCGATCTGCCGACCATAATTTATGGTCTCACTGGTTCCGGCATGATCATCATCGAAGGCGAAGCAGCGATCGAGCTCGTCCCGCACATGCTCGTCGTGGCGCCGGCGAATAAGTCGATCGACATCGTCGCGGCCGGTTCATCGTTCGGGTGCTCCCGTTCTGGCGCCGGCAGCATCAAGAAAAGCACCTTTGCTCCTGGCTCGGTGCACCGCTGCGCGATCGGCGAAGGCGAAGCGGCATTGTCGCTCGTCTGCGGTTGCTTCCATGCGGTTTACGGTCCGGGACTGGATCTCTTTGCTTCGCTCGCTTCGCCGGTAGTCGAAACCTTTGATGCGTATGATCAGCTCGACCAGGTCATGAGCTATGCGATGGTTGAACTTGCCGCGCGCGAGATCGGTGGCGGACCGATGGCGTCGGCGCTATTCAAGCTCGTGCTGCTGACCCTGCTTCGTCGCAGCCTGACGTCGGCAAACACTTGGGTGGAGCACCTTTCTCTTCTGAATGACCCGCCGATAGCGCGCGCGTTTGCCGAAATGGCATCCTGTCCGGCGGCGGAGTTCAGCGTTCAAACCCTATGCAGATCGGTAGGGTTGAGCCGCTCGGCGTTCATGGCGAGGTTCACGGCCGCGTTTGGTGAATCTCCGATGTCCGTCCTGCGACGTCTTCGCATGCGGCATGCGGCAGGTCTGCTGGCTGCCAATGCAGCGTCCATCGACCAAGTTGCACTTCACGCCGGATATCAGAGCCGCAGCAGCTTCACGCGAACCTTCCGCAAGCATTACGGGACCGACCCTTCAGACTATCGGTCGGAAGCGAAACGCGTCCTGGTCGCCTGCGACATCGAAGCGGACGGCGCCCCGAGTGATGAGCCGCCCGCGGCCCTTAAGGTGGGGTGACGACGGCAGTCCGTCCATTACCTTACATCCACACCTTTCCAGAATGCGATGTAGCCTTTGATGGCCGCGGCCGCATCGGAGGGCTCGGCGTAATACCATGCTGCGTCCTCATTCACTTTGCCATCGACGACAAGCGAACAGTAATTCGCAAGGCCCTTCCACGGACATCGGCTGGTCGTCGGGCTCTGCCTAAGATACCGCCTATCAACGGACTCCGGCGGGACGTAGTGGTTGCCTTCAACGACAAGGACCATCGGCGCATCAAGCGCGGATCGGCCATGCTCGGTTCCGAGTCGATGACCTGCGCGCGGCCATCCTTTCCGGCATCGTGATGGTCCACATGATGCGCAAAGGACAAGTGAGGTACACCTTCACTTCGATACCGTCGCTCACCGACCAGTTCGAAATTCTCGCTGCCCGAACAGTCTGTCTCCGATCCCACTGTCCTAGCGATGGGTTTGCGATAGAAGCGACGCGCCGGCTTAGCCGCTTTCAGGTCGCGCCGCTTCACCGGCGCGGGAAAAGCCGGTCCATTACTGCCTTGGTAATGCGCTCGGAACTGCTATCGTCAAGCTGATACACGCCGCCGAAGGCGGGGTCGAACTGGTGTATAAGCATTTCAACCAGGAAATTTCGGGCGTCGTGCAGACGTGCCTCCACCGTCTCCGATGTGAGTGCAAACAACTCCGCACACTGATCCGGCGTCATGCCGTCGACGACGCAGGCGACGAACACGATGCGCAGCTCATCGGGCAACTCATCTATCGACCGTTCCACGACGTCTCGGATCAAAGCGTCTGCCATCCAGCGCTCCTGGAGCAACTCCTTGCGACAACCATCGCAGCGCCGCACGATCTGAGCCCAATTGCGGCCAGCGAAACCAACCGGTGCCGCCGTCGGATTTATCGCCCAGCATTTGTTCTGAAACGGTCGCTCCGTGCCGTGTTGCGGCGTGACCCGGTACTGTTCTGGCGTCAGCAGCGTACTGCTTCGGGATTTTTGTTGTATATCTTCTTCTTCCGCACTCCTTTGCAGACAAGCTATAAACAGGACCGCGAAATTCCATGGTCCAATGACCCATGGCTACGGAACCGATGCCACCGACGCGGCGCGAAGAAATCAACGGTGCAGTACAAATATATGCTTCTCACTTCGAAAGGGAGCGTTAGTGGATGGAGAATGCTGATTTTGAGGCCGCGCTAGCAGCACTCCCTGAGGGCTACAGCGAAGGTATCTACAAGGGACGGCGATATGGTGTGAGCTTTCGCCGATCCGACGATGGACGACGCAACAGCCTGTTTGCGCGAGAATTGGCGGGAACGGACATTGTCAGTTTCAATCTATACTGGTTGGGATCGGGCAACCCGTCTCTCAAACCATGCGAGATGTCTGCGGAGAAAGTGAGAGACTTCGTCTCAGGGTTTCGATTGAGTGCGTCAAGCGCGGCAGTGCACCGAAGCAAATGTCCCAAAAGCGCATGATTTCCGGGCGCTGAGGATGCAAGAGAAAACTGAAGGCGCGGTAGAAACCCGGTGCCGTAGGCTAAGATCAGGAAGTCAGCCGGATTGGTGTCAACGAACCGCTAATGGATGTGGTCCAATTCTGAGAGGAGCCCTTGGGGCGCGGAAATTGGAGAATGCTATGAGGCGTCAGTGATTTACGCGGCGCGTTTCATCGCGAAGCTCCGTTCGTGCCGCAAGGAGCGCACGGTTCCGGACTGTCGCCGCAGAGATCCCGATGCGTTCCTCAAACTTCCCGGAGCCCACAATGCCAAGTTTCAAACCGAAAATGCGCGAAAGGGCACGGATATCGTTCTCGATAGCGGTGGCCTTCTCCTGAAGCAGGTTGCGCGCGCTCAGCGGGGCGCGCCGCTTCTGACTTGCCAGCGTTTTGACATGGACCGGTCGAAAAAGTTTGACGCGCATCATCTGCGCTGCGCCGGGCGCGTCGTTTCGATCGGTCGTGTTAACTTGTGCCTGCGGGAACGCCTTTGGGTGCCGTGTCTCGATGCAGAGCGCCGGCAACCCGGCTTCAGCGAGGCCACCGAACAACCATCGCGACAACGATCCAGCCTCTAGCCTGACCCCTGCGAAATTCCGGAAGGATCGGTCAGGACCTCGCAAGGTCGTCAGGACGGCTGATAACCCTCATCTTCCGGAAAATCTACCCGTTTCGTCCACGATGCATATGCAGGTCTCCTCACAGAAACGTCCGCTCTGGCAAAATGCTTCATGCGGCGCTTCCTTTCTGATGCTTGTGGCTGCTTCACACAGACCACCACGTTTATCACCAGCTCGAAGCGCGGCACCGCAATACATGGCCGCTATACGGGACGTCAGCGGAATATCCCATCTGAACACCTAGCCGACTGGAGCGAGCGTCGCTTTGAGGTTCTTCGCCGCCATGGCGTAGCCGCCGGCTGCCCCGTCGATGAAATGCACGTGATCGCGGCTCATGGCCGCCGGCACGATACAGGTCATCAGCGCCGAATCCTGTTGATGCAAGCCGTAGCTGGAGACGCCGGCCTCGGCTGCCGTCTTCAGCCTTTCCTCGATCTGGCGCAGCCGCTCGATGCCGATATCGACCGTCATCATCAACCCGTCGTCGAATTTGCGGAAGTCGGAGTTTTTGACCAGATCGCGCTTGTATTGCGTGGTATCGAACTTGCCGATGTTCCACCCCAACTTGGAGCACACCAACCGCATCAGGCTCTGGAGCGTTATCCACGACCAGGCGAGAAGACGTCGGCCTTTCCGCGCCACGGCGCGCGACTCGATTGCGACCCCTTGCATGGAGAGCCGAGACTCGGGACCGTTTTCCGGCACCGGATGCCCGCCTCGTTCCTCGCCTTCGACCAATGCCACGATGTCGCCGACCAGTGCCTGGAAATCCGGACCATTGCCGAGCAGACCCGGGACAGCAATGATCGAGACGATTGCCCCATGGCGGGAGACAATCGGATTCCAGCGGCAGGATAGCCCGGTCAGATCCGGCCTGCTTCCGGCCGCCGCTGCCTCGATCTGATAGCGGCCCGCCTTCATTTCCGCGTCTGCCCAACTGGCACCACCCCCAGAAAACATGGCGTAGGAGACCTCCTCACTCGCCTTGAAGCGGGCGACACGCATGTCGCGCCCGCTGGCGCGGATGTCGGCAACCGGAACAAGTGCTGCCCGCAGTTCGAGGCCAAGCTCTTCCGCGACCCAGGTCTTGGCGGCCGCCAATGCTGCGCGCGCTTTCGCCTCCATCGCCGCGGGTATTGCCGCAAGTGCTCCATCACCGCTGAAGACGAAGGGCAGATTTCTTTCGTCGAGCGCATTCATCAACGCCGATATGACGCTTGCACCCGCCATGTTGACGCTCTTGTAAAGACCCTCCGCAATGGCGCCGGTCGAATCGACGATGTCGGCGACCGCCAGCAGCCATCCATCCGGCAGGGGTCGGTAGTTGGCCGCGTCGGCAACTCCCTCGAATGCTTCGAAAAGAGGAAGGCCGTCGTAGAACGACATATCCGTTGCCTGCGCCATGACTGCGTCCAACCTTTTCGCCTTTGGCCCGATGCGCTCGGGAATCGTTTTATTCTTTTCGCTTCGCTCTAAGGTCTGTTGATATGCAAGCTCAAGGATTTCAAACGCATGGCAATGCCATCCGACACCGACCAGAGCTTCAAAGCCGTCATCCAGCCGCGGTCATAAACTCCAGATGAATCTCAGCAGACCCCACTGTGGTGGTTCAGGAGCTCGGGCCGACATCATTCGTCGGACGCGGAAGCATCCTTGGCATGAGGTCCGGCAAGCTGGCGAAGTTCGGCGAGGATGTCGGATGGCTCCTGGCGGATGGTAAAATCGGGCTCGACGAAGGCGCCTCTGACGACGCCGTCCTGATCGATCACGAAAGTCGCCGGGATTGGCAGCATCCACTCGGTCGAGCCATGACGGTGCGCGAAGTCGTAACCTTGCCCCGCGTAGTGCGCCTTGGTTTCGTCAGGGACACGAAACAGGACGCCGTAGGATATTGCCACGCCATGGTCGACGTCCGCGAGCATCGTCAGGTCGAGGTTCAACTGCCGTTGCAGCTGCCTCGGCAGATCACGGGTCTCGGGAGACAGCACGACAAGATTCGCCTTCAGGCTATCAAATTCGGCCTTGAGCGCCTGAAGAGCGCGAAGCTCTGCGTTGCAGAATGGGCACCATCCACCCCGGTAGAAGCTGACCACAAGCGGCCCTTCACCGCGAAGGTGTTCGGACGAATGGAGTCGTCCATGCGCATCGGGCAGAAGAAAATCCGGCGCCGTGTCGCCGACCTGCAATGCGTGCGACGCGACATCCGTCCTGCGGAGCCAATCGACGAGAAAGAGGTAGGACTCCCGGTCCGCGTCACTGAGCCCGGCCAGCAGCTCGTTACGCACCTGATTGAGGCTCCTGGTTAAATGGTCGGACATCAATTCGACGCTCATCTGCACACCGGGCATCTCAAGAACTGGGCGACATGCGGGGGGTCATGCGGACACACCGGTCGCTTCGAGGTGGCTGTGGTGCTTGGTTTGGAGCGGCGATCCCGTGTGAAGAGACCAGTCGTGCAGCCGCGCCACCTTTACGAAGGCGTCGAGCGCCGGTGAGTAGCGGCGGCCCTGCACGGCAAGAAGCCGGACCTCCCGCCAGACCGGATCCCCCTCGATCGGAAGCGCCTTTAGGGAGGGTAACCGGGGCATATGCTCGGGAGCGAGGACTATTCCGAACCCCGCGGCTGCCAAATGCTGCAGGTGCAAGTCCCGGCAACTGCGATGGTTATGATGCGGCGGCGCGTCGGGAAAGAAGAGACGGTGAAATTTCGGAGCCACGTCGCAGTAGGAGCGATCCAGAATGGTGGCTTCACGAAGCGCCTCCATTGCGATCACTGGACGGTCTGCAAGTTCATGCGACGGGGCGAGAACGGCGACATAGCGCTCTGCGAACAGCGCCCAATCGTCGATCCGTTCTGGTGTATCGTCGAGATCCCCAACCAGGGCGACGTTTATTTCGCCCTCCAGCAGGAGCTCAACAAGGCGGCTTGGCGGCTCTTCCCGAAGTTCGACATGGAGGCCAGGGACGAATTTGCGAATTTCGGCGATAGGCTCAAGAACGAGCGAGGCGGAAATGGATGGGGCGAGACCGATGGTTAATGGAGCCACCTCCTTTTGCTGAAACTGACGCGCGCGGCGTCGGACAGCCTCTGTCGAGGCGAGTGCGCGCTCAAGCATCGGCAGCACCGCTTTCCCCAGGTCCGTGAGGTGGGTGAGTTGGCGTTCCCGGTAGATGAGCTCGCCCCCGAGTTCCTGCTCCAGCTTTTGCACGCCCTTGGTCAGGGCCGGTTGCGTGACGTTGCACATCTCCGCAGCACGCGTGAAGTTCAGCGTGCTTGCGACAGCCAGAAAGTACCGAACCTGGTGGAGCTCCATTGTGTTCACCGCTAACTATTTCCGACACTGCTGAGCCCGTGCGCTGGCAATGCAGCATCACGCGGAGCGCGGAGGCGCTGTCTCCGAAAGCTACGTTGCCACCGCTGCCGGCGCGATGAAACCCGCGTCCAGCATCCCTGGACGGGCGGACACGTTTTCTGGAACCCGGAGCCGGCCACCGTCGAGGATCAATACGCCGGGCGTGCACGCAGATGCCTAAGGACGGGAAAGAGATCTGTGGGGTCGCCGCGTCGGGTGTAGTCGGCGATAGGCGATGGTTTACGGGTTATGGCGTCAAGCGATCAGTGGACCAAGGATAAGCGCAGATAACCGGGGTGCTGCTTTGCCTTATAAGTGGCCTGCGGCGATCGTCCTCTTTTGCTCGCCTCGTCCGCGGCGGTTGATCCCATCATGCGTCGCGCGTTTTTACGTCTCGGACCGCGCCCGCTTTTCGCGAGGCAGAAGGCGCCAGTCGGGGCGTAAGAAATGGCAAGTGTAGCCGGCGGGATGCCGAAGTAGGTAGCCTTGGTGTTCTGGCTCGGCCTCCCAAAAGCGCTCCTCGGGATTTATTTCGGATACGATCGGCCCCGGCCAGCGGCCTGACGCTTCGATGTCAGAGATTGTCGCCAGCGCTATCTCTTTCTGAACATCGTCTGTGTAAAAGATCGCTGATCGATAGCTCGGCCCGAAGTCGCTGCCCTGCTGCTCGTACGTCGTCGGGTCATGGATCCGGAAGAACAGCTCGAGAAGGGCGCGGTAGCTCAGCAGACTCGGATCGTAGACAACCTCGACTGCCTCGGCATGGCCATGATGGTTCCCGTAAGTCGGATTCGCCGTTTCACCGCCTGTGTAGCCGACGCGAGTTGACACAACTCCCTCTGCCCGACGCAGCAGGTCCTCAAGACCCCAGAAGCAGCCGCCTGCGAGTATCGCCCGCTCCGTCTTGACCGCCATGCGATGTCCTCCGGCGAAAACGCATACCCCAACAGTATTGGCATTTGCGGCAGCGCGAGCATGAAAGTGGCATATAAACGATAACCGCAGAAACAAGATCCGTTGAGTTCGCAGGTCACCAAGCCGCCATTATTGGCGGTTGCTGCCGACGCGAGGAGGCAGATTGGCGGGTCCAGCGCGTAGGGGCTCAACATTTGAGAGCGAAAATACCTTGGACGCGACCGCCTGGCATGATCATTACGGGTGAGCTCGGTCGGCACTTACCGAGCTCACCCGCCGATGCCTCTACGCCGCAAAAATAGCACTAAACGGAAATCGTCTCGCCGACTTTCGGCACCACGGCCTCGGTCGACGAGCCCTTCGGCCCTCCGACGAATTTCTTCCCGCCCTGATCGATGATCGGGAAGCTCCCGTAGTGGCAAGGGATCGCTTTGTCGAAGTTGAAATAGCGGCGGCAGGCGAGTGCAACTACTGCGCCGGCAGCGTTCGTTGACCATTTCAGTCGTCCAGCAGCGGGTAGAATTGGGTCCAGACGTCGTCCTTCTTGGCGCTCGCGATGTGACAGAAGGCGCACTCGGATTTGGGCTGCAGCTTGGCCGTCGCTGCCTTCGGCTCGTGGTGGTTGAAGTTGTAGTAACCCCAGCCGCCGGTGTCGGCATAGCGCTTGGTGTCCTTGACCGTGACGTCGGCGCCGTTCAGCTTTCCGGGGAAGAAGCCTCGCCCGGAGGGCTCGGTGCGCGATCCATCCGGGTTCTCGGCCGGAAGCGTCAGCTGCAGTTCCTTGAAGAAGATCGTTCCTTCCGGGAACTCACCGGTCTTCTTGTAGATTTCGTATGAGCCTGGCTCGATGTAGACGTTGTGAAATTCAGGAAAATTGGCCTTGCCGCCGTTGAGCGCATTGGGAGTGAGCGGCGAGCCGACGAACACCCACTTGTTGTAATCCTTCGGCAGGATCAGATCGCCCGATTCGGTGTACTCGGGCAGATAGCGCTTCGTCGTCGTCGCGCTGCCGTCATTGGACTCGGACTGGGCGAATGCGGCCGTTACAGCAACCGCGCTGGAAACCGCTCCGGCGATCAGTAGGGCAATACGCATACCTTTTTTCTCCACAAACATTGAAATGTTATCCGTCCCGGGTTGCTCTCGGCGTTACTTGACGAGATCTGCAACACAGGCACTCAGTTGTCGCAGCACGGGGCGACGTTTTCCAATGGCCGGCATTCATAGGTTTCATAGCGCTGGGGAATACTGCTGCGACTGTCCTCACTGCCCCGTCGAGATACCGAAGATCACGCCGCTCGCCGCGATCACCAGTTCCCGCTCCTGAGCATCGGCGATGCTCAAGCGATTCGCGACGCTACGGAACGTATGCGGCGTGGGCATCGGGCAAATCGGCCGGGCTCGCGCATAGTCCGCCGCGCATCCTGATGCACGGAACACGGACCGCAAACACAGCAAATGAGCCTCGAGCTATCGAAACCATGCTCGCCGGTTATTGGAAAATCCGCGCCATTTATTCAAAATTAGCCTGACGCTGAACTGCTCCTAGGCTGCCGCTTACGCGACAAGCAGCGATGCATGGAGCGATGGCGCCCACACGGAGCGCGCTACCGACACTATCCCCGCGAACCACGATGAAGCGAGGTAAAAACGGGACCGCATCCGCGCGACATGGATGTCTTTTGGTGTTCCATACACCTTGCGAGTGCGCCCCAGAGAGCGTTTCGTTAATTTTGGAGGGGTCATGACTGAAATCATAACGGTGCCCAAAAACGGGCTGATTTTTCTTGCCAACCCGACGCGATTTCTGGCGCTGGCCGCTCGCATCCTTCCCTGGCTGGCCGGCATCACAGCCGTCTGTTTCATCCTCGGGCTCTATCTGAGCTTTTCGACCGAGGGCGACTACCAGCAGGGCGAGACCGTCCGCATCATGTATATTCACGTTCCGTCGGCCTGGCTGGCGATGATGTGCTACACGATCATGAGCGCCTCGGCGATCGGCACGCTCGTCTGGCGCCATCCGCTTGCCGATGTCTCCGCCAGAGCCGCAACACCGCTTGGCGCCGCCTTCACCCTGCTTGCGCTCGTTACCGGCTCGCTCTGGGGCAAGCCGATGTGGGGCACCTGGTGGGTCTGGGATGCGCGGCTCACCTCGGTCTTCATCCTGTTCCTAATGTATCTCGGTCTGATCGCGCTGAACCGCGCGATGGATGATCCGTCAAAGGCAGCGCGCCTCACTGCCGTGCTGATCCTCGTCGGCTTCGTCAACATCCCGATCATCAAATTCTCCGTCGACTGGTGGAACACACTGCACCAGTCGGCGAGCGTGCTGCGTCTTGACGGGACGGCGATCGATCCGGAGTTCCTGCGCCCTCTTCTCGTCATGGCGATCGCCTTCACGCTTCTGTTCTTCACGCTGCACATCATGGCGATGCGCAACGAGATCTGGCGCCGCCGCATCACCACCCAGCGCCGCATGGCGGCTCGCATGGCAAGCTGGGAGGAATAGAGATGAACTCCTACTCTATTTACGTCTACGGCTCCTATGGTCTCGCCGCGCTGGTGATGATCGGCGTCACGCTTTGGACCTGGGCCGATGGGCGCGCGCGCCAGAAGGAATTGGCAGAGCTCGAAGCCGCCGGCCTCCGCCGCCGTTCTGCCCGACCGAAGGACGGCGAATGACCGAGGCTCCGCACGAGAACAGGCCAGAAAGCCGCGGCATCAGCCGCTATGCGCCTGCGCTGATACCGCTTGTCGTGTTCAGTGGCATCGCAGCAACGGCAGCGAAAATCCTCTACGACCAGGATTTCCACGGTAAGAACATCGCGGAGATCCCCTCCGCTTTGATTGGCACCAAGGCGCCGTCGCTAAACCTGCCGCCGCTCGAAGGTTCCAGCGTGCCGGCGCTGACGGATGAGGCGGTCAACGGAAAACTCACCCTCGTCAACGTCTTCGCCTCCTGGTGCATTCCCTGCCGGGACGAGCACCCCATCCTGAAGCGGCTCGCCGAGGACGGCCGGCTGAACATAGTGGCGATCAACTACAAGGACCGGCCGGAGAACGCGCTGCGCTTCCTGGGAGAACTCGGCAATCCCTATCGCGCCATCGGCGTCGACCCGAACGGCAAGGAGGCGATCGACTGGGGCGTGTACGGCATTCCAGAGAGCTATCTCGTCGCCCCCGACGGCACCATCCTCTACAAGCGTGTGGGACCGTTCGACGACCTCAGCCTCAAGGAAGGATTGTTTCCAGCAATGGAGAAGGCGAGGCTCTCGGTTGGAAGGTAGCATCCGGCAACGACCACGGCGAGAAGGACTTTTAGATTTTTCGGCGTGATCCGCGGCCTCCCTTCGCTGCCAGGTCGTCGACGACTTACTTGAGCTCGGCGAAGTTGGCCTTGTCCGGATCGTATTCTGCTGCCCCACCATTCGACGAGTTCGGCATGCCGCGCGTGGGTCGGAGAACCGGCAAATGCGGTAAAGCACGTCGGCGAGCCAGGCTTGCGGATCGACGTCATTCATTTTGGCCGAGACAATCGAGCTGTACACGGCGGCGGCGCGTTGGCAACCGCGGTCCGATCCGGCGCTTCACATAATTCCTGCCCAGCGCTATGCCGCGCAGAGCGCGTTCGCATGATCGCGGTCGCCGGGTCGCATGGCGCTGCAGAGCCAATTCTCACCTTCACGCCGTTCGGGCAGTCCACTGCCATGGCCAGCTCGACCGCATCACTGCTGGCAAAGTCAACAAGCTGGTTGGCACAAAGTCGGGCTCGGCCTGCTGGACCAAAGCTTGCCGCCGCCATGTGTAGGTCCGGCCAGTCGAAACCTCGAAGCGGCGCGCAACTTCGGAAGCCACCGCGCCAGGCGCGAAAGCCTCCGCCAGAATCTGCGCGCACGATCTTCCAACGACCATCGCCGACGCCGTTCTGGTCCCGTCAGCAAAACTGCATGTCCCATGATTTGCCGGCGCGCTCTTAAGTCCACTCTTAAGAGCGCACACCCACAGGATAAGCGGAACTTCGCAAGGCGGTCCCCGCCGGAGGATACGTTAGAAGCCGCCACACCGTTGCATCGGATAGGGCCTAATAATCCAGGCTTCAGTCTAAGCTCAGTTCAGCGAGCCGCACCCGCTCATCTGCGGTGAGTTTGCTGCCGGTCGGCTTGCCGGCCATTCTGCGGACAAAGACGGTGACCGATACCCCGCCGGCGAGGATCAGCAGCACGGGCGCACCCCAGAGCAGCAGCGTCCGCACACTGAAGCGCGGCTTCAGCAGGACGAACTCACCATAACGCGAGACGATATAATTCAGCACCTGCTTGTCGGTATCGCCATCGGTGATGCGCTCACGGACGAGCAGGCGCAGATCCTTGGCAAGGTCGGCGTTTGAATCATCGATCGACTGGTTCTGGCAGACCACGCAGCGCAGCTCAGCCGACAGCGCCCGTGCCCGGGCTTCGAGGATCGGATCGGCCAGCATCTCGTCGGGGTTGACGGCAAGAGCCGGAGCCGCCGCCAGCATCAGGACGAGAGCAACCAGAAAGCGCCGGATCATTCCGCTGCCTCCATCACCGGCGCCGCAGATTTCGCGGCCTTTGCCTTGCGGTTCGGCGCGCCGACGCGCAGACGCCGGTCGCTGAGCGAGACAACACCGCCCGCCGCCATGATCAACGCGCCGCCCCAGATGCAGAGGATGAAGGGCTTCCACCAGATGCGCACCGCGATGCCGCCGTCGTTGGTCGGATCGCCGAGCGAGACATAAAGCTGGCTGAGCCCGAAGGTCAGTATTCCCGCCTCCGTCGTCGGCATGCGCTGGGCGACATAGACGCGCTTGGCCGACCAGACCTCGGCAACCTCGAAACGGCCGCGGCTGACCCGGAAATGGCCGCGATCCTCGATATAGTTCGGCCCCGTCGCCGGGCGCATGCCGTCGAAATGAATCGTGTACCCGCCTGCGTCCGTGCTCTCGCCGGGCTTCATCACGATCACACGCTCGGCGTGGAACGCCGTCACCGCGACGATGCCGAGCACCGTAACGCCGAGCCCGGCGTGGGCCAGCGCCGTGCCGAAGGCCGAGCGCGGCAGGCCAGCAAGCCTGCGCCAGGCGACATCCGCCTTCACCTTGCCGATGCCGGCGCGGTACCAGAGGTCGGCGATTGCGCCGAGCACGAGGAAGAGCCCCGCCGCAAGGCCGAGGACGGCCAGCACAGGTCCGCCGTTCTCGACATAGAAGAATACGACCGCGACGAGGAAGGAAATCCCTGCCACGACATAGAGCCGTTGCAGCGCCCCGAGCAGGTCGCCGCGCTTCCAGGCGAGCAGCGGACCGAAGGGCACGATGACCAGGACCGGCGCCATCAGCAGGCCGAAGGTCAGGTTGAAGAAGGGCGCGCCGACAGAGATCTTGTCGCCCGTCAGTGCCTCCAACAGCAGCGGATAGAGCGTACCGGTCAGCACCGTGCCGCAGGCGACCGTCAGAATGAGATTGTTGAGAACCAGCGCGCCCTCACGCGAGATTGGCGCGAAGAGGCCGCCAGCGTTGAGCAGCGGCGCGCGGAAGGCGAAGAGCGCCAGCGCACCGCCGATGAAGATCATGAGGATGCAGAGGATGAAGACGCCGCGACTCGGATCGCTGGCAAAGGCATGCACCGAGGTCAATACGCCGGAGCGCACCAGGAAGGTACCCATTAAAGACAGTGAAAAGGTCAGGATGGCGAGCAGCACCGTCCAGATCTTCAGCGCCTCACGCCTTTCCATGACGAGCGCCGAATGCAGCAGCGCCGTGCCGGCAAGCCAGGGCATGAAGGAAGCGTTCTCGACCGGATCCCAAAACCACCAGCCGCCCCAGCCAAGCTCGTAATAGGCCCAGTAGGAGCCCATGGCAATGCCGAGCGTCAGGAAGGTCCAGGCAGCAAGCGTCCAGGGCCGCACCCAGCGCGCCCAGGCGGCGTCGAGGCGCCCTTCGATCAACGCGGCGACGGCGAAGGAGAAGCAGACGGAAAAGCCGACATAGCCAAGATAAAGGAGCGGCGGGTGGATGGCGAGGCCGACGTCCTGCAGCACCGGATTGAGGTCGCGGCCCTCGGCCGGGGCCGGATCGAGGCGGATGAAGGGATTCGAGGTCAAAAGGATGAACAACAGGAAGGCGGTGGAAATCCAGGCCTGCACCGACAGCGCATTGGCCTTCAGCGTGCTCGGCAGATTACGCCCGAAGACGGCGACCAGCGCGCTGAACAGCGCCAGGATCAGCAGCCAGAGCATCATCGAGCCTTCGTGATTGCCCCAGACGCCTGAATATTTGTATACCAGCGGCACCAGCGAATGCGAATTCTCCCAGACGTTTTCGACCGAGAAATCCGAGACGACATGCGCGTAGGTCAGCGCCGCGAAGGAGAAGGCAACAAGGGCAAAGAGCAGGACGGAGCCGAATGGGGCGACATCCATCATTGCCTGTTCACGGTGTCGGGCGCCGATCACAGGCACGACCGACAGGATGACCGCAATTGCGAGCGCCAGAACCAGCGTGTAGTGGCCAATCTCGATGATCATTGCGTCGCCTTCGCCTCCCGGCCCTTTGCTTCCTGACCCTTCGCCCTGCCTTGGGGCGCCTGTCCCTCGCTCTCTTCCCAAAGTCCTTCGGCCTTTAGCTTGTCGGCCACTTCCTTCGGCATGTATGTCTCGTCATGCTTGGCAAGCACGGTGTCGGCGGAGAAAAGATTGCTTCCTGCCTCGAAGGTTCCCTCGGTGACGACGCCCTGCCCCTCGCGAAAGAGGTCCGGCAGGATGCCCTGATAGCGGACATTGACGATCTCTCCACTCGGATCGGTGACAGCAAAGCGCACGACGGATCCCTCGCCACGAACGATGCCGCCCTCGCGGACGAGACCGCCCAGGCGGATGCGGGTGTCCGGCGGGATCGGACTCTTGGCGAGGTCCGCCGGCATGTAAAAATAGGCGACGGACCGGCTGAAGGCGAACATGACGAGCAACACGGCGGCAATGATGAAGCTCATGCCGCCGAAAATCACCGCCAGGCGTTTCTGCTTGCGCGTCATTCCGTCCGTCCTTCCATGGCGATGCCGAGTTCCTTGGCCAGCGCAAGCAGCTGTCTGCCCTGATCGCCGCTTGCGGGGAATGCCGCTAGCCCGCTCTGCAGGGCGTTTGCGGCGCGGTTCTTATCGTTCAACACGGCGTAGGAGCGAACAAGCCGCATCCAGCCCTCGAAATTATCCGGGTTTTCGGCGAGCTTGGCATTGAGGCTTTCCACCATGCCGCGGATCATCTGCTGCCGATCGCCGCCGCTCATGGTCTCGGCCGCAGCCAGATCCTTGGTCGTTGGGTCGCCCGGTGATGTCGGTTGAGCTGCAGGCGCAATGGCTGTTCCGCCGTTCTTGGCGATATGTTCATTGACCAGCGGCAACCACGGGGCGCCGGGAGGCGAATCCTTGGCTAGCGCCTCGAAGGCGGCGCGCGCCTCGCCGGACCGGCCCGCCTGCTCCATGCTCAGTGCGATGTAGAAACGCGCGCGCGGATTGTTCGGCTCAATGGACATCGACTGCTCCAGGATCTTTCGGGCATCCTCGGTCACCACGCCTCCCGCAATCGCCATCAGCGTTTCGGCAAGACCATCAAGGCGTGCGGGGCTCGGCCCCAGCAGCATGTCCCGAGCATCTGCATCATCAAGCGGTTGTGTGGCTGCAGGTTCAGCATTTGCAGCAACCGCGGTGATGTCCATACCCAGGACGTTGGCCTGATGCTCAAATGGATGAGATGGCAGATCAGGCCGACCGATGGAGAGGTAGAGGAGGAAGGCAGCGCCAAGCAAGGCGAACATCGATGCGAGGGTCCACGGGCGCCGCGTCGGGCGATGGCTGCGCACGCGGCTGTTGTCATCTGCCGCGAAGAGCCGTCGGGCTATCTCGGCCCGGACATACTCGGCCTGTTCGTCGCTAAACAAGCCCATAAGGCGGTCGCGTTCAAGCTCCGTCAACTGATCCCGATAGACGGCAAGCTGGACCCGATGGCTGCCGTCGACGGACTTTTGGCTGCGCATGAAGGGATAAAGCAGGATCAATCCGGCTGCGATGGTCACCACCATGAGAATGGTCTCCGTCAGCACACTGTTCATACCTTGGTCCTTCAGTGGCGACGGCACACGCGCCCGTGTTGTTTCTCAGACGATCTTTCGACTGGAGATCAGGCAACGTTGCGGGCGAGCGCGCAATGCGACCAGAGTGAATGCAGCGCTTCGGCCAAATGTTCGATATCAGCATCCGAATGCAGCGGCGTCGGCGTGATCCGCAGGCGTTCGGTCTTCTTCGGAACCGTCGGATAATTGATTGGTTGGAGATAAATGCCGAAATCGTCGAGCAGCAGATCCGAAATCCATTTGCACTTGGCGGCATCGCCGACCATGACGGGAACGATATGGCTCGGGTTCGGCATGTGCGGGATGCCGCGCTGGTCGAGCAGACTGCGTACCTTGCGCACGCGCTCCCGGTGGCGAACGCGCTCTATCTGGCTGGCTTTAAGATGGCGGATCGATTCCAGCGAACCTGCGGCAAGGGCCGGCGGGAGCGCCGTGGTAAAGATGAACCCCGAAGCGAAGGAGCGGATGAAATCGCACAGCGCAGCCGAAGCGGCGATATAACCGCCCATGACGCCGAACGCCTTGGCGAGCGTGCCTTCGATGACGGTGATCCGGTCCATCAAGCCTTCGCGCTCGGCAATGCCGCCGCCGCGCGGGCCATACATGCCGACAGCGTGCACTTCATCGAGATAGGTCATGGCGCCGTATTTGTCTGCGAGATCGCAGATCTCCTTCATCGGCGCGATATCGCCGTCCATAGAATAGACCGATTCGAAGGCGATGAGCTTCGGCGCCTTGGGATCGGCGGCTGACAGCTTGGCTTCGAGATCAGCGACGTCATTGTGCTTCCAGATCACCCGATCGCATTTGGCGTAACGGATGCCCTCGATCATCGAGGCATGGTTCAACGCATCGGAGAAGATGATGAGGCCGGGTATCCTGGCGCCGAGCGTACCGAGCGCTGCCCAGTTGGAAACATAGCCGGATGTGAAGATCAACGCGGCTTCCTTGCCGTGCAGATCGGCGAGCTCCTCCTCCAGGAGGACATGACAGTAGTTGGTTCCAGAGATATTCCGGGTGCCTCCCGCACCCGCGCCACAGTGATCGATAGCGTCTTTCATCGCCTCGATCACCTTGGGGTGTTGACCCATGCCGAGATAGTCGTTGGAGCACCAGACCGTCACGTCCTGTTCGCCGCCGGCCGTCAGCCGTTTCGCTCTCGGGAAACGACCACAATGGCGAACCAACTCTGCAAATACCCGATAGCGGCCTTCCGAATGCAGCTTGTCTAGCTCACTTTTGAAAATAGTATCAAAATCTCTCATCACCAGACCCATTGTTGGGGTTGCTCGGCATGGCGGGGCAAACGACGCGCTGCGATGCAGCTCCCGAGGAGGCTGACACTCGCATGATCACCATGGGCGTCACAGGTCGCATGCGCTTCGAGACGCTCCGAAACAGGCTGCTCGTTGTCGTCGCGATAACCAGTTGTCGCATCGCGGGACGAAGTTTTCCAATCGAAGGCATTTATAGGTTTCATAGCGCTTGGGAATACTGCCGCCCGCGGGCGACTTCGATGAGTGACGAGATAGGGGCGAGACCGCATTTCGAGGCTGGCCCATTTGTCCACTAGTGCGTGCACCGTGGCTGCTCGAAATGGGTACCTTCGGCTTCGCGGTTGGCAAGTCGGAGCCGCGGTGGTTCTGTTTCGATCCCCGGCCGGAATGGAAACCGTGCCGTGAGGCACAGTCGCGCAATTGACCTAGGCGGTAAAACTGCAGTGGATCCGGAGCGCGGTACCGGTCACCTGCGCCTGGCCGATCTTGCGGAGGATCAGGTCCTCGGCACCCGCTTCGCCGGCTGCCAGTACATCGTGCGCGATTGACGAATATCTTCTTGCTGTTGCCGACGATACCCTGAGGAAGCTGATCTCGACGAAGCGCAGATGAGCGTGATCAGGATTGTGCACCGGTGACGCTGCATCGATGAACGTGTCCGCTACCCACCTGTGACAGCTCCAGCTTATGAGGCGCGCCGCTTGCTCCCCAGGTAACAAGGCACCTCCTGATTGGCTGCTACTAGTAATCAACCATCCAGGAGAACACGATGCGCATTATCCTAATAGCTATGATCGCCTCAGTTCTCAGCATACTTGCCTTCAAATATGCTGATCAATCTCTGGGGAATGCACAGATCTTGGTGACGGCTGAAGAACTTGGGAGCGCTTAAGGCCGCTTGCGCCGCTGGTTCAATCTCTGTGAAGGATCACTCTGTTGCCCGCTATGCGGCGAGTGGGTCTCTTTAGGCAACATTTACCATGACAAGCATCGGTGAAGTTCTTCGTCGACGGCGCCCCCCTTTGCTCGCATTCTCCTTACGATGATGGGGGATGGATAAGGCAGGCATCGCATTCATGGCGCTGATACTCGTCCTCATCTCTCTCGTGATGAGCATCCTCGCCGTCGATCGAACGGAGATAGACTCGTCACCGAATAGGGCGGCGCTGGTTCCCACCCAATACCCTTGAACCATGGCTGACATGGCAACTTGGGGGATAAAAGATGGCCTAAATTGACCAGATCGTCATGATTTGCGCAGGTTTCTCGATGACGGCAGCTGGGCTTGGCTACGTTCAGACGAATGCTCAGGCGCCGTGGCTGGCTCCACTCACAAGGCACTTTCGATGGATGGGGCCGCTGCTGATCGTTATCGCCACTGTTCTGGTGTTTGCCTCCCCTACCGCATAGATGCTTGAGCCTTGGCTAACCTCGAGAATCGGTCAGATGTGACGCGGCGCATACTGATTTGCGGAGGATGGCGTGGCTAAGCGCACAACATGGGGCGGTAAGACGGTATCCGCCCACGAGACTCAGAAGGCGGCCGAGTACGGGCACGATATTCAGAAGAGCCTTATTGTGCTCGAGCCCGTCAGTGCGACGTAGCCCGGCGTCTAATCCGGTCGCACCGAGTTTCAGAGATACCGTTGATGGCGAAAGTGCGTAGTGGCCCTGATCAAGCACGGCCTGCTGTCCGACATGGCCGTAATCGAGCCCACCACCGCGACCCTGATTTTTCCGCTTTCTCACCTCGCAGATGTATGCAATTATATGCATGAGTCATATTTATAAATTGGATGACCGAGGTGCAATGGGTATGGCTGTGTCGGACCGACTAGTGAACCTTCTGGGTGTTTTGGCGGTGGGCGTCACCGATCGAATGCGCTCGGCGGTCGCTGAAGCCATGCCCGAGGGGGGTGAGACGGTGCCGTCCCTGATCGTCATCGGGCACGCGCCGATGATGTCCATTGACCAGCTTAGCCGGATCCTGCGGCTTACCCACGGAGGCGCGGTTCGCCTCGTTGATCGCCTGGTCGAGCGGAACCTCGTCGATAAACAACCCTCCGCGATCGACCGTAGAATAATGACTTTGACTCTGACGCCAAGCGGTTTGCAGTTGCGAGAGGAATTGCTCGCCCTTCGTCGCGATGCGCTAGCCGCTCTGCTCGAGCGCGTATCGCCGGACGATCTGGCTCCACTCGGACGCATAGCCGCAATAATCGTCGCATCGCTGCCCGAGAACGCGCTCTCCGCGCTGACAACTTGTCGTTACTGCGATGACCGGATCTGCATCGATTGTCCGATGGAGGTCTTCGGGCCTCTTGAAACCCCTGGCAGTTCGACCGCCACGGTATGAGACTACTTTGCTGTCAGCATCTAAAAGGAGACTGCAAATGAGCACTTCTACGAACCAGATTCGTTTTCAGATCGCTGAAAAGAGCACTGGATCTCTTAATTTCCTGGCCCTGCTTAGATGGGCTCTGGTCGTTATCTTTCTTTGGTTCGGCGCAATGAAGTTCACGGCATACGAAGCAACTGGCATTGCTCCGTTCATCGAACACAACCCGATCATGAGCTGGTTGCACGCCCTATTCGGGGTTCAGGGGGCAAGTTACATTATAGGCGTGATTGAGTTGTCGACCGCAGCGGCTCTCATTCTCGGGGCCTTTCAGCCCATTTTTTCCGCATTGGGAGCGGCGATGTCGGCTGCGACGTATATTATCACGTTGACATTCTTCCTGAGCACGCCTGGCGTAGCAGAACGGACGGCGGGCGGATTTCCGGCCATCTCGGCAGCACCGGGGCAGTTCCTTCTTAAGGACCTTGTTTTGCTGGCTGCATCGCTTTGTCTCCTCTTTGCATCTGTACAGGGCCCGTTGCTTAAAGTTCAGAAGTCATGAGATGGATTTCCTTGGTTTACTGATCGCATCTGCGACACGAGCATTTCGCCGCCATGTTCGCGAGGCTTTAATATTCCCGGATCGGATTCACATAGCGTGAACCTCACTTACGGCGCGCCTACGCCATCGGGTTATTCTGAAGCTAGCTTCGCCCGTTGCTTTGACACCGATCGGAGCATTCACTGACTCAACGACCACGGTGATCGTCAAGAAAGAGACAGCGAACGCGGCCAGTTCCTCGCCCTAAAAAGCGGTCGGAAAACTCGCGGGTTCTCCCACCGCTCAAATGACCGTAATGGCGCTGGTTACCTGCATCCTCTCAAACAATGTGAGGCGGTATCTTTTATCTCCTGTATTATCTTTATAGGAGAGAGGTGGAATTTTGGCCCAGCAACCGGGCCGGGAAATATGACGAAAGATAGAGAAGCGATGAACGACCGACTTGCAGCGCTGAAACTGTTTGCCCGCGCAGGTCGCGTGGGCAACTTTTCGAGTGCCGGTCGTGAACTCGGTCTCTCTCAGCCCTCGGCCTCACGCCTTATCGCCGCATTGGAAGCCGAAGTCGGCGCGACGCTCTTCAGCCGGACAACCCGCGCGGTCACGCTGACGGAGGCTGGAGCAACCTATCTGACGCGGGTGGAGGCGATCTTGGCGGCGCTCGACGAGGCCGATCACGAGGCCCGCGGCACTGGAGAGCTGCGAGGGGTGCTTCGCGTCGGCACTCCGATAAGTTTCGGGCTCCGGGAAATCATCCCGCGGCTTCCCGCGTTTATAAAGCAGCACCCGGCGCTGAAGATCGATCTCCTGGTGACTGACCGCTACCCAGACCTCGTGACTGAGGGCATCGACGTGTCGTTCCAGTTCGGCGCCCTCCCCGACTCGAGCGCGACGGCGCGCAAACTCATCCGCCAGCCGAGGATACTCACGGCCTCCCCAGACTACCTACGGGAGCGTGGCACCCCCACGATGCCGTCGGACCTCGCGCACCACTCGGTGATCACCAGCCCAGCGCATCCCTCGCCGACTTTTTCGTTCGCCAAGGACGGGCGTGTTGCGACCATCCGTGTGGAAAGTCAGTTGTCAATGACAGTCAATGAAGGCGCAATCACCGGGGCGAAGGCCGGGCTGGGTATCGCCGCCTCGAGCCTCAGTAGTGCGAGGGCTGAGTTGGAAAGCGGGGCCCTCGTTCGCATTCTGCCCGACTGGGACTGCGGCTCGATGGAAGTCAATGCCGTGTTCGTGAGCGGAAAGATCATCAAGCCCGCTGCGCGCGCGTTCACGGATTTCCTTGTCGGGGAGCTTCGGCGCTGACTTCACGGAAGCATTCCTGGCGGTTATGGATATGATAGCTTTACTTGAATGGTCGCCGGTTTAACTACTAAACGCACCGGCTGGGGTAGATGCGGCACTAAGATCTCCCACAAATTCCAAGACTTCTTTTGCGCTGCTACCGCTGAGCGCACTCGACGAAGCCGGTTGGATCAATAATCAAAAAATAGGGACCCAATAATGGCTAAGGTACTCGTCCTTTACTACTCTTCTTTTGGGCACGTTGAGAAATTGGCGCATGAAATCGCATCCGGCGCGAGCGAGGCGGGGGCAACCGTCGAAGTCAAACGCGTCCCCGAACTCCTGTCTCCGGAAGCAGCCAGAGCAGCCGGATACAAAGTTGAGCAGAGAGCGCCTGTAGCGAAGGTCGAGGATCTTGCTAACTATGACGCCATCGTCATCGGTACGGGCACTCGCTTCGGGCGCATGTCGTCCCAGATGGCGAGCTTCCTCGATCAGGCCGGCGGCTTGTGGGCCAAAGGTGCTCTGCAGGGAAAAGTAGGGGCCGCTTTCGCTTCGTCGGCGACGCAGCACGGCGGTCAGGAACTGACGCTGTTTACGATCATCACGAATCTGTTCCACTTTGGCATGACGGTCGTGGGGCTCAACTATGGCTTCGCCGGGCAAATGAACGTCGATGAGATCACTGGCGGGGCTCCTTACGGTGTCACAACGGTCGCTGGCCCCGATGGCAAGCGTGAGGTCAGCGAAAACGAGCTTGCAGGAGCTCGCTATCAGGGACGAACGATTGCGGAGGTTGCCGCCAAGCTTCACGGCTAGGGCGTCACCTCAACGCGGTTGATGGACGTAGATGGGCCCCGCGACGCGTCCGCCGAGCGGGCGAGGAGCGTGGTCGTGAAAGCTGTAGAACCGGAAATCGACAACAGCCTACGGAGCGTGAACTGCTCGCCGAGTTGTGGCGGTTGCTCCGCTCCTTGCGACTTCATCCGACCGACAAGTGCGAGATGGGTCGCTCTCAGTGGGTCAAGCGTGGCGGCGAGGAGTTGGGACCACCTTTCTGTTCATCCTGTTGAACCTGGCGCTCTCATTTCAAGCTGCCCATTCAGCGCCGATCATCATGATGAGTCAGAACGGGCTCGCCTGGTAGCGAGCCGCGGGCAAAACAACCACAACGGCTGATGTCACCAACAACGCTGCAAAGGAGTCCGCCATGATCACGAGAGGTTTTACCGGCCGAAATTCGGGAGGAGACCAGCCCGATCGAATTCCGCCAGGCCAGCACCTTGTCGAGCACTTCCCTGTCATGACAGCTGGGCCGACCCCGCGCCTTGCAACAGCGGATTGGAAATTTACCCTCAAGATTGGACCGAGGCCGGTCAAGGTTTGGAACTGGAGCGAGTTCAACACGCTGCCCAAGACCAAGATGACGAGAGACATTCATTGCGTGACTTCATGGTCGAAACTCAACACCGCTTGGGAGGGCGTTATCGTCGACGACATCCTTGCCGATGCCGGAGTGGAGCGCCCCACTGATTTCGTGCTTGCACATTGTTACGATGGCTACTCTTCAAATGTTCCTCTTGCAGATCTTGCCTCCGGAAAGGCCATGGTCGCCCTGAACTACGAGGGGCAGCCGCTTTCGCGCGACCATGGTGGCCCTGCACGACTCCTCGTCCCACACCTGTACTTCTGGAAGTCCGCCAAGTGGGTAAACGCGCTCCAATTTACCGAACGTGACGAGGCGGGCTTCTGGGAGTTGCGCGGATATCATAAATATGGCGATCCGTGGCGCGAGCAGCGGTACACCAATGACTGAGGAGGGCGCGCGATCGGTGCCTTGGCAGACGTGCGCCATCACCGAGATCATTCGGCGGACGCCAAGTATCAAGAGCTTCTTCCTGCAGGTCAGCAAGCCATTTGCGCATATCGCCGGCCAACACGTCGATGTACGACTAACTGCTCCAGATGGCTACGTGACAATGCGCAGTTATTCGATCGCCTCCTCACCGAGTGCCTCGAATGTCATTGAGCTCGCCATCGAACGCCTCCCGGATGGTGAAGTCTCTCCGTTTTTCCATGACATCGCAGCTGTGGGCGACGAAATCGAACTGCGAGGCCCGCTCGGCGGTCACTTCCTGTGGCCTGAACGTGCAACCGCACCGGTACTCTTGATCGGGGCGGGGTCTGGCGTCGTACCGCTGATGGCGATGATACGACAACGCCGCGCCCTGGCGCAGACTGTACCGACAGCGCTGCTCCTATCATCTCGAACACAGCGAGACGTGTTGTTCGCCGATGAACTGCTCTCATTGGAGACGGCGGACCCGACGTTCACCTTGGCCCTGGCGATTACTCGAGAGCCTCCAGAGCGCACTTCTGACTTTGCGCGACGCATCGATAGCACGATGGTCGCCGAGTTGGTTGCCCGGCTCCCCCGCATGCCTGCGCATGTGTTTATCTGCGGGTCAAACCCGTTCGTCAATATCGCGGCCGATGGCGCGCTAGCGGCAGGGTTAGACGCCTCGGCGATCAAGACCGAACGGTATGGCGGCTAGCGATGCCGCTTCGCATGACGCGCTGAACGCAATCGGAGGAAGCCCTGTGACACCACAGGACAAGGCACCCAAGCTCCGCGAAGTTGTCGTCGCAAGCGACCCCACCAATCATGGCGCGCTGGTTGGTCATGTCGGCGCACCTCAGTTTCTGATCGGCGGCCCAGATGGCGTCGGCCTCATATCTCCCGGTCCCGTTCCTTACGACCTTCTTAGCCCATCTCTCGCTGAATGCACCGGTCTGATCCTTCGTTTTCAGGCCCGGCTCCGCCTTCGCGGCCGACACAGTGCGGCGGCGGCACGCCACCGTAGAGACAGCGATCTGATGCGATCCGGCCAACACCGAACACCATGCCTGATTTGTGAGCAGATGCGATCGCAATGGAGCTGAACGTAGTTCCAAATCGCCGTCAAATCGGCTTCTTTCAGACGAGGGATCATCTCAGGTCGTTCGTCGAAACCCGCCAGCCGCTCATATGGATCATCGCTCTATTGGTCGGTTTCACGGTAGCGTTCGCTGCCATCCTCTTTCGTGAACTGATTGGAGTGATTCAGCTTCCGTGGCTTGGCACTCGTTCGGAGCGGGTGTTTTCTGCGGCTAGCACATTGTCTTGGTATTGGATAATCGCTGCTCCTATCACGGGCGGCCTCGTTGTTGGGCCGATGCTAATCTGTATGAACGCTAGGCGCGTCGGAACAGTGCCAGACGTTATCGAAGCAGTCATCGACCCTGACCGAAAGCTCGACCTGCGCGACGGCCTCCTGTCATCGATCGTGACGGCCGTGTCGCTCGGGTCCGGGGCTAGTGCAGGTCGCGAAGGACCGGTCGTACATCTTGGCGCTGTCCTGGCAACCGCGATCGCGGCTCGTTCTCAAATGCCGAAATGGAGCCACGAAACGCTACTCGGAGCGGGCGTCGCAAGCGCAATAGCCGCGTCATTCAATGCACCAATTGCTGGCGTGCTCTTCGCGCATGAGGTGATTCTTGGCCACTACGCCAAGCGTGCATTCGTGCCGATAGTCATTGCGTCGACGGCGGGAAGCGTAGTCTCCCGTATATGGTTCGGGAATTCGGTTGCCTTCGCTATCTCCGATTACTCTGTCCGATCTTTGTGGGAGTTTCCGGCGTTTGCATTGCTTGGTCTGTTGGCTGCAATAGTCGCTATGCTGTTTCAATACACGTTGGCACGCGCAGAATCGTTGTCCCGCGACTTGCCGATTCCACTTTGGCTGCAGCCGGTAACGGGAGGGGTGTTACTTGGGGCAATCGCTGTTCCTTTTCCCGAGGTCTTGGGAGTTGGCTACGAGGTAACGGACTTGGCGGTTTCGCAAATGCTACCGCTCGACATCATGCTGGTGTTGATCGTATTGAAGATAATCGCCACAGCCGTTTCTCTTGCTGCCCGATTTGGCGGTGGCGTTTTTTCGCCGGCGCTTTACCTTGGCGCCCTCACAGGCGGCTCATTCGGCGTTGTTTGGGCTTCCGTCGTCCCGGAACTGGCCTCGACAAGCGGCCTCTATGCTATTCTCGGAATGGGCGCCGTTGCCGGCGCCGTTCTCGGTGCGCCGCTCTCATCAACGGTTATCGTCTTTGAACTTACAGGCGGCTACACGCTATCGATAGTGCTCCTGTTTACGGTCTCGCTTTCCCACGGCATCGCGCACGCATTTCTGGGGCGCTCATGGTTTTGCTGGCAGTTACAACAGCGGGGTAGGCATACGCCGATCGCACCGGTCAAATAGACGGCCGTCACGAACCGGCCCACGGGATTTGAGGGTGAAGGCGGCTACCTGGAGATAGACGGGATTGTCATTGACGAAGCGCCGGTGGCTTCGGAACCCGCTCGTGCATCGCGGCCGTTGGCGACGTGGAAACCGGGCTTGTACCTTTCGACGAGTGCCTCCGACTTTTCCCGATCGTCCACCGATACCGAGGCGACCTTAATCTTCCCCGTCTCGTGCTCAAAGCGCCGAATGATCCTTCACCGCTTCCTCTAGCGCCGGCTTCAGTCCGAACAAGCGCTCGTCGACCGCAGCCGGGTTCTCGCGATTGAGCGCGATCATCTGAGCACGGGTCTCGCCGCCCCGGATCACCTCGAACGCCCTGGTTTCGATGCCTCCCGCGATGGCGTCGGCAACAGCGGAGGCTGGCTCACGCGAGAAGCCAAGTTCGGGCCTGGCGCGGTTCGACTTCATCATGGGTGTATCCGTGCCGCCAGGATAGACGGTCAGGACATGGATGCCCTCCCCTTTCAACTCGCGCCGCAGCGCTTCGCCGAAATGGGCAAGTCCCGCCTTGACCGCCGCATAGGTCGCGTAGAACGGCGCACCGACCAGGGCGATGCCGGAGGACACATTCACCACGATGGCGTCACCGCTCTTGCGGAGCACCGGCAACGCCGCCCGCGTCAACAGAATGGGGGCGGTGAGATCGACGTCGATCATGGCCTGCAGATCGGCTTCGTCCGTGTTCTCCAGACGGCCGGCCCTGACGCCGCCGGCATTGTTGACGAGGATGTCGAGGCCGCCGAGGGCGGCAAGAGCCTGTTCGAGCGTCGCGGCGCGGCCTTTGGCGGTCGCGACATCGGCCGCTATGCCATGGATCTCGGCGCTCCCGGTTTGCAGGGACCGAACGGCTTCGGCGACGACTTCCGGGCGGCGTCCGCTAATCGCCACTTTCGCCCCCTTCACCAACAGTACCCGCGCCAGGGCGAGGCCGATGCCGCTTGATCCACCGGTAATGAGGATGCGCTTGCCGGCGATGTTCATGCCTGTTCTCCCAAGAGCTTGTCTTGCGTTCTGATATTGAAATCGCTGGCGTCGTGCCGTTCATGTAGCTGGCTCGACGGGGTGCCGCTCGTGCGATTGACCTTTCGACCACGTGCGACGGCGGGCCGGGCAAAGATCTGGTCGGCCCAGCGGACAACGTTTGCGTAATCCTGCACAGACAGAAACTCTGCCGCATCGTACTGCCAGCCCTTCACGAGCCCGCCGTACCAGGGCCAGATCGCCATGTCGGCGATGGTGTAGTCGGCGCCGGCGACGAACTCGTTGTCGGCTAATCGGCGATCGAGCACGTCGAGCTGGCGCTTAGCCTCCATGGCATAGCGGTTGATAGGGTATTCGAGCTTGGTCGGCGCATAGGCATAGAAATGGCCGAAGCCGCCGCCAAGGAAGGGCGCCGAACCCATCTGCCAGAACAGCCAGGAGAACGTTTCAGCGCGGGCCGGGCGATCCGTCGGCAGGAACGCACCGAACTTTTCGGCGAGGTACACGAGGATAGCGCCGGATTCGAAGACTCGGATTGGCGTCGGCTCGCTGCGGTCCACAAGCGCCGGAATCTTGGAGTTCGGATTGATCTCGACGAACCCGGAGCTGAACTGGTCGCCTTCGCCGATTCTGATCAGCCAGGCATCATATTCGGCGCCACCGTGGCCAAGCGCCAGCAGTTCCTCCAGCATGATCGTGACCTTCTGGCCGTTCGGCGTTCCTTGCGAATAGAGCTGCAGGGGGTGCTTGCCCACGGGTAGTTCCTTCTCGTGGGTCGCGCCGGCGATCGGCCGATTGATGTTGGAGAAGGTGCCGCCGCTGGCCTTCTCCCAGGTCCAGACCTTGGGTGGGATATACTCGCTGCTATCGCTCATGATGTGTTCTCCAGGGAATTACCTACGCTGCAGGCGGGAAATTCGACGGGAAGAGCGCGCGCTTGGTCTCCTCGTCATTGACCTGCTTGAAGGGATGGCCTTTGCCGATGTCACGCGCACGAGCCACGGCAGGTCGGGCATCGACTGTCTCGAACAGGCGCTTGAGGTTCGGGAACGGCGCGAGCGGATCGTCGGCGCCCTTCCTCACACGCGAAGCGCGGTCGAGCCAACCCCAGGCCGAAATGTCGGCGATGGTGTAGGTCTCGCCGACGATGTAGTTCCGATCCTCGAGATGGTCGTTCAAGACCTGGTAATGGCGCTCCGCCTCGCGGCGGTAGCGATTCACCGCATAATCAAGTCCCTCGGGTGCCGCGAACTGGAAATGCACGGCCTGGCCTGAGAACGGGCCGAGGCCAGAGGCGATGAACAGGAGCCAGGATAGCAACTCGGGTCGGTCTTCGGGCGCGCCCAGAAACTTCCCGGTTTTTTCGGCGAGATAGATCAGGATCGCCGTCGAATCGAAGACGCGTGCCTCCTTGCCGCCAGGACCTTCCGTGTCCACGATTGCCGGAACCTTGCCGTTCGGATTGATGGCACGAAACGCCGTCAGGTGCTGCTCGCCCTTGCTGGTGTCGACCGGCACGGCCTCGTAGGGGAGCTCTGCTTCCTCCAGAAAGAGGGCAACCTTCGCTGGATTGGGCGTCGGGTGGAAATAGAAGCGGATCATCGTTCCTCCTTGAGGCAACGTTTCGGATTGCATTTTAGAACGTACGACCTAAAAAGGCATGGACGGGGAGGAATGGCAATATCTTCACGGCGATTTGTGAAAGGATCCGACTTGGCCCGACCGAGAGAATTCTTATTCGGTAATCGTGGGCCGTAGCCGCGTCCTAGGAGATCTGAAACGGCTTCGACCGTGTCTCTGGCGTCGGAGGTTCATTGCACTCTCCTTGATTTCGCTGCGGCCCCTTCGATCGTCTTGAACCACCGCGTGACGTTTGGGAACGGGGCCAGCGGGTTACCTTGCCGTTGGGATTGACGACGCGAAATGAGGGCTAGTGTGCTTCCCCTCGCTCGTGTCGACCGGCACCCACCTCATACGCGCCCAGCGCCAGAAGCGGAGCCTGAACCTTCCCGGAACAAGTGCTATATTAAGCAGCGATAGTCCCCAGGCCTTCTTTGTCCGGCTGGAATAGGCAATGACGACAGCATTCAACTCACGTGTCGAAAGCGACTCCGAAGCGAAGCGCGCGCTGCAAATTATCGAGAGCATGCCCGGCCACGCATGGTCGGCCGACGCCACCGGAAGGTTCACGTATGTCAGTCCAAACACCCTTGCTTTCCTCGGTAACGCGCGCGAAGTTCTTAATACTCCCGACGACGAGGATGAGTTTGGCTGGCGTCGGTTCGTCCATCCCGACGACTATGATCGAGTCGCCGCCAGATGGCGGCATTGCCTCGAAACGGGCGATCACTATGACGCAGAGCATCGTCTGCGCCGCGCCGATGGTGTGTATCGCTGGTTTCGAAACTCAGGACGACCCTCACGCGATAGTCAGGGGCGTATCACCCAATGGTACGGCACGACAATGGACATTGACGACCAGAAGCGGGCCGAGGCGGCGCTGCGCGAGCGGGAGCGGGAACTCTCACAGCTTGTAGACATGGTTCCGAGTCACCTTTGGCGGCTGACGCCGGACGGCGAGCCGACCTTCTTCAACAAGCGCATGGTTGATTTCCTCGGCCTGGACGTAGCGGATACGGACAGGCCGGGAATGAGCCGGCTGGACGCGATTATAGAGACCGTCCACCCGGACGACGCAGCGAAGTTTAGGGACACCGTCAACCGCTGCCTCGTCACCGGCGAGAGTTTCGCTATGCGGTATCGCCTGCGCCGCGCTGACGGCGTCTATCGCTGGATGTCGAGCCGCGCCGAACCATTGCGGGACGAAGACGAGCACATCGTTCAGTGGTACGGCCTCTGCCACGATATTGACGATCAAGTGCACGCAGAAGAGGACTTGCAGAAAAGCGAGCGCCGCTACCGCGACCTGTTCCATTATATGCCGATCGGGCTGACCCAGGTGGACGCCAGCAAGCTCGTTCCCCTGTTCAAGGAGTTGCGGGCGCGAGGTGTAACGGATCTCCAAACCTATATCGACGAGCACCCCGAATTCCTGCCGCGCGCGCTGGAAGCGCTGGAAGTCGAAGAGGTCAACCAGCACACCATCGAAATGTTCGGCGCAAGGAATGCAGAGACGATGCGCGGCCCGATTACCCGCTACTGGCAGCCGGGCATTTCCACCATCCGCCGCTCCATCGAGGCGCGTTATCGCGGTGAGGAGGTTTTCCAGGAAGAGACTAAGGTGGCGCGAATGGACGGCGGCGTCATCGATGTCCTTTTCACGACCGCCCGCCCCGGCGCAGTCGCCGACAAGAGCCTGGTCGGTTTTATGGATATCACGGAGCGCAAGAAAGCCGAGGAGGCCTTGCGCGAGCGGGAGCGCGAGTTCTCGCAGCTCGTGGAGATGGTTCCGAGCCTCATCTGGAGATTGAGTCCGGAGGGAGAGCCCACTTTCCTCAGCAAGCGACTGAGGAATTTTCTCGGCACAGCGATAGCAGATGCGGAGAAGCCTGGCATGGGCCGGCTGGCCGCCATTATAGAGGGCGCCGTCCATCCCGATGATGCGGACAGCCTCAAGCAAGCGCTCAACCATTCCTTCGTCACCGGCGAGCGCTTCTCCAAGAAGTTTCGCCTGCGGCGTGCAGATGGCGTTTATCGCTGGATGGAAGGCAGCGCGGAGCCCCTGCGGGATGAGAGCGGGCGCATCGTTCAGTGGTACGGCCTCTCTCGCGACATAGATGATCAGATGCATGCCGAAGAGGCGCTGTCGCGATTTCGGCAGATGCAATCGGATTTCGCTCACATGAACCGGGTAAGCACGATGGGAGAATTGGCTGCCTCGCTGTCTCACGAAATCACGCAACCGATCGCCAGTGCTCGGAACAATGCCCGCGCAGCCCAGAATTTTCTTGACATACAGCCGCCAGACTTGGGCGAGGTCAGGGAAGCGCTTGCCTGCGTTGTCGGTGATGCCGATCGAGCAGGGGCCATCATCGACCGCATTCGCAAGCAAATGAAGAAGGCGCCGCCGAGAAAAGAGTGCTTTGATCTCAACGCTGCCATCGATGAAGTGATCGCATTAGCGCGAAGCGTAACCACCGAAAAAGCGGTTTCGGTCCAGACCCGGTTTGCCAACGGGTTGCGTCTCGTCGAGGGGGATCGGGTTCAACTACAGCAAGTCATCCTCAACCTGATCCTGAACGCAGTCGAAGCAATCGAGGCGGTCGAGATGGGGCAACGAAAGCTGTTGATCAGCACCGAACAAGACGGCACCGAAATCGTCGTGGCAGTCCGCGACACCGGGCCAGGGATCGATCCGGAGCAGTTGGAGCGCGTTTTCGAGGCGTTCTATACCACCAAGCCCAGCGGAACCGGGATGGGCTTGTCGATATGCCGGTCCATCATCGATGCCCACGGGGGTCGGCTGTGGGCGGAGCCAAACGAGCCTCGCGGCGCTGTATTTCAGTTCACCTTGCCTGGCGCAGAAGCGAGATCATGAATCTCCTGCTTTCGTTCCACCCGCCGTAAGCACTGCGCTAACACACCTCTTGAGATCGTCCTCATCCACTGGCTTGCGCAGATAGCAGACGACACCATTGTTCAGTGCGCGGGCCCGATCGGCATCGTGGGGGTAGGCTGTCACGAGGATTGTCGGAATCCTTCGCTCCGCATCGACAAGGTGTCGGTACAGTTCGAGCCCGGTCATGGCAGGCATGTTGATGTCGGCGATGAGGCAAGCCGTTTCCGTGAGGCGAGGCGATGCGAGGAAATCGGCTGCTGACGGAAAACCCTCGACGGTGTAGCCCAACGACCTCATGAGCCTTTGCAGGGACTCGCGAAAGAATCGATCATCGTCAACGACTGAAACCAATAACTTCTTCATCATGCCGCCTTTGGCAGTTCGCTCAACCGCCGTGTAAGCAGCCCAATAGTGCCCGTCACCCTGGGTGCGGCTCCGTGATCCTTGTGAAGAATGCCACGTGTGCAACGCCAGTGCTCTGTAAACTTTGGCTTATCCCCGGGCGAAGTTGCGCTGCCGCGGGAGGAGGCCGGAGAGGTGTCTCCTCGTGCGTAAACTTTCGTCTATGTCTCCGAATGCTCCAGAAATGGATGAGGCTGTTCAGGTCGAGTGATTGGGATTAGAAATGAGCGGGCGGACCAAATCTGAGAACTGAGACAAAGGCTCTTTTCCGTGATCCTTTGATCCAGGGGGCGGCGATGCTTGATCCAAACTCCACCGTCTTGGTCATAGACGACGATCCGGACCTCAGAGCCTCGGTCGGGCGCTTGTTGCGATCTGTCGGCATCACTGTAGAGATGTTTGGGTCCATAGCTGATTTTCTCGGATCTGATCTACCTGATGGCCCGACCTGCCTGGTGCTCGACGTCAGATTGCCTGGGCAAAGCGGTCTTGATTTGCAGCGCGAGCTGGCTGACGCAAACAGAGAACTCCCGATCATCTTCATCACGGGTCACGGAGATATCCCGATGTCCGTGCAGGCGATGAAGAGGGGAGCCATCGAATTCCTGACCAAGCCGTTCCGCGACCAGGATCTCCTCGATGCGATCCAGCTCGGCCTGTCCCGCGATCGTGTACGGCGGGAAAGTGAGAAGGACCTTGTCGCACTTAGGGAGCGCTTCAGCTCGCTGAGCCCGAGGGAGCGCGAGATCATGATTCAGGTCGCTCATGGCCGCCTGAGCAAACAGATCGCCCATGATATCGGCATCGCCGAAGCCACGGTGAAGGTGCATCGGAGCAGGGCTATGCACAAGATGAAGGCCGGTTCGCTTCCCGAGCTTGGCCGAATGGCGGACAAGCTCAAGCTGCTGCACGACAAGCCGCAACGCTCCTGAGCTGCACAGCTTTCGGCGAGGCCAATCGGATACACCAGGTCATTGTTCGCCGCCATCAACGGTGCATGGCAAAGGTCTTGCGGGGGGACGATCCTCCTTGGGCTGTGCGCGGCCAGCTGAGTGCCTGCATTGCCGCACGACCGCGCGACGGCGTTCCCACGCAATTGATCTCCGCCGCCGAGGTTCGTGGCTATTCCGACGACATCCGCGTTTGGGGCGACTCCTATGCCAGCTATCCCGCTCACCGGCTTGTCGCGTTTCGCAACGAGCGCTTGAAAGCGGCCAGGACTGATCCATCCATAAAGTTGAATGAGCTCAACGCACGCACCCTGTCCGGTGGCGGCAGCAGCGGCGCCTCGACCACGAGGAATCGGGGAACTCATACATTCGCATCGAAGCAAATCCTTGGTGTGTCGACTCGACGCGTCTCAGATGCCGGCGAGCTGCATTCGCCACCCGACTTTCTCTGATTCGCCACGGCCGGAGCTTCCGGCGGGCGCGACGTGCGAACATGAAAAGTCCGACACGTTCGTACTAAATCTAGGTTTACTTGCTGCAACGTATCGATCATTGCGCACCACCCACGTGCAATAGCTCACGGCATGCAAAACCATCAAATTACGAGTAACGAAGTTGCCGCGAATGGCTCTTCCAAGCTCGGGAGGTTGGCATGCGCGCATCAGAATCCACGATGGCTTTGGGTCGCTTGCCCGCTCACCAGACCCCTGCCCCTTTGACGTCAGGCGGTCGCGGCTCGGAGGCCGTCCCAGCCGTTACAGCGACCGACTCGTGGCTGCTTCTTTCAGTCGAAGGCAACGAAGACCGAACCGATCAAAACCCCAGATCAGGTTGGAACGCGGAAGGACCCTTCACCCAGTTGCGTAGGCCGGATGCCTGCGTGGGATGGCATCGTCCCGCTGTCCCGAAGCCGAGCTGATATGGGCATGAGCAACATACGGCTTCTGGACTTGGCAGGCGAGCCGATCTGGCGTATATCGCGACAAGACCTCGACAAGTTGATGACCACTTTGGACGTCACCTTCGTCAGCCTGTCGGAGTGCGCGCTTGCGGCGGGTGCCCACTTGGCGGTTGCCCGCGCGGCAGCCTCCACCATCCACTACTGCCTTCGAGGCGCCGGGTTCATCCTCCTTGACGATGAAACGCCCATACGCCTGACACCGCACACGTTGGTGATCGTCCCGCCTGGGCGGGCGATGACGATCACCGCGACTGAGCACCCGACCGCGCCGCGGAACGCCGGCAAGCACAACAACGGCTGCTTCACACCGGGGTCGTCGCAGCGGCACACCGTCGGGGACGGCTCGCCGACACTGGTGCTTGCGTGCGGGTCGTTCCGAGCCAACTACGGTCCGGCGCTCGACTTGTTCGCCTCCCTTGTAACGCCCATCGTCGAGACGTTCGACGTGCACGACCAGCTCGACCAGGTGATAGCCTACGCAATGGCCGAGCTCGCAGCCCAAGACGTTGGCGGAGGGCCGATTTCGGCGGCGCTGCTGAAAGTCGTTCTGCTCGCATTGCTACGGCGCTGCCTGGTCTCGACGAACGCGTGGGTGGAGCGCTTTTCGATCTTGAGCGATCCGCCGATCGCACGGGCTTTCGCCGAGATGGCCTCGCGCCCGTCCGTGCCGCACACCGTCCAGAGCCTGTCGCACGCCGTCGGTCTCAGCCGCTCAGCTTTCATGGCGCGGTTTTCCGCCGCCTTCGGAGAGTCCCCGATGTCATTGCTCCGCCGCGTGAGGATGCGCCGCGCAGCAGACCTGCTCGCAGCCAACGCGCTGTCTATCGACCAGGTCGCCTTGAAAGCCGGCTACCAGAGCCGGAGCAGCTTCACGCGCACTTTCCGCAGGTACTACGGTAGCGACCCGTCAAAATACCGTGCCAGGGCGCAGCGCACCCTGTTCTCAAGTGTCGCACCGGCCGAAGATGCGATCAAGGAATCCCGTGCAGCCTGACGCCGGCCTTCACTCCGCGAGAGCGTAGGCACTGCCGCGAGCGACCGCGGCGAGGTAGGCCGGCCGCGACTGGAAACGGCGCATCCAGGCTTCGAGGTTTGGATAGCGCGAACGGTCCGCCCGCCGGCCTGCCAACTCTCTGACGAAACTTGGCTGAACGTCAGCGCCGGACAGCTCAGTGCCGAACGGATAGTTACGGGCTCCCGAAGGACCGCCTTCAACTCCTCGACCGCGCCGTTCGTCTGCGCATGGCGTTTGTAGAACTTGATTTCGTAGGGCAGCCCCAATTCCTTGAGCGGCCACAGGATGCGCTGAGACTTCGAGTTGTTCAGGTGGCGGCGCACCACGATCATCGCGGCTCCCCGTTTGCTGTCGGCCATGCCGACATCGCGGGACTCACCGGAGGTGTTCGCCGATCCTCCGGCGGAGCATCTTCAGGTCATGCGCGAACACGCGGATGCCTTCGGCCGGCTTCTCGGTCGCCATCACGTCCTCGTTCATGATCCACCGGAAGGTTGCCTCGTCCATCGGGACCGCGGGCTCCGGGTGTTTTATGTCGACGGCGCCTTCGCTCACGAACCAGTGGCAGATCCCGTCTTCCGCCGTCCGGAGCGAACGCGGCTCCGCGGCAGCCGGCACCAAGACGCGTTTGAGCTCGCCCCGCTCGGACGCAAGCGCGTCCGTGAGGGCCTGGCGCTATCGTAAGCCGATCTCATCCGGCAGCGCCTCGATCTGGGCGGTGGACGCCACTAGCCCCTACTACAGACAAGTCCGGCTCCTGACACGCGCCCTGCCGCTGGTGGCAGCGGAGACGTCCTCGCCCTCAAGGGCGGTACCGCCACCAATCTCTTCATCCGCGACCTGCCGCGTCTTTCCGTCAAAAGCCGAGCTTCGCGAGCCCGGCCTGGATCTCCGGACAGCTCATGAAGAGGCGCCACAGGAGCCCGCTCCGATAGTTCTCGATCATGACAACGATCTGCCCCTGATCGATGGCGAGATAGGAGTCCGCGTACCAATCCACCGCCGGGCTGAATGCATCCCTGAAGCCATACTCGCCCCAGAGCCGGTCGCCTCGCGAAGCGAAGTGGCGTAGCGCCCGCTCGCACTCCGCCGGGGTGTAGGGGAAGGACCCGAGGGCACCGGTCGGAGCAATCACACCGTGATCATGGTCGGGAGCGTGCGCAACGTAGCCATGGATACTGTCGCTCGCGGTCAGCCCCCAGCATTCAGCGCTGTAGCCGTCGAATTTCTTGGGATTGCGGATGCAGTGCGCCTGATTGATGCGCGTGTGGGCGACGTTCTGCTGCCAATAGTCGGCGTAGCGGTCCCGAAGCCGTCGTGGGTCGAGGCCGAGGAACGAATAGTGCGCGAAGAAAAGCGGGCCTCCATGATCGTGTCCGAGGGGCAGCGGTATGCCATCGAAGCTTCGGCCGTTGACGAACGCCTGACCGGCCGCCCAGCCGCGGTGATAGACGCTCGGCTCGATAGGATGCCGTGGGGCGGAAGCCGCCAGGACGAATGCGATCAGGCATTCGTTCCAGCCGCTGATCGCGTGGTCCATCGCCCATCCGTGCACCGGGCTCCAATGCCAAAAGAGCGAGTGGGAGCCGCGCGTGTACCAGTCCCATTCGACGTCCCGCCAGAGCGTATCGATGAGGCTGCGCAAGATGCGCTCCTTGGGTTCCGGGCCTCCGAAATACTGCCGCGCCGAAAGCAGCCCCGCCATCAAATATGCCGTCTCCACGATGTCGCCGCCGTCATCGAGGTGGCTGAAGGAAATCGTTCGGCCGCTGTCGCCATCCATCCAGTGAGGAAAGGCGCCGTGGTGGCGCTCGGCCTCGCCGAGAAAGCACACCATCGTAATCAGGCGATCGAGAGCGACCTGCCGGCCGATCCATCCGCGCCCCACGCCAGCAAGGATCGCCATGATACCGAAACCGGAACCACCGGTCGTGACGACATGGGGTGTCGCGTTGCTCCGCTCTCGCGCCAGGCCGCTCGTCGGATGGCCAAAGTCCCAGAAATATCGGAGCGTCTGCCGCTGCACCGTGTCGAGGATCTCTTCCAAAGGCGCGTCGGAGCGAGGGGCGCCGTGCTTGCGGCCGACGGAGATTCTGGGCGGCGTTTCGATCGCGACCGCGGCGTGCCCGTCCCCGCGGCCGAGCCCGTGCGAGTTCGGTCCTTGATCGGGGGACTGCAAATCGCTCTCAACTCGGAGCGCCGCACGCGGAGATGAAACATCTGCAGCCTCGCTGTATGGCCTTTCCATATCGAAACCTCACAAACATCCCGTGCACGGTGTCGCCGGGGTGATGTGCAGTTTGATGATTTGGAATGCCGCGATCTATTGCACGCGGGTGGCGTGGCATAGCGTCATGGTTCACTGCGCTGAACGTTGGACTACACGCGAAGGACGGTGGATCGAATGCCAGTGGAACCACCACTGCTAGCGCGGCTTCGGCTCAGCAGTGGTGCGGCTCGTGCGTAAACTTTGGTCTATGCCTCCGAATGCTCCAGAAATGGATGAGGCTGTTCAGGTCGAATGATTGGGATTAGAAATGAGCGGGCGGACCAAATCTGAGAACTGAGACAAAGGCTCTTTTCCGTGATCCTTTGATCCAGGGGGCGGCGATGCTTGATCCAAACTCCACCGTCTTGGTCATAGACGACGATCCGGACCTCAGAGCCTCGGTCGGGCGCTTGTTGCGATCTGTCGGCATCACTGTAGAGATGTTTGGGTCCATAGCTGATTTTCTCGGATCTGATCTACCTGATGGCCCGACCTGCCTGGTGCTCGACGTCAGATTGCCTGGGCAAAGCGGTCTTGATTTGCAGCGCGAGCTGGCTGACGCAAACAGAGAACTCCCGATCATCTTCATCACGGGTCACGGAGATATCCCGATGTCCGTGCAGGCGATGAAGAGGGGAGCCATCGAATTCCTGACCAAGCCGTTCCGCGACCAGGATCTCCTCGATGCGATCCAGCTCGGCCTGTCCCGCGATCGTGTACGGCGGGAAAGTGAGAAGGACCTTGTCGCACTTAGGGAGCGCTTCAGCTCGCTGAGCCCGAGGGAGCGCGAGATCATGATTCAGGTCGCTCATGGCCGCCTGAGCAAACAGATCGCCCATGATATCGGCATCGCCGAAGCCACGGTGAAGGTGCATCGGAGCAGGGCTATGCACAAGATGAAGGCCGGTTCGCTTCCCGAGCTTGGCCGAATGGCGGACAAGCTCAAGCTGCTGCACGACAAGCCGCAACGCTCCTGAGCTGCACAGCTTTCGGCGAGGCCAATCGGATACACCAGGTCATTGTTCGCCGCCATCAACGGTGCATGGCAAAGGTCTTGCGGGGGGACGATCCTCCTTGGGCTGTGCGCGGCCAGCTGAGTGCCTGCATTGCCGCACGACCGCGCGACGGCGTTCCCACGCAATTGATCTCCGCCGCCGAGGTTCGTGGCTATTCCGACGACATCCGCGTTTGGGGCGACTCCTATGCCAGCTATCCCGCTCACCGGCTTGTCGCGTTTCGCAACGAGCGCTTGAATGCGGCCAGGACTGATCCATCCATAAAGTTGAATGAGCTCAACGCACGCACCCTGTCCGGTGGCGGCAGCAGCGGCGCCTCGACCACGAGGAATCGGGGAACTCATACATTCGCATCGAAGCAAATCCTTGGTGTGTCGACTCGACGCGTCTCAGATGCCGGCGAGCTGCATTCGCCACCCGACTTTCTCTGATTCGCCACGGCCGGAGCTTCCGGCGGGCGCGACGTGCGAACATGAAAAGTCCGACACGTTCGTACTAAATCTAGGTTTACTTGCTGCAACGTATCGATCATTGCGCACCACCCACGTGCAATAGCTCACGGCATGCAAAACCATCAAATTACGAGTAACGAAGTTGCCGCGAATGGCTCTTCCAAGCTCGGGAGGTTGGCATGCGCGCATCAGAATCCACGATGGCTTTGGGTCGCTTGCCCGCTCACCAGACCCCTGCCCCTTTGACGTCAGGCGGTCGCGGCTCGGAGGCCGTCCCAGCCGTTACAGCGACCGACTCGCGGCTGCTTCTTTCGTCCATCGTTCACGATTTCAACAACCTACTGACGCCAATCGTCACTATCCTGGAGGAACTGCAAGCTCGACACGTAGGTACGTCCAGGCAGTTGAAGAAGATCGATGGGGCAATTTACTGCGCATTTTGCGCCAAAGTGCTCGCTCGGCAACTTCTCGATTTTGTCAATCCGCGGCCGGTAAGCCTAGAGCCTGTGCAGATTCGCCAGCTGCTTGAGCCGCTCGAGACGGCTCTCGTGAGTACCCTCTCTCCAGATATCAGGCTCAAATTAGACATCGCCGAAGAGCTCCCGCCTGCCTTCATCGACCGCCAACTCGTCGAGCGCGCGCTACTCAACCTGGTTCTCAACGCGCGCGACGCTATGCCCGAAGGCGGCGACCTCACCATCACAGCGGCGTTGGAGTTTCCGCCTGCCTCTCACCCAGGCGGACCCGAGCGAATGATCCGCCTTTCTGTCGCCGACTGCGGGTTGGGGATGGATGACCAGACGCTGAAGATGGCGGGACAGCCGAATTTCTCGACGAGGACCAATGGCACCGGTCTTGGCCTCGCGACCGTCAAGCAACTGATGGAAAGTTTGGGTGGTGGACTCTCAATAACAAGCGCTCCTCGGCGGGGCACGACGATCGATCTTTGGATGCCGGCACTGTTGGCCGGCTTTGCCGACTGAGGGCTGCCTGGACAGGAAAGGAACAACTAGGATGAAACTCCGCGCTTTAGTCGCAGGCTGGGTATCCGTAGTTCGCGATTTCGTAGCTCCACGATACCGACCCGAGCTCCACTACATGCGCGGCCCAGGCCCAGCCCTGGCACGATGTGCTGTGAAGGTCCAATCGAGACGCGAGCTGGAGATCCTGCGGGCCCCGCCCCGACATCGTTGACCTCCGCGAGCCAGGCGCAAGCCGCGAAAACGTGCCTTGCACCGTACAGTCGGTCACATCGGAATGCCGACCGACAGACGCCCGAAGGCCTTGCATCATCAGGCCGATCGGTGACTGGAAAACCCGGGAGAACGTTATGCACTGCTCACGCGTCGTATCTTTCACGAGTGCCGCCGCTTTGGCCTGTCTTGCCATTTCCTCGCTCACAGTGTCTCCCGCCGGTGCGCATGAAGCACCGACCGGATGGACTTATCCTTGGGCCTGCTGCTCCAACCTGGATTGCCAGGAGGTCGATGCCAAGGCGATCAGCGAAAAGCCGCAAGGCTATGTCATCCAGAGTACCGGCGAAGTTGTCGCCTATGGCGACAAACGCGTGAAGAACTCGCCGGACGGCGAGTATCACTGGTGCGCTCACCAGGCCGGCATGAATGCCGGCCACACCATCTGCCTTTTCGTGCCACCGAAGGGGTTTTGAGCCATGGACGCCGCTCTCGAGCAGGTCGCTTTTGGGCGCACGGGCAGGCGCGGCGACTCCCGCGTGCGATCCGTCATGCAAACGGACTTGCAAAGTCACGGTGTGATGCTCCAACGACTGTCTCGGCATGGGCCAGTGGTCGCCGCCATGCACGAGGCGCTCGACCGCGCCGGCGCCGGCGGCAGCCGCAACATCTCCGGCACCAGCCACTACCACTTGCTGCTCGAGCGCGAGCTTGCCGACCCGCACGGCAAGGAAGCGGCGCTGCTGTTCACCTCGGGCTACGTCTCCAACTGGACGACGCTCGGCTCGCTCGGCGCACAGTTGCCCGGCGCGGTGATCTTTTCGAAGGAGAAGAGCCATGCCTCGATGATCGAGGGCATCCGCCACAGCCTTCGCGCTGGCCCCGGCCTCCGTTTAGCCCGCCCAGAGCGCACCGAGCGATGAACGATCGACTCTCAGCACTCAGACTGTTTGTCCGCGCCGCGCGCGTCGGCAACTTCTCCCGTGCCGGCCGCGAGCTCGGCCTGTCGCAGCCGTCTGCATCCCGGCTGATCGCCGCGCTCGAGGAGGAGGTCGGCGCGACGCTCTTCAGCCGCAGCACGCGAGCGGTGACGCTGACCGAGGCCGGCGCGACGTACCTAATACGCGTCGAGGCGATCCTGGCGGCGCTCGACGGGGCCGACCACGAGGCGCGCGGAACGGGAGAGTTGCGCGGCTCGCTCCGCGTCGGCACGTCGTCATGTTTCGTGCTCAGGGAAATCATCCCGCGGCTTCCCACGTTTATGAAGCAGCACCCAGCGCTGAAGATCGAGCTCCTGGCGAACGACCGCTACCAAGACCTCGTCACCGAGGGCATCGACGTGGCGTTCCGGTTCGGCGCCCTGCCCGACTCGAGCGCGACGGCGCGCAAACTCATCTACCTGCCGAGGATACTCATGGCCTCCCCAGACTACCTGCGGGAGCGCGGCACGCCCACGATGCCGTCGGACCTCGCACACCACTCGATGATCATCGGTCCGGCGCATCCATCGCCGACTTTCTCCTTCCGTAAGGACGGCCGCGTCACTTCCGTGCGCATTGACAGCCAGCTCGCTATCACCATCAACGAAGGCGCCACGGCAAGCGCCGTCGCCGGGCTGGGGATCGCCGCGTCCAGCGAAAACAGCGCGCGGGCAGAGCTCAAGGCCGGGCAGCTCGTGCGGGTGCTGCCTGACTGGGATTTCGGCTCGATGGAAGTGAATGCGCTCTTCGTCAGCGGAAAGACCATAAAACCCGCCGCGCGGGCATTTACCGACTTCTTCCTCAGGGAGCTCCGTGCTGCTTAGCACGGCTCCGGCCAGGGCATCGCCGTGACAGCGCGGCATTCCCCGCAGCTATTGATAGAATACCTTTACCCCACCCGCGCCAAAACCTAGCGCTTGCACAAGCTAGCACCCCCAACCGGCCGCCGTCGCGCTGGAGGTTCTCCGCGCGCTTCGGTGCGGTGTGCGATAGCGAAATACCCAAAGAGGTCTTGCCCAGCGTCGCATAAACCCGCCTGCGTCATCGCATGGTCATGCTGGAGGCGCGCCCATCAGGCGGCCGCTCGACGAGCGCATCTGAAAACCAAAATGCAACTGTAATGCTAGATGTACTCCACCGGGAGATGTCATCGCGATCGACTTCAAGGCAATGCTGCCTCGAGCATAGACGGACGCGGGCCGATCTTCGCCACACCCGGCGGACCCAAAATCGTTCCATGAAGCCCCTCGACGAGATCACGGCGCTCACTGATTGCTGCGATACAGTGCTTCATGAAGGCGCATATCCGACCTGACTTGCGGATATCCGGATGGGTCAATAGCCACAGCTCATTATTAAGCCTTGGTTCGATCGCCCCAATGCGTATGAGATCCGGTGAGAGGTCGCCAAGCATACAAGGTAAATAGCCCACCCCTAGACCCGCGGCGACAGCCGCCGCCGCGCCGGCGACCGAATCCGTCTGGTAGGCAATATTGTCGTGGTGCACGCGTTCCTCGACGAATTTGCAGGCTTTGAGACCGGATAGCTTCCCGCTGTAAGACACCCATTGGCGATCATAAAGCGCGTCTGGGCCAGGCCAGGACGAAACAGAGTTCGGAAGCCCGACATACGGGGCCCAGGCAATTGTAGCGACTTTCCGGCCGAAGAGGTTTTCAGGCGGATTGTCGGTAGCCCTGACCGCGACATCCGACTCCCCTCGCGCCAGATTCAACGAGCTGTTTCCAACGGTCACGTCCACTCTGATCGCAGGGTTTTGCGCCTTGAACGAAGCAATGATCGGCGTGAGAAGATACAACAGGATGAAATCGCTTGTCGTGATGCGCAAATCGCCGACTTCGCCCTGCACATGACCGGAGACCCGACGGGCGACACTGACCACGTCCAACTCGACGCGCTCGGCGAGCGCCATCAATTCTTCCCCCTGGGCAGTGGTCACATATCCCGTTCGGCGTCGATCGAAGAGAGTGACGCCGAGGCTTTCCTCGACCTTGGACAATCGTCGCCCGATGGTCGAACTGTTGACACCGAGCATCTCGGCCGCAGCGGCGAGAGCCCCATTCTTGCCGACAGCGCGTATGATGCGAAGATCATCCAAGCAAAGCTTTGAGATGGGATTGCTCACGGCGCCCTTCCATTCGACTAGACCTCACGAACCATCGGCAACCCGCAAATGGGTAATGCGACGACGCACACGGACCAACCCCCGATGTCGTCACCGCAACCCTCCCAAATCGGTTGATGGAGGCGCGCCCAGGCTTCCGTAGAGTCTGATCATGCTGACGCTGCAGTCGATCGCGAGCTCCAACTCGATTTCGAGGCCGGTGGTCTGGATCAGGAGCGTATCCTTGGCGTGGTGCTTGGTCATTGGACGACATCCTTCCGGATGATGCGGGCATTGAAGTTCGATGGAGATGATGCCTTGAGCTTCCGGACTTCGCGCCGCGCATTCTCGATGGCGTCGTAGGTGTTCCAGTACGACCAGAACTTGTCGTGGGAATACGTGACCTCTACGTCGTAGCCTGTCCCGCTCGTGTCATCAGTCAAGCGGACTTCAATAGCCTCGCCCATCACGCCATCTCCTGATTGATCTTCGAGTGCGTTGGCTCGCAAAAATGACCAATTCGTCCAAGACGCGCTAGACCGTAAAAATGAGTTTGAGTTATTCAAACGGATCATGAATGACCCGCAGTGTCCAGCGCGCTTCTCGCCGTTCTCGTGAGGCATCATCATTGCCGTCACCGCGTTCGCACAGGGTTGTGGCGTCGCCGCCGCCCTCTTTTGCATTGAACCCGAACACTTTGCATCGTTTCCGCAGTTGGCGAAGTGGCTGGCGCGCTCGATGGGCGAGTGGAGACGAGAGTGCGACCCAGCGGAGAGGCTCATCGCTACGACGACGAAGACCGCGAGGAATAAGGCGACAAGCTTGCGCGCCGACCAGCGTTTCACGCCAATGGAAAAGATGACGCTAAATGCCGCGAACACAACCCGCGACGACCTTTGGCCTTATCCGGACGCCCGCGTCGTGGACAGCAGCTCCACGACGCGGGCGAAGAGTTTAGCGGTAGAACAGATACTTGATCAGCGCCGCGATCAGGAGGACGACCACGACAAGGCCGAGGAGACCCGCGAGGCCCATGCTCCACATCATGGAGCTACCCATCATATCGGTCATCATCGCATCCTTCCTTCATTCGGCGGCTTCGCTAAGCGCCAGAGGTGCCTCTGCCTCGATGACCGCCTCGCTGGCGGCCGCCGACAGCCGCCATCCCTTGATCAGACCGTAGATGGCCGGGATAACGGCGAGCGTCAGGATGGTCGACGAGATCATGCCGCCGATCATCGGCACGGCGATGCGCTGCATCACCTCCGATCCCGTGCCAGTGCTCCAGAGGATCGGCACAAGACCCGCCATGATCGCAACGACGGTCATCATCTTCGGTCGCACGCGTTCGACCGCCCCGAGCATGATCGCCTCGTAGAGGTCGGATCTGGTGAAGGCGCGGCCCTGTCGTGTCCTCTCTTCCCTGACCTCGGCCATCGCCTGTTCAAGGTAGATCAGCATGACGACGCCGGTCTCCGCCGCAACACCCGCGAGCGCGATGAAGCCGACGGCGACCGCCACCGACATGTTGAAGCCGAGCCACCACATCAGCCAGATGCCGCCCACCAGTGCGAAGGGCAGCGACAGCATGACGATCAGCGTCTCGGCCAGCGCCTTGAAGTTCAGATAAAGCAGCAGGAAGATGATCAACAGCGTCACGGGGACGACAATCTTCATTCGCGCCTCAGCTCTTTCCAGATACTCGAACTGCCCGCTCCAGCCGACCGAATAGCCGGGCGGAAGCTTGACCGCTTTGGCGACCGCTTCTCGCGCCTCTGCCACGTAACCGCCGAGATCGCGCCCGGTTATGTCGACGAAGATGTAGGTGGCAAGCTGCCCGTTCTCGGTGCGGATCGAGGTGGCGCCACGGGTAAGTTCCACCTTCGCCACCTCACCGAGCGGAACCGCGCCACCGCCTGGGAGCGGCACCTGCACCTCGGTCGCGATCGCCTGCGGACTTGAGCGAAAATCGCGCGGATAGCGGACATTGACGCCATAGCGCTCGCGGCCCTCGACGGTCGTGGTCACGGTTTCGCCGCCAAGGGCGGTGGCGATGACATCCTGGACGTCGCCGACGGCCAGGCCGTAGCGGCCGAGCGTCCCGCGATCCGGCACGATGTCGAGATAGTAACCGCCGATCACCCGCTCGGCATAGGCGCTCGAGGTGCCGGGAACGGTCTTCAGGACCGTTTCGATCCGCCGGGCGATCGTCTCCATTTCATTGAGGTCCGTACCGAAGACCTTGACGCCGACCGGTGTGCGGATGCCGGTCGACAGCATGTCGATACGAGCGCGGATCGGCATGGTCCAGGCGTTCGAGACACCAGGGAACTGCAGCGCCTTGTCCATCTCGGCCCTGAGGCTGTCGATGGTCATGCCCGGACGCCATTCGCCTTTTGGCTTCAAGTTGATGATCGTCTCGAACATCTCGGTCGGCGCCGGGTCGGTGGCTGTCGCCGCGCGTCCGGCCTTGCCGTACACAGAGTTGACCTCCGGGAACGATTTGATGATGCGATCCTGCATCTGCAAAAGTTCGGCCGCCTTGGTCACCGACAGGCCCGGAAGCGTCGTCGGCATGTACATCAGCGTGCCCTCATCGAGGCTCGGCATGAATTCCGAGCCGAGCTGACGCGCCGGCCAAACGGACGCTCCGAGCACGACGAGCGCCAGCAGGATCGTCAGCGTCTTCGCCTTGAGCACACTCCGGATAACCGGTCGGTAGACCCAAATCAGGAAGCGGTTGATCGGATTCTTGTGCTCCGGAATGATCCGCCCGCGCACGAAGATCACCATCAACGCCGGCACCAGCGTCACCGAAAGGAGTGCGGCTGCCGCCATCGCGAAGGTCTTGGTGAAAGCGAGCGGACCGAACAGCCTGCCTTCCTGCGATTCCAGCGTGAAGATCGGCAGGAAGGAGACGGTGATGATCAGCAGGCTGAAGAAGAGCGCCGGTCCGACCTCGCTCGCCGCGTCAATCAGGATCTGCACGCGCGGCTTGCCAGGCGGCGCTCGTTCCAAATGCTTGTGAGCGTTCTCGATCATCACGATCGCCGCGTCGATCATCGCACCGACTGCAATCGCGATGCCCCCGAGGCTCATGATGTTGGAGCCGAGCCCGATCAGCCGCATGGCCGCAAAGGCAATCAGGATGCCGACCGGCAGCATCAGGATGGCGACAAGGGCACTGCGCAAATGCAAGAGGAAGACAACGCAGACGAGCGCGACGATGATGCTCTCCTCGACAAGCGTGTGCTTGAGTGTTTCGATAGCCGCCTCGATCAGGTGCGAGCGATCATAGACCGGAACGATCGCGGCGCCCTTCGGCAGGCTGCCGGCGATGTCGCTCAAGCGCTGCTTGACGTTGTCGATCACGCTCAGTGCATTGGCGCCAAAGCGCTGAAGGACAATGCCGCTCGCCACCTCGCCCTCGCCATTGAGCTCGGTGATGCCGCGCCGCTCGTCAGGACCGATCTCGACCAGCGCGACATCCTTGATCAGCAGCGGGGCGCCGCGTTCCGACTTGAGCACAATGTTCTCAATATCGGCCGGCGATTTGATGTAGCCGCGGCCGCGCACCATGAATTCGAACTCGGACAGTTCGAGCGTGCGCCCGCCGACATCCTGGTTGCTGGCGCGCACGGCATCGCGCACCGTCGACAGCGAGATGCCCTGGGCCCGCAGCCGCGAGGGATCGACGACGATGTTGTACTGCTTGACGAACCCGCCGACGCTTGCCACCTCGGCCACACCTTCCGCCTTCGAGGCGGCAAAGCGCACCAGCCAGTCCTGCAGCGAGCGCAGCTCGGCAAGGGTCATCTCCTTGGCGACGACGGCATATTGATAGACCCAGCCGACGCCGGTCGCATCCGGTCCAAGCCCGGGCGTGACCCCCTGTGGCAGCCGCTTAGCCGCCGCGTTCAGATATTCGAACACGCGGTTCCTCGCCCAATAGGGATCGGTCCCATCCTCGAAGATCACATAGACGAAGGAGACGCCGAAGAAGGAGAAGCCGCGCACCACCTTCGACTTCGGCACGGTCAGCATCGCCGTCGTCAGCGGATAGGTTACTTGATCCTCCACCACCTGCGGCGCCTGGCCGGGATAATCGGTGTAGACGATGACCTGAACATCGGAGAGGTCGGGGATGGCGTCGAGCGGCAGGGTCTTCAGCGCATAAAGGCCGCCCGCGACGGCAAAGGCGGTGGCGACGAAGATCAGGACGAGATTGCGCGCCGACCAGGCGATAAGGTTGGCGATCACGGCCTTCCCTCCCCAGGCTCAAGCGCATTGAGCGCCGCGTTGAGATTGCTCTCGGCATCGAGCAGGAAATTTGCCGCAACGACGACACGGTCGCCGGCCTTGAGACCTTCGGTGACCTCCGTCCGGTCTTCTCCCCGCATGCCGAGCTTGACATCGCGTGGCTCGAAGCGCCCGTCCCCGCGGTCGAGGAAAACGATCCGTCGCGTGCCGGTGTCGATGATCGCGCTGTTCGGGACCGCAACGACCGGCTCATTTTCGCCGGCGTTGATTTCGACGTCCGCATACATATTGGCAAGAAGCAGACCGTCCCGGTTGGGCAGTTCGATTCGGACCTTGGCCGTTCGCGTCTCTTCCTGGATTTGGGGATAGATCAGGGCGACGTTGCCTTTGAAAACCTTGCCCGGCAGGCTGCGCACCGTGACGTTTGCCTCGGCGCCGACCCGCATGGAATCGAGCTGATGTTCGGGCACATCTGCCACAACCCACATATGCGAGGTATCCACGATCCGGAACAAGAGATCGCCTGGCTTTGCCATCATGCCTGCCGTCGCCCCTCGCTCCATCACCACGCCGTCGGCCGGCGCGTCATAGGAGATGCGCGACGGCACCTTCAGATCGCGCCTGATTGCTGCGATCAATTCTCTCGATAGGCCGAGATTGACAAGCTTCAGCGCGCCGCCCGACCCGTCATCTGTGCTCCGTTCCATTCGCTGCTCGGTCACAAACTCCGCTCCGGCAGATGCGACCTCCTTCGAGAAGAAGCGGAACAGGCTCTGTCCTTTCGAAACCCTGTCGCCTGTGGTGACATTCGCCACGTCCTCGACAAAGGCGTCGGCACGCATGGTGACGACGTTGATCCGGCGCTCATCGATCACCACGGTTCCGGGTACGCGAATGCTGCGATCTACACGGGAAAGCCCGACCTCGGCCGTGCGTACGCCCGTCCGCTGCAGCTTGCCCGACGAAACCTTGACCGTGGAACTGTCCTCACCCTCGCCCTCGTAGACGGGGATGTAATCCATCCCCATCGGGTCCTTCTTCGGCGTCGAGGAGGTATCGGGCAGTCCCATCGGATTGCGGTAGTAGAGGATTTTCTTGTCCCCTGGCGCCGGTACGGACGTCACTTCAGCGGGCTTCGCCTTCGCCGCGTCAAAGCTGACGTCCTCACCCTGCCCGACGGCCACGAAATCCCGGCCATCAGTGGTCTTCCTCGGTGTTGCCGAATAAGCCGGACGACCGTCCGGATCGCGATAGTAGATGATTGGCCCGGATCCCGCCGGCTCGGCCTTCACGGCGGCTGCGGCGACGCTTTCGGCGCCGGCGATGGAACGAAGCCACGAAAGGTCAGGCAGCGCGACACCACGCTGCCCAGCCCAAAGGCCTCCAGCCCCCGCCGCCACGATGGCGACGAGGGTGAGGCCGGTTCGACCGGCGCGACTCATGGGATAGCCTTGAACTCGAGCTTGTTTTCGAGGGTCTCGGTCTCGCCCTGGACCTTGGCGCCGAGCGACAGCCGCCAGCCGCCAGCCATGGAGATCTGCGCCTTGAAGCGGTAGATGCCGGGCTCGACCGAGGGAAGGGCTTCGATCGGCGCCGCCATCATCTCCATGCCGTCCGGCGCCATATCGACGCGCTGCGCGAAGATGACGGCGTCGGGGACAGCCTTGCCGGAGCGTTTGTCGACAAGCCGCACGGCGATCTCAGCCTCACTGCCCTGCTTGATCTCGCTTTCGACGAGCTGGAATTCATAGTCCTGTATGCCAGCCCAGGCGTTGGATGAAAGGCCCGTGAACGTCAGGCCGATCAGCGCCGCGGCCGCCGCGGGCTTCAAAGTGAAAAGCGTCATTGTTGTTTTCCCAAATTCATCGTTGGTTCGTGCGGATGCACGGAATGGCTATGGCGCAAGGCCATGCATTCACCGCCCGGCGCCAGGCCGAACGGCTGACAGGGCCTGGAAAGGCCACGATGAACTCAGGTTCGTGGAGGTCGGTCCGGTGGCGCGCCGATCGTCGGATCGCGCATCCGATCCATGTAGCGGTCTACATTGACGGCGCGATCAGGACGAAACAGGGCGAACTCCCGTTGGGTCACTCCTGGGACGCATTTGGCCATGCAGATGGTCGCAAGCGGGCAGGACTTCTGGCAAGGCAGAGACTGTTTTTCATCCGGGCAAGACATGTCATCCGGCATTGCGCCCACGTCCGTCATCTGCGTCACTGGCTGCGCAGCCGCTGCTGCCGAGGGCGTCACCATCGGTGCGATCAGCAGGCCCAGGATCGCAACGATCGAGAGCAGGCGGGAAATGAGGGACCAACGTCTCATGGCCGGAAGACATCGCATATTGTGCGGCGCCGGAAAAGATGACCGAGCTCACATTTTCGTCAGACCGGCGCGACATATTAAACCGGCATCACTTTCTGCCATTGGGCTCGAACCAGACGGACCTTGACCAGTCCCTTTGCAGTTAATCGTGAGAATCTCCTGTCCACGATTTCAGACGGTTAAAGTCGCTCCCCGTCGCCATTCAGCCTAAGGTCGAATCTCGTCTATCGTCGAAAACTTCCATTCCGGGCGTGACCTCGTCCTCGGCCGCCATACTCGGCAAGAACTACCTGAAACAGGTCGATGTGATCATCACGGACTGGGCCACCGGGCCTGAGTTGCTCGTTTCAACGAAACGCATGGACTCCTCGTATGGCAAGAACGCACCCAACAGAATTGAGGAATCATACGGCGACGCCAAGAACCTTCGCTTGCGGCATCCGCTAGCAGCACTAGGCTTCATGTTCGGCCTCCGCTCTGACATCCTTGCACGGGAACCCAAGACCGCAGATTGGCTGTTCGACCTGCTGGTGAAGCTCGGGCGTGAGGACGATGCATACCATTCAAGTTGTCTTGTCTTAATGGAATATTCGGACGACGTGGCACTACCGGAAACCGGCGAAGAAGCCCCTACCGACGGAATACTGGAGCCCGGGCCGGAACCAGTGCCGGAACCGTCAGAGGATGAGGGACCGAAGCTCACTGACGCCACGATCGATACCATCGTTGAAGGGCTACCTAAGGTAACGATCCTCGAAGATCACACTCCTGACGAACTTTCACCGGGCCGCTTCCTCACCTCGTTGGTAACGCGTGTCCTGGCTACGACTCCTGTAAATATGCACGAGGAGGCGCGACGAAGGCGATCGTCGGTCTTACAAAAAAAATAGCCACGCCTTAACCTCGAAGCCTTGGGCGCCACCTTTCGCCGGGTACTTCGTCTATTATCGAAGCCGACATCAGAACCCCAGTATTCAAGGTTGTGGCCGATGCCTTGCGGCTCCACGCGGTCTGATGGTTCAGCAAACATATGCGTCGCTGGGCGGAACGCCGCGAATCCCGCGTCTTCACCTTGATCGCGCCTAGATGCAGATAGGGATCGATGATGTCACGCGGCCGCGCTCCTTTCGGTAAGCCGCGGCGTTTCCATGATGAAACTCGTCCCCATGTCCGTGCTGCAGCGGAAACATGGCATCGCAATCGTCGATCTCGCAAGCTCGCGCGGCGGTGACGAGACCCCGTTCCGACGTTCAGATACAAGACGCGCGGCGTCGTTTATCCCTTTGCCCATTTCCGCCACTCGTATTTCCTACAATTTCGCTGCCGTAGCGCTGCCGTTAGGATCCGGTTCTCCGATCTGAAGTGTCAAATTCGAGACAGAGCGAAATGGCAGCAAACCGAAGCATTCTTCCGGTGGTCGACAATCGTCGACTGTCATCGTCCCTGGGGACGTTGAAATCGGCGAAAGACCGCGGCGACCTTCACCCTGCACTGGATGAACTTTGCGCGCGGTACGGGCTGTCGCACATGACATTTCTTGTAGTTTGCAGCGGAGGCCCGTCGGGTTTGTACCCCTATTACTGTACGACCTATCCAGACACGTGGACCGAGATATACGTCGACAATCACTATTTCGACATAGATCCGGTGATTGACGTCGTCCGTTGGGGCTTCCTCCCGGTGGACTGGTCCACTCTCGATCGACGGTCAACACAGGTCTACCGTATATTTAAGGAAGCGCGTTCCCACGATATTGGCCCCCATGGCTTATCGATCCCTATCCGAGGTCCGAAAGGCGAACGCTGTCTCTTCTCCGTGAGCTCGAACCTGCCCAAGCGCGATTGGTCGCGGCTACGAGCTTCGATCATTCACGAGCTGCAGATCCTTTCCCAGTATCTTCATGAGGCGGTGCTTTCTGTTAGCGGCCTTCGAGAGGTCGGCCGCTATCGGAAACTCGCCAGGCGCGAGAGCCAGTGCCTTCAGCTGCTTGCAGCAGGTAGGATTTCCAAACAGATAGCAGGGGACCTGGACATCTCAGAAAATTCGGTGAAGTTGTACCTGCGGTCGGCAAGGCTCAAACTTGGTGCCTCTACAAGCCATCAGGCCGTTGCCAAAGCAAGCTTCCTCGAATTGATCCAAATCTGACCGCGCTCGATCGCATTGGCGGCCCGTGTATCGCCACAGACTTCCCCGGAGAGATCAATCTACCGATTTCGGTAGATTGGCTGCCCCCTCGCTTGAGTCCACAGATAGTGTCCGGACGAAAGGCAGATGCCGGCGTCACCCCGCCGGCTATATTGGGAGGTGGCTATGGTGAATCGACTAACAATTGAACACTGGCGAAACGCTCCTAGGCTCACATCATTCGCAGCGTTCTTCGAAAGGACCGCAAGCGGACAGGGCGGAGCACCGGACCTTGCCGAGCCGCAACTCGACATGAGCATGCTCGACTTCGATCTCGAGGGCGCGGTCTTTGCGGATACGCATCGGCGTCTTTGGGGCCATTTTGACAACCATTACTTTGCCAGCATCCCTTATAGGCTCGAAGAGGAATGCCGCCTGGGTGCAGCGATACTTTCTTTCGGCCTGAGGACCTGGGCCCGCAGCGCCTCCCCAACGACAATATACACGCTGGGCACGGGCACAGGTTGCCTTGCGCGCACGCTTGCCACGCTTGGCAATGGCCGCATCAAGGCGCTCTGCTGCAGTCCGACGGCAGCCAATCGTACATCCTTCTTTGCGAACCGGGGAAGCGAGCACGCGCACTTCTTCCACGGACCATTCTTTGAGTTGGACGACGCCCGATATGCGACCGACGAGGATCTTCTCCCATTTCGCAGCGGTTTTGACGTGCTGTTGGAGGACACGACGTTTCAGATGTACGACCGTGACCGGCTAAAGCAGCTGGAGTTCGTCGTGCCTCGCCTACGGCCTGGCGGTCTCCTCGTGCAGGTGCAGAAGCTCGCGCATGAAGACCGCGACATCTATGAGGAACGCGAGCGGCAGAAGGATGAGCTTTTCAAGTCTCGATTCTTCTCGACAGGTCACATCTCCGAGAAAAAGGATGAAGTCCTGAACACGATGACGGATCTTCAAGTCGATCTGGTAACCACGATAGCCGCTCTGAGGGCGTTTTTTCGATATTCGGTGCTAACCTGGAACAGCGGGAACTTCTACACTATCGTGTCATCCAATTCCCGGGCTTCCATGGTGGAATTGATTTCGTTGATGTTGAAGCCGGCAATTCCACCAGGCTATTGCTACGAAAATTTACCGGTCGCGATCGTCGATACCGAGGTAGAGGCGTTGGGTCCTGATCTGACGTGGCGCAGCGCGAACACCATGATGCTGCTCGCGCCGAGGCGCATGGCGTCATGAGATGACGGCAACCGCAAAGGCCGGCGAGCATTGCAGCGCAGCCGACGTGCGATGCGCGTTGTCTTCCTTGATGCCGCATCTCACCCCCTATTGGAAGCGTCCTCTTCGGGACTACGCGTCGCGTGCGTACGACGTCGAGAGATTCCATTCCGAGTGTTCTGTGCGTCGTCATGCAATGGAGGTGCTGCGCGGCTGCATCGAACGAGCGGCGCGGAGGTCCGGCTACGACCTTGAGGAAGCTCGAAGCGCCAGCTTTGAGTTGATGGCGTCACCGGTGCTCCAGACCGGTCCCCATTGTCTGCTGCTGATCGAGCCAGATGCGTTCTACACGCATCTGTTCAGTCTGATGGGCCTGACGGTCCATAGCCGCGAATGGTACATCACGTATCACGCGTCGACGGTCAGTTTCTCGGAAAAGGCAAAGAAGGGTCCCGGCTGGCTCTGGCTTCAAGATGAGCCCCTCAATGTCTTCGGCTTACCCCGGAGCCGAATGGATTCATTCAGCATCTGCGGTTTGAATGGTCCCTTTCGCTTCGCTTTTTCGAATGCCAAAGGCGATACGGCAGCAAATGCCTCTGCCGCCCGTCTCCTCGCCAAACTGCCCTCGGATGAATTTGCTTCTGCGGCCGACGCAATCAGGGCGGGCAATCAAACCCTCTGGCGCGGCACGCTCCCCTCCCCCATCAAGCTGCTTCAGCTCGATGATTTCGACATAGCAGACCTGGTCGCCGACCATCTCGACGACGCGGAGTCCTGGATGTCGGCTTGTTTCATCGGAGACGGAAAGGTTGCGGAGAGCATCCTCAACGCGATGGATAGCCTGAACAGTGGACCGTGGCAGGGTTGGGTCCGCAGAACGACCGATCTCTTCTGGCGCTCGGGACAAGGTAGGATTGTTCCGCTCCGCCTCCAGGACAACGCCCTCAGGGCCCCCGCCCCGTCGAGTTTCGAAGTGAAGTTCCGGCCGGACGTTATCGCAGCAGCGCTTCGGCAGCGAGCGATCGTGCCGAGCCTGTATACTGTATTTCTGGTGACGTCCATTTTGCCCGGCGTGAGAGCGCTTGGGGGATGTCGTCAGACGATCTACTACCCGCTTATGCGCTATCTTACCGCGGTCGGGCTTGAGCAATCAGGTAATTTCGATCTCCTGACTGAGCTGCGCGGGGACAACCGGCCCGGGCTTTGGGGCCATCGTGTCTTGAAGCCTCTCAGCGGTTATCCGTTCCGGGAGCTCGAGCTTTTCGGAGGAGCCGCGGCACCCCTTGCCGAATACGCGACGATTCCCTTGGCGCAATCGAGCGGTGACCTTGCAAGCTTTACCAGGGATCCGATTTGGGCAAACCTTTCAGAACACATCGCCAGCGGATCAATCACCTCGGGGTCCGCGGAGTGGCAGTGGTCGGGGTCGTGATCGAGGATGGCTGAGAGGCTTCCATGCTGGAGCGTCTAGTGCAACCGACACCCAGGAACTTTGTGGAGGTCGATGTGTCGATTGAAGAAGGGGCGGCGATCAGGCGCCTGTCAGTCAAGGACGTGGACGTGTTTCGCCGCATACGTCTGGAGGCGCTTTCACACGAACCGTTTTCGTTTGCGAGTGTATTTGGTGATTGGGTCCATCTCTCCGACCGCCAATGGCGCCAACATCTGGACCAGCCGGTTTTCGTCGCATTCCTGAGTGGGCAGCCCGTCGGCATGATGGGGCTCAGGTTTGAGCGAGCAAGGAAAATGGCGCATCGCGCGAAGCTCGTCAGCGTCTATGTGCGCAAATGCGAACGAGGTACCGGGATTGCGGCAAACCTCTTGCATGACGTTGCAGGGCATGCACGAGACCACGGAGTTCTGCAGCTGGAGCTTGCGGTGAATGCAGAAAATTCGGCAGCAATACACTTCTATCAACGCCACGGTTTCGTAGAGGTTGGCCGCATTCCAAACGGCTTCCAGGGTCACGGTGCGGAGAGTGACGAGTTGATCATGGTCCTGCGCTTGTAGAGACCATTTCCGCTTCGCTTCACTCCGCCAAATTTAGCGGGACGCTGGACGACGTTTGCCCCCGAGAAAAAGAGCGTACCGGGCGCCGGCCGTCCAACGGCCAGAGCCCGTGCGCGCGCGGCTTGACTGGTTAAAAGGCTAGCCGCAGGAGGCTCAGCATCGCGCCGCTCGAAGGCGGGGAACCGGGACCGACCAGCCCCGGCAAGCCGCTCCGAGTGAGGATGGTATTTTCTCGCAATCAAGAGTTCTGGCGCCTCGCCACCCGACCGCGCGGTCGCCCGCCACCTCACTAGTGGTGAAAATCTGACGCTTGGTGCCGGGGCCGAAACACTGGTTTCGATCCAACCCGGCCATTCGCAGCGCGGCCCCGGAATTTCCGGTGCTGCCCGAATACTGGGCATTTCTTATTCCTCTCGACAGGTCAGAATCGGATACGACCGTGGAGCCGTCGGAAGACTGAACTTCCCCGAATGGCCCTTCAACCACAGTCCGATGTGAATGTCGGATGGGGCGGCGTGGCAGTGGCGCAGGCTCTCTTAATCCACTACGCCACTTGGCAATGCAGCACCGGAGGGAGATTTCAGGAAGCCTCCGTTCGCCGGCCTGCGTCCTCTCCCCGGGCTGACGGAGACCGCCCTTCCGCCGCAAGCAACTGGCCCGCCATGCGTTTGGACAGCCGGACCGGCTCGGCGGTGCGGGTCATCTGTGCGACGGCGACCGCCCCCTCATGCATTAGATTGATCTCGGCTGCGATCCGCTTCGGCTCGGCCAAGCGCACCGCATGGGCGAGTTCCTCGAAATAGGCAAGCACCAGGCGCTTATGCATCAAGGCGGCGCGGAAGACCGGACCGACGCTGTCCTTGTGTTCGCCCGCCGCGCTCATGAACATGCAGCCGCGGAATTGTTTATCGCGGACCGTGGTTTCGAGAAAATCGAACGTCGCCAGAAGACGGTCGACGGGATCGCTCGCGTTCCGCTCGACAAAGGTGCGCATGGCCATGCGATCCTCCTCGTCGCGCCGTTCGAGTGCTGTCAGGATCAGGTCTTCCTTGGTTTCAAAGTGCCGGTACAGCGTCGTCTTGGCCACCCCCGCCTCGGCGATGATCAGGTCGATGCCGGTCGCGTGATAGCCATGCTCGTTGAACAGCCGGAGCGCGGTGTCGAGCAGGTGACCGCGGATTTCTGAACGGCGCATATTGTTCTCGAAACGTACAGACCTGTATTTAATCTAGCGGCGATGCGAAGCCAATGCAAGGAGCTTTCCGAGGCATTTCCTGAGACTCTTGGCTTCTCTTCGCCGTGAATCGCCCCGTCCGCTCGCGATAGCGCCAGAGGAGGGGCACTTTTGAAGAGAGCCGGAAGTCTTTCAAAAATCGCCCTTGCCAAACGATACAGATCGGTATATTTCTCTTTCTGTCGATACAGATCGGTATCGTTTATTTCGCGTCATCCGGGCGGATGGCCCACTACGGACAACCCAAGGAGAAGACAATGCCTCGTGTTCCTATCCACAGCACCGCGGCGTATCCACGCAGCCAGGCTCGAGCCGCTTCCCTCGATCTCGTCGAACACCACGGTCGGACCGTCACGGCGGCGGGCCTCTATCTTTCGCTGGTCGTGATCTATGGCTGGTTCGGGGGCATGAAGTTCACCGCTTATGAAGCGGAAGGTCTGATCGGCCTTGTCGGCAACAGCCCGTTGTTGAGCTGGACCTATTCCCTTTTCAGCGTAGGAGACTTCTCAAGCCTTCTCGGCGTGCTCGAGCTCAGCATCGGCGCGCTGATCGCGGCACGACTCGTCAACCCCGTGTACTCGCTCGTCGGCGGCTTGCTCTCGGCCGGGCTGTTCGTGACCACGCTCAGCTTCATGGCGACGACCCCCGGAGTGTTCGTGCCAGAACTCGGCCTTCCGGCCATCTCGGTCGCTCCCGGGCAGTTCCTGCTCAAGGACGTCGGCCTGTTCGCCCTCTCCTTTTGGATTGCCGGCGACTCGTTAGCGGCACTCCGCTCCACCAATGGTTGACCGAAGACGAGAGCGGAGCCCACTGGCTCCGCTCTCATCCCGTTTTTGCGTTGACAGAAACAACCATTGCCAGACCGCCACAGGCTGCGCTCGAAGAATAAAATGGCAGCCACGCCGGTCCTCACGCGTCCGCAGGCTCCCCAGCAGCCGTTGAAATCGCAGTGGCGGCGATCAATAAAAATCCTTGGACGTGTGTCTGAAACTGGAGCGGTGCGCGAGGCCGTTTGCCGAATGAGCGAATTTCTCATCAACATATCAGACATGGGTCCTGTCGCCGCCAGCTTGGAGACCAGGGCGAGTATGGCTTTGATCGCGGCGCTGGGATTTGTTCTGGGTTTCGCGATGAACCGGGGATCGATCTGCACCGTCACCGCCACGAGGGAGTTGGTATCGGAGAGGAGGCCGGCGCGATTCATCGCTTTGATCGAATGCGCCGCCTGGGCGGCCCTTGTCTACGCAATCGTCGAAACGGCACCGAAGACGCAGGAGGGTTGGTCGCCACTCGGCTACCTGGTTCCTGCGGCCATTTTTCTTGGGCTCGGCACCTATGTGAACGGCGCTTGTGTGTTCGGGTCTGTTGGGCATATCGGAAACGGCGAACTCGGATTCGCATTCACGTTTCTCGGCATGTATGCGGTCGTATACTGCGAAGCCCTGCTTGATCTGCTTCCGCATCAGCCGCCGACAAGTGCTCCCCCATCGTTCGAATTGGCGCTGCTCGCGCTTGCATTGTTGGCCATCGTGGCTCTAAGGCTCGCCATTTCACGGAGATCCGAGTCAAATTTCCGGCAGTTGACGCTGGTGATGGGGGCGATCGGCATCACCTCGGCGATCCTGACGATCCTTGCGCCTGGGTTCTCGATCAGTGCATCCGTTGGACCGATCGCTTCGATACCGGTCGCGAGCGCCTTGATTTCAGTCTGCATGTTCGGCGGCAGTCTTGTCTCGGCGAGACTTAGAAGGCATGGATTTTTACTGGAATGGCCGACAATGGCGACCATCGTCCGGAGAACGCTTGCGGGCATTCTCATGGGATTGGGGGCGCTCCTCATTCCCGGTGGAAACGACACGCTGCTGCTGATTGGTTTCCCGACCGGGGCCTGGCAGGCGGCGCTCGCATACGTGCTATTCGTCGCGACGCTGGCCGCACTCATTGTCAAGTTCGGTTCAATGGCAAGACCTTGGTCATGAAGCCGAAGGACGTCTGGGCCATCCGGACCCGCCTCCAGATATTGGGTGCAGTGCGCGACCTGGGCCCTGTTCAATCTGGCGATCGACGCCAAATTGCGAGTGACCTGGTCGCGATCTCAATTGCTGATGTTTCCGGAAGGGTTCGCGACCGCGCGATCATCACTCATGCTAAAAACCGGCCGACCAGTGCAGTTCGAACTGACCGATCGAACACGGGAGGCTGTCGCTGCATACATTGGAAGTCGCAGGCTCGGTGAACGGGATTACCTATTTCCGTGCCGCGTGCACAAATTTGCCGCATCTGTCGACGCGGCGATGCAGCAGGGTTGTCGAAAGGTGGGTGTCGAGCCTCGGGCTTGATCCCAAACGCCGCCCACCCTTGAACGCGTCCACCCAGTAGCTGAAGCACAGATTCGCGGGACCCTCCGGCGCATCGGGCTGGGGGCGGCAAACCGCTTCGAACCCGCGCTGCGGCATTGTCGGCTCGCATTCCGGCGTAGAAGGGGCTGAGTCCGCGGTAAAGGGGATCTGGCGCTTCAAGATTTGCTTATCGTGCTGTGGAGCAGCCATTTCTCGCCGCTCGCCAGCTACACGTCGAGCGCCTTCAATGACCTTGGCCGTGACCTCGTCCTGCATGGCAAAGGCGCGACATGGAGAAGCAACCGGAGGTGCAACAGGAGCGGATTTCCTTCGAGCCGGCTGGGCCGCATTCGGCTACTCGGATCCGGTCCCCGTGCCTTCGGCGCGCTTCCAGACACTTGCGCCGTGGTTGATCGAACCTTCTCTTCCCAGCGGCGCCTGGGGGCACCTGCACGCCCGATCATGCGAGCACGACTGCAAGGGCTCGAGGCTGAACCATTAATGCTTGTCGCCCAAAAGGGCGCCGCAGGCATTGGGCAACGACATGCACAAAAAGAGAGATCTAACGCGTCGCATGGACACGTTTGAACGCGACGCGCATTAGCAGAATGTCCGGTACCGGGCGCCATTAAGCCCTTCGGGGAACCACGCCCAGCTGACCTATTGCAGATCGCTCGCTTCTGCGTAGATCGCGGCGAGCGCCTCAAACCCAGCTTGATCCTCGGCAGCGAAACGGCCGGGTATCGGACTGTCGAGATCGAGCACGCCGAAAACTCTGCCGTACTTGATCAGCGGCACCACCAACTCCGAACGGGAGGCAGCGTCACAGGCGATATGTCCGGGAAATTCATGAACGTCTGGAACCAGCATCGCGCGTGCTTGCGCGACGGCAGTGCCGCAAACGCCCTTGCCCACAGCTATGCGCACACAGGCGACTCTCCCCTGAAACGGGCCGAGCACCAGCTCGTTTTCGGATTTCAGGAAATAGAATCCTGCCCAGTTCAGGTCGGGTACCAGGTCGAAAACCAACGCGGAGAGGTTGGCAGCGTTGGCGATCGCGTCACGCTCTCCTTCGAGAAGGCCGCGCAGCTGGGTTGCGAGCTCGCGATAGAAGGAGCCTTTGTCGTCCTGAGCGATGCTTCTCGTAACATACATGTTGCAGTCCTCAATCCTTCAAATGCGACCATGCCATCTGACAACCATGCACACTATCGGACCGCTCCTCAATGCCCCGCAAGCAAACGGGGCTATGGTCTCCAGAATGGTACCAGGACGCGCTGGTCGTCCTGACGCTGACGCGCGATGCTTCGAACTCGGCCGAACGTGAGGAACTCGTGAAGTTCACGCTGCTGCCCGGGACGCACCAATATCGTCAAAGCCGGGCCGGCTGAAAACTCACGGTTGGGTAGCGATACAGGATAATTTCTATGTGTTGCCTAGGTAACGTCAGCGGCTAACCCATTGGTTTGCAACAGGCCACGTTACATCACAGGCAACGTGCCGTTCACTTGCTTCGGTTGCGGAACGTTCGCGCCCCGCTTTGCACATTGCCGCGCAAGGAGCTGGAAAGCGCGTGTGCCATGACTGGCCGGCAATGCCGCCGTGCTTGGGTTTGCAACGCATCAAAGGGCTGCGAAATTAATGAAGCTCGCGCATAAGGCGGCAAATCGCGCGTTGACGCGTGATATCGAACCCGCCGAGGCAAAGGGCGGGCGGCCAAGGCTAGAGGACCGCCTCCCCAAGTTTCCCGCAAGCAAGCAATTCTCGATACCGGGCTTTAGCTGGACCGAGGCAAAACCATGTAGCGGTTTGCCCCGCGCCGATATCCCACCAAGCATCAAAAAAGCCCCAGCCAGAGGGGGGAAGCCGGGGCTTCTCTAAGATCTCGCCCTGCAGTCGCGCTTTCGGGAGGGGCCGGGCGCGACGCGGGCGATACGGGCAGAACATTTCCCGTGTCTATTATTATGTCGCCGAGAGAGCGCCATTGAAACAGTGAAAATTAGGGGATCAGATAGCGAAATTTAGGGGAGGAAGCCCGGATACAGGTCGGCGAAGGTTGCGCGCACGCAGAGAGGCCGACCGATTGGATAAGTCTGGACGGCCACAGGAGCGCGTTACAGTGCCGTGGTCACGTTGGCCGCCTGGGTCATTACAGGCGCAGCGCAAGCCGCTGGTTGGCGAGCCTACGTCGAGGCTCGAGGCGAAGGCCGGGAACCGGGATCGACTCGCCCCGGCAGGCCGCTCCACTGGCCCGAGGATGACATCGTTCGCAATGAAGACTTCTGGTCGCTCGCCCACCCGACCGCGCGGTCGCCCGTCACCTCACTACGAACACAAAACCATAGCCCTGATTGAGTACGGACCTTAGTCGGCGTGTCGGCATCAAGCGATTGTTCATAGTGCGTCGAGAACGTCTGGATTCGGCCCCGATCCAGTCGTTCTCGCCACGCCTTTTGAATGACCGCTGTGCGCCCTCAATCGCGCCGTTCATGGCCGTTGTCGAGAATCCCGGAAGCCGCCATTCCTTCATATGTCAGTCGCAAGCAATTGCACGAAGGCTGACGACCACTGGAGGCGCAACCTCGGCGTCGACAAGTGCCGTGACAACAACAAGCTCGTCACTCATGACCACTGTCGACTCGAAGCGGCCACTGCCAGCTAGAGCGGTGAACGGCCGCGGTGAGCCCGAAGCAGTCGTTCGCCCGTGAATCGACGGTCGGCAACGCGCGTCTTGGCCGAGTTGTCAGGCAGCCTCCGCAAGAAGAATAGCCCAAATGGTGAATGACAGGCTCACTAGAAGAACGAGTGGCGAATTACTGTATTTCTCGTCTCCGCAGTCCTCCTCAGGGCCTAGTCGAGGTGGTTCAGCGTGACCACGCCCGTTTCGGCGGCAACCCCGGCAAGTGCGATGAAGCACCAACAAATTGGCGCTTGGGGCGGTCGACTGAGTCTTATTTTCAAGACGGCGGCCCGCCAAGTAACCTCCTGATGACATCACCGCCATCGGAATCGAAGCACCGGCCATGGCTGAGCACAATGCGCTCCGGCCGCCAGGAACGGATTTTCGCGAACGCCGCCTCGGCCCTTCGCCGTTGCAATAACAGGGGCAGCCGCATGCCGAAGAATATTTGCCCGCGGGGATGGTACATTCCACTCAGTTTTGTTGCCGTTCGCCAAGGCTCGGGCATCTTGTCCAACTCGATGTTGATGATCGTGTCTGTCAGGATCAGCGTTCTCGACGCCCTGTGATAGAAGATGAACTCCTTGAAATATCCGCCCGGAAACAGCGTCTGGTCGATGTCTTGCCGCCATTCCTCGGGCGGATTTAATTCGAGGTCCCGCGCAAACGTGACATCGTTGCGCCGGGCGCGCGCCCTTTGGCGCACACGCGGCGAAGCCCAGGTGATCGCATCGGGAAAGACCTTGGACCACTCCCCGATATGAGCATAGTGAAATTGGTTGGGAGAGACGAGATGACGGATTGCGCCCATCCGTTGCAGCTCGCCTGCCAACGCCTCCGCGAACTTGATCGGCGAGTGCAGGAATAGACTACCGTCCGAAAGACGCACAACGGTCATCCGGGTCGTGAAAGGCAGCGGCAGCCTGACGCCACCCACGGTCAGGTATTCGAATGGTCCATCGACTATCCCGATATTCAGGCCCATCGGCTTGTAGACGTTGATCGGCTCGTAGAGAGAGGCACCCACGGGTCATCTCCTAGATTACCTTCTTGAACCGAATATGTCTGATCGCGCGAGACCTGCAACCGGTCCGAATTCAGCCGCTGAGCGGGAGGCGTTAAGGCAGACAACGCGCCGCTATGAGATGGTCTGCAACGCACGATCCAAACGGTCTCTGTAAAGTGCGGCGGCGGGAACGACCGCAAAAACGCATCCGATCGCAACGAGTCCCGCTGCCAGCGACACTTCTTGGAGACCAATCGAGGGTGAGAGTGCCACGCCAGTCTGACTTGCAACAAACAGCCCAGCTAGGTAGGAGCCCCCGAATCCGACTATGAGGCCGGCAGTCGCGCCAGTGGCGACGATGGTCACGACGTAGAGCCAGATGCAGGCGAACACATAGGCCTTGGGCGCTCCGAGCGCCCTGAGCACGGCGAAACGACGCCTGTGGACGCGCAGCAGGACGATCACGCAGGCGATCACCGCGGCGATGACGAGAGCCTGCGTGCCACCAGCGAGCGCCGTCATCATCACGCGAATGTCGCCAAGCACCTGACAGAGCCCGACCACCAAGGTCGTCGCATGCCCGGCGAGGACGAGCGACAGATCGCCCGTTGGAGAGCTATTCGCCGCCATCTCGCTCAGCTTCGCCGAGCCTGCGAGCCTGGGGATTGCTGGTGCCGGCCGCGTCAGCGCCAGGCTCTGCTGCATTGGGCATATGACAGCCGTTCGATTTAGCTACAATGCCGCTGCCGTGCTGAAAAACGTCCGGTATCTTGGTCGCGAGGCTAGAAGCTGCCGGGCAGCACAGGGCGCACCACGGCCGTCGCAGCCGAGTTGACCGGGCGCGCATTCCACCCCGCTGCGGATCTGAACCGGCAAGGGTCAACCCCTGCGGTCTTACGCGAGTGCGATCCCGCGAGATCGCTCAACGCTTCCACGAATTACTGGACTCTCTCGGTATCGGTGCACATTATGGAAATATGGGCGGTGAAAACCACAGCGGGAGTGCAGGCGGCGCAAGCCAGCGCTTTGGTTTGGCTGGGCTTGCCGAAGCGATCGTCGAGACGCTCGATCAGCCGCTGCTGATCCTCGATGTCAACCTCACCGTCATGGACGTCAACTCCGCATACTGCGAAACGTTCGGCGTCACCGCCGAGGAGACGCGCGGTCAGCCGATTTACAGGCTGGGCAATGGACAATGGCACATTCCCGAGCTTCGCCGGCTCCTCGAGCAGATCCTGTCCGAGCGCACGACGGTGAAAGGCTACCGGATCGAGCACAAGTTCGCCGATATCGGCAAGCGGGTCATGATCCTGAACGCCCGCAGAATAGCGGCCGATAACGGGCGGGCGGAACTGATCCTGCTCACGGTCTCTGATCGGACGGAAGCCGAGCAAGCCCGGTTCGAGCTCGAAGGGCATCGAGAGTTCCAGGAAAAGCTGATTGATAGCGTTCGCGAGGGACTCCTGGTGCTTGACTGGGATCTGAAAGTCGTCCGGGCGAACCAGACGTTCTATGACTTGTTTCAGGTCTCTCCTTCCCACACCGAGGGCCGGCTGGTGTACGAACTTGGCAACCGGCAATGGGACATTCCGAGACTGAGGCAGCTCTTGGAAGATGTTCTTCCCGACAACAATGCTTTCGATGATGTCGAGGTGGAGCACGAGTTCGAAACGATAGGACGGCGCATCATGATCCTCAATGGCCGCCGTCTCGATCATCTCGACCTAATCCTGCTGGCGATACGCGACGTCACCCAACAACGCCTGTTAGAGGCGCAGCAACGAACGTTGATGGGCGAACTGCATCACCGGGTAAAGAACGTCTTGGCGAGCGTGAGCGCGCTGGCAAATCGCAGCCTAAAAGAAAGTCAATCTCTGGATGAGTTTCGCGACAGATTTGCAAGTCGCTTAGGCGCCTTCTCCAGGACCCAGGACCTGCTGATGCGCGCACCTGAACGCGGCGTCCTAATGGCTGAGGTTGTGCGCCTGGAGTTGGTGGCCCAGGGCGGTCATGAGGGAGAAAACGTCCAACTTGACGGCCCAGACGTCACCCTGTCGCGTGAGGCCACGCAAGCTTTTGCCATGGCGATCCATGAGCTGACCACCAATGCTGTAAAGCACGGTGCCTGGGCCTCCCCCGAGGGCCGGGTGAAGGTAACTTGGACAGCGCACCGCGAAGGCAATGCGACACTTGTTAGTTTTCGCTGGCGAGAGATTGGCCGCAAGATCGATACAGCTCCCGCTCGTAAGGGTTACGGATCGCGGGTTCTGGCGGAACTGTTCAGCCACTCGCTGGACGGCACGTCCAAATTGACGCTTCATCCTGACGGCGCCGAGTTCATTGCAGGGTTTAAGCTGCAGGACTAGTATTCGGTTCCTGCGCCTCTTGCCAGCCACGATAGGGACGGCCTTCCAACCTGCTACGACCTAGTCTGAAGAGGAAAGTTCGACCCAGTGCGGCCATGCGCTGTAGTACCCGGAATTTCCGGTGCCGGCCCTAAGCGGTCATGCAATGCTGCCGCGCCACTGTCGGCTTCTCGGCTTTTGGTATATATTAGGGAGGAGACACACTCTTTTGTCGCCAGCAGACAGGGACAGCCCTAATGGTCTCCGTCCGATATATCGTCGTCGGCGTTGACGACGCGGTCGCGTTCTATCGAGACAACCTCGATTTCAAGCTCGACAAGCACAATCCGGGCAAATTTGCCGCGCTCGTGCGCGACGAACTAACGCTTTATCTCAGCGCCCCAGGTGCAGGAAGCGGAGGCCAGGCCGGCGGCAATCCGAAGCCGGGCGGGTGGAACCGGTTTATGATCATCACGAGCGAACTCGATGCGCTGATTGAGCGATTGCGCCGGGCTGGTGCAAGTTTCCGGGGCGAGGTAAGTGACGGCGGTGCCGGTCGTGCTATCCTGCTTGAAGATCCGTCGGGCAACATCGTAGAGTTGTTCGAGTTCAAGTAGGATCGAGACAGCCGCAATCCGCCCCAAAGCGCCAAGCTGGACGTCCGTTGTTGGCGCTTCTGGTCCATTCAGGCCCAGGCGCGTCAACGCGAACGTTCCACCCGACTGCGACGGTATCTGAACCTGACAGAACGACCCGAAGCCGTCATTCACATTTTTCATTTCCTCTGACCTAGGTCTGAATCGGATGCGGCGGCTGAGCCCTCGGGATACTGAACTCCTCGCAATCGCCGTCGCGCGGAATTCACCGTCGGACCGAAGGCGAGGCCACGCCTGCAAACATCGAGTTGGCCGCTTGGTGTTCGCAGTAAGGCAGAGCTTTTCCCTCGCTAGCGGTACGGACAAGGCGTATAGTTGTTGATTGTTGCGGGCACTTCAGATCAAGCGATACAGACCTTTGGCTTGAGGTCAGGCGGACTCTACATTCGTAATAGCTTGGGCCGCTCACCGGCGTGGGCTTCCTGTTGAAATAGTCTTTCGCGCGATTCTGACGGGTATCTTCCTTCTTATTGGAGAGGGAGCGTTCCGATGCAGATCATCCAGAGCCGCCGCTCTTTTCTGGCCAGCGTAGCGGCAGCTGGCGCCGCTGGTCTGACCGGCGCAGCATCGTTTGCGGCCGGGGCGCCATTGGAAACCAGCACCATCCGATTGGCAAAGATCAGGGGCATCTGCATCGCCCCCCAGTACGTCGCCGAGGAGCTGCTGCGTTTGGAGGGGTTCACTGACATCCGCTACGTGATGGCGGAAGCAGGCTACGAGCAATCCGAGAAGATCGCGCGCGGTGATGTGGATTTCAGCTTGAACTTCGCTGCACCACTTGCCCTTGCGATCGATGCGGGTGACCCGATCACCCTTCTGGCGGGCGTGCATCCGGGCTGCTTCGAGCTGTTCGGAGACGAAAGCATTCGCGGCATCACAGACCTGAAGGGCAAAACTGTAGGCATACAAGGCCTGGGCTCAACGCCGCACGTGTTCGTGACCAGCATGGCGGCCTATGTCGGGCTTGACCCACAAAAGGACATCCGCTGGGTGACCGATCCTTCCGTCAGGCCCATGGAGCTTTTCATCAAAGGAAAAGTCGACGCGTTCCTCGGTTTTCCACCCGAACCCCAGGAACTGCGCGCCCGCAACATCGGCCACGTGGTCGTAAACAGTGCCATCGATCGTCCCTGGTCTCAGTACTTCTGTTGCATGCTGGCTGGCAATGCGGACTTCGTTCGGAACAACCCTGTCGCCACCAAGCACGTGTTGCGCGCCATTCTCAGGGCGGCAGACCTCTGCGTCGCCGAGCCGCGGCGCGTCGCGCGCCAGATCGTCGATGGCGGATTCACCGACAACTATGATTATGCGCTGCAGACGATGAGCGAGGTGCCTTACGGCAAATGGCGCGACTACGATCCCGAGGACACGATTCGGTTTTACGCCCTGCGGCTGCACGAGTCCGGCATGGTCAAGTCGAGCCCGCAAGAAATCATTGCCAACGGTACCGATTGGCGCTTCCTCAACGAGGTGAAACGCGAGCTGAAGACGTAAGCGGTGGCCGCCGCGCTCTTTCGAAAGGAAGGAGGTCCCCAATGCAGATCATTCAAAATCGTCGCACTTTTCTGGCCGGTGTGACGGCGGCCGTAAGTGCAGAGCTGCTCAAAGTCCGGCCGTCCAGCGCCGCTGCGGAACCGGCCCCGGAAACGACCACCGTTCGTCTGGGCCGGTTCACCGATGGCCCTTACTGCTGGGCAGCGCTCTTCCTCGCGGGCGAGCTGATGCGCGCCGACGGGATAACCGATGTCCGATACGTGTCGGGCGACTCGACCGTCGACAACACCGAGTGGCTCACCTCCGCCGTCACGGACTTCGATTTCAATATGCCCTCGATGCATATCCGCAGCATCGAGTCCGGCGCGCCCATCAAGATGCTCACCGGTGTGCACACTGGTTGCTGGGAGCTGCGGGGCAATGACCGCGTCAACAGCATTGCCGACCTGAGGGGCAAGCGGGTCGGGATTTGGGCCTTCGACGACCACCCACACGTTTTCCTCAGCCTTATGATTAACTATGTGGGGCTCGATCCGGTTCGCGAGATCGAATGGGTGCTGGGCGCCTCTCCGATGCAGGATTTCATCGACGGCAAAGTCGATGCTTTCCTTGCCGGCACCACCGAGTTCCCGAAAATCCGGGCGGAAAGGATTGGCCACACGATCGCCGACAACGGAGTCGATCGACCTTGGTCGCAATATTACTGCTGCATGGTCGCGGGCAGGACGGATTACATTAACAGGTATCCTGCCGCGACCAAGCGCATCCTGCGCGCCATTCTGAAGTCCGTGGACTTCTGCGCGTCAGACCCCGCTGGAGCGGCGCACGCGCTGGTCGAACGAGGCTTCCTGTCGAGCTACGACATCGCACTAACAACGCTGCAAGAGACCGGCCACGATAGGTGGCGCGAATACGACGCCGAGGACTCGGTGCGCTTCTACGCGTTGCGCATGCAGGAGACGGGCATGATCAAATCGAGCCCCCAGCAAATCATTGCCGAGGGTACGGACTGGCGCTTCCTCAACGAGTTGAAACGCGAGCTGAAGACGTAAGCGGGTGGTCGGCGCGCTCGTCGAAGGGAAGGAGGGGTCGCAATGCAGATCATTCAAAATCGTCGCACTTTTCTGGCCGGTGTGACGGCGGCCGCAAGTGCAGGGTTGTTCAAGGTCCGCCCGTCCAATGCGGCTGCGGAACCGCTGGAAACGACCACGGTTCGTCTGCCGCGGTGGGTTGGTGGTTCCTACTGCTGGGCAGGCGCGTACATCGCCGGAGAACTGATGCGCGCAGAGGGCTTCACCGACGTTCGCTACGTAGAAGCCGACAGAAGCGTCGACCAATCGGAGTGGATCGCACGCGGTGAGACTGATTTCTCTGTGAACTTTCCGCCGAATCAAATCGCGTCGATCGACGCCGGCGTGCCGATCAAGGTGCTAACCGGGTTGCACTCGGGATGCCTCGAACTGATCGCCAAGGAGAGCATCCGCAGCGTCACGGATCTGCGGGGCAAGAGGGTTGGCGTGGATGGTTTCAATAATTCGCGACACGTGTGGCTGACCCTCATGTCCGCTTATGTCGGGCTCGATCCCGTCAACGATATCCAGTGGGTCCTGACTGAAGGCGCCACCCCGACGGAACTCTTCATCCAAGGGAAGATCGACGCATTCCTCGGCACGCCGCCCCAGCCGCAGCAGCTGCGCGCCAAAAAGATCGGCCACACGATCCTCAACAATGCCGTCGACCGCCCATGGTCACAGTATTTCTGCTGCATGATCTCCGCGACCACGGACTACGTGAACAGGTACCCGGTGGCGACCAAGCGGGTCTTGCGATCCATCCTCAAGGCCGCCGACCTCTGCGTGTCGGATCCGCAGTGGGTGGCCCGGCAGATGGTCGATCGCGATTTCGTCCCGTCGTATGACTACGCGGTCCAGACGCTGAAGGATATCCGGTACGACCGGTGGCGGGAATTTGATCCTGAAGACTCCCTGCGGTTCTACACACTGCGCATGCAGGAGACGGGCATGATCAAGTCGAGTCCCAAGGAAATCATCGCCAATGGCACAAACTGGCGCTTCGTCGAAGAGCTCAAACGGGAGTTGAAGACATGAGCGCTTGGCCTGTGCATACGCTGGCACTGGCCCTCGCACTACTGGCTCCGGCGGCGCCGATTTCAGCCCATGATGCATCGCAAGCCCAGCGCTTGCCGACTATTGGAGCGGCGCCGGACTTTACCCTGACGTCGCAGGACGGCGTGTCTGTGTCACTCCGCGACTTTCGCGGCAAAGTGGTCGCCGTCGCCTTCATCTTTGCTTCCTGTACCGACATTTGCCCGATGCTGACCGACAACATGGCGCGTGTGAAGGACGCGCTAGGCCCTTTATTCGGCCCGCAGATCAGCTTCGTTTCGATCACCGTCGACCCGGAGCGGGATACGCCCGAAGTGCTGAAGCAATACGCGCAGACTTTCGCCGCCGATGTGAAGGGTTGGGTGTTTCTTACCGGCGATCCGGCAGTCGTTCATGATGTGGGGCGGAGGTATGGCGTCATAGCGCGGAAGACGGCGAGCGGCGACGTCGATCATACCCTGCTGACGTCGCTCGTGGATCGTAGCGGCAGCTTGCGCGTTCAGTATATCGGCGCAAGTTTCGACTTGGAGGAGTTCCGGAGTGATCTTCTCAGCCTCGTGGATGAAGCCCGGTAGTTTCGCGAGCCGGCTGATTGGTGGGATTGCGCGTCTGCCGGTGCGCGTCCAGACCAAGCTCTTGATCGCATTCCTATCGATCGTCGGACTGCTGATCGTGCTAGGGGCGGTCGGGTTGCAGGTGCTGAGCGGGGTCAACGATCAGACAACCGAGCTGATCAAGCTGCAACGCAGGATCGCAGCCTATCGCCAGGTCCAGCACGACACGACCAACCAGCTCTACAGCATCTCCACGGCACTGTTGCTGCAAGACGAGCGAATGCTGGATGCGGCGCTACGCCAGCTCAGCCAGTTCGGTTACGACCTCGACCGCATGGAGTTCGTCGCCACAAGCGAGGTGGGCGTGCTCGGTCAGGTACGGCTCGAGTATGACCGGTTTACGGCTGGCGTGATGCGCGTCGCGGAGCTCGTCCGCTCCGGCCGCACAGAGGAAGCACGTAAAGTCCAGCTCAATGAGATCATGCCGTCGGCCGACCGGCTCGAACGGCTGACGAACCAGCTGGTCAATATGGCCGAAGCTGACATGGTGACGGCAATCGAGGTGACGGAGGGAGCCTACGATACCTCGCGGCTGATCGTAGTGTCCTTCGCCGTGGGCAGCATCCTGTTGGCGCTGGGTCTTGGCTACGTCATCTCCTGGTCGCTGGTCGACCCCGTCAAGAAGATCGAGGCGCGTTTGCGTCAGATAGCGGCCGGCGACTTTGCCCAACAGGTTGCAGTCGGCAACCGGGACGAGCTTGGAGCGCTTGCCGACAATGTCAACCAGACCTCAACGCAACTCGGACGGCTGTACCGGGAAATCGAGACCCGCAACCGAGAACTGACCGAAACGCTTGAGCAGCAGATGGCGACGAGCGCGATCCTGCGCACGATTGCCGCTTCCCCGACCGACATTCAACCCGTCCTGAATGCCGTTGCCGAGAGCGCGGCAAAGCTCTGCGACGCTTACGATGCGGCCATACTCCTAAAAGACGGTGAGTCGCTGGCAATCAGAGCGCACCACGGCCCGATCCCGATTGATTTCGTGAAATGGCCGATCAGCCGTGACTGGGTTGCCGGTCGCGCCTTTGTAGACCGGGAGACTGTGCACGTAAGCGATCTCAGCGCCGCAGGCGATGATTTCTCCGCGGGCCGACAAATGGCCATGCGGCTTGGCCATCGGACGACCCTTGCTGTCCCACTTCTGCGGGAAGACGAAGCCATCGGAAGTCTGATAATCCGTCGAGTCGAGGTTCGGCCATTCGACCGCAAGCAGATTGAACTGCTCACGACCTTTGCCGACCAGGCGGTGATCGCGATTGAGAATGTGCGTCTGTTCCAGGAAGTCCAGGCGCGCACGGCCGAACTCGCGCGCTCCGTCGCCGAATTGGAAGCGCTCGGAGAAGTCACCAAGGCGGTCAATTCGACGCTTGATCTCGACACAGTATTGCAGACGATCGTAGCAAAGGCCGTGCAACTCTCGGACACGGATGCGGGTACTATCTATGTGTTCAGCAGCACCAGGCAACAGTTCCGACCGCGTGCAACTTATGGAATGAGCGACGAGCTCGTTGCCGCCGTCTCTGGACAGCCCATCTCCCTGAATGATCCAGGGATCGGTGATGCCGCACGGCGCCGCGAACCTGTGCAAGTGCCCGAACTCGGTGAAGGAACGCCGACTCCCGTTCAGAAAATCATCCGGGACGCTGGATATCGCGGCGTCCTGATAGTTCCATTGCTCAGGCCCAACAAGATTGTCGGCGCACTCGTCGTCAGGCGCCGCAAACCCGGAGAATTCGACGAGCGGGTTGTTCACCTGATGGAAACCTTTGCCGCCCAGTCGGTGCTCGCCATTCAAAACGCCAAGCTGTTCCGCGAGATTGAGGAAAAGGGCCAGGAGCTTGAGGCCGCTAGCCGCCACAAGTCTCAGTTCCTCGCGAATATGAGCCACGAGTTGAGGACGCCACTTAATTCGGTTCTGGGCTTCACCGAGCTTCTGGTCGACGGTATTTACGGTGAGCTTCCGGACAGGGCAAAAGCGACGGTGGCGCGCGTGCAGGCCAACGGCCGTCATCTTCTGGGTCTCATTAACGACGTGCTGGATCTTTCGAAGATCGAATCCGGCCAGCTGACACTGGCCTTTGAGGATTATTCCCTTGGGCAGATCGTTCGAACTACCGCCGCCGCGGTCGAACCGCTGGCGCGGGAAAAGGGCCTGGCGTTCACTACGACAGTTGCGAACGACCTTCCGACCGGCCGCGGCGACGAGCGCCGTCTAACCCAGGTCCTGCTCAATATCGCCGGCAACGCCATCAAGTTCACGGAATCGGGCTCTGTCGACATTCTGGCCAACGCGGCCGACGGCCACTTCGAGATCGTAGTGCGGGACACCGGCCCAGGCATCGAGCCTAAAGACCAGGCGCTCATCTTCGAGGAATTCCAGCAGGTTGACAACAGCAGCACCCGGCAGAAAGGCGGCACGGGTCTCGGTCTGGCTATCTCGAAACGCTTTGTCGAAATGCACGGCGGAACAATAACCGTGGAGTCGGTGCCCGGTTCCGGTGCGACGTTCCGAATGACGATACCAATCGACGCAGAGGAGCACGTTCAAGCGGCATGAGCAAAAGAATCCTGATGGTGGAAGACACCGAAGACAATCGCCAGATCGTGCGCGATCTCATCGCGACCACCGAATATGAACTGATCGAGGCCACGGATGGTGCCGCCGGCGTGGCGGTTGCGGCGGCGCAGAAGCCGGACTTGATCCTTATGGACATCCAGCTACCGGTGATGGATGGGTATGAAGCGACTCGCCACATAAAGTCCGACCCGGCGCTCCGGCACATTCCGATCATTGCCGTCACCTCCTACGCGTTGTCGGGGGATGAGGCGAAAGCCCTGGCTGCAGGATGTGACGGCTACATCGCCAAGCCATTCAGCCCGCGCCAACTGCTGGCAAAGGTCCGGGAACTCCTGGCCTGAGGGAGGCTGCGCCATGCACGATCCGCCCCGCATTCTCGCCGTCGACGACACGCCGGAAAATCTCGAAATCCTGCGCATGCGCCTCGAGGCGAATGGCTATGAAGTGGTGACCGCCGCGGACGGCGAAGAGGGTCTTGCAAAAGCACGCGACCTCAAGCCTGATCTCATCCTTCTCGACATCATGATGCCGAAGCTGGACGGCATCAGCGTCGTGCGCCTGCTCAAGCAGGACATTTCGCTGCGATCGATCCCGGTCATTCTCGTGACTGCGAAAGCCGATACGCGAGATGTCGTCGAGGGGTTGGACGCTGGCGGCGACGACTATCTGACCAAGCCGTTCGAGCACAAGGCGCTGCTGGCGCGCGTCCGATCGATGCTGCGGCAGAAGGCGCTTCACGACACCGTCGAAGCCCAGGCGCGGAGCCTTCAAGACCAGGCGACCCAATTGGCAGCATGGAACCAATCCCTTGAACAGAAAGTGGCGGAGCAGGTCACTGAGATCGAGCGGATGGCTCGGCTCCGACGGTATCTGCCTGCTCAGGTTGCCGATCTCATTGTTGCGGCCGGCAATGGCGACGCGCTCCTCCAAAGCCACCGCCGCGAGGTTACGGTCGTTTTCTGCGATCTGCGCGGCTTTACAGCATTTGCCGAGACTGCCGAGCCTGAAGAGGTGATGACCGTTCTTGGCGAGTACCATTCCTGTCTCGGTGAACAAATCACCCGCCACGGAGGGACGTTGGAGCGGTTCGTGGGCGATGGCATCGTTGTGATTTTCAACGACCCCCTGCCCTGCGCCGGCCATACCGAGAGAGCTGTTTCAATGGCCGTGGCGATGCGTGACGCAATTGACGAGCATTCAGAGCGATGGCGCAAGCGGGGCTATTTGCTCGGTTTCGGAATCGGCATTGCGCGGGGTCATGCAACCATCGGAAAGATTGGCTTCGACCAGCGCTCGGATTATGCGGTCATCGGTTCCGTCCCGAACCATGCGGCCCGACTGTGCGAGGAGGCCAAACCTCGTCAGATTCTCGTCAGCCAACGCGTCTTCGGCGCCGTCGAGCCATTGGTCGAATCCAGTCCTGTTGGCGACTTGACCCTGAAGGGCTTCCACCGCCCGATGCCAGCTTACGAAATTGTCCGGTGGCTTGGACCGTCATGATGACGATCATGAGCCCAGGCCGCTCACCTATCGCGGCATAAGTCAGATCGAACGACCAATGGCTGGTAGCTGCGGTCGTGCCTTCGGCAGTGCCGCCGGCAAGGAGGCCCACCTGGCGGCAGAGCACGACGAACTCCTATCCCTTCAACTCCCTCTTCAGTTCGTTGAGGAAACGCCAGTCGGTGCCCTCAGCCAGGAGCTTCTGGGGTGTGCTCTTGAGCATCCCGACTTCGTGGAGGCGCAGGGCGTAGAAGCGCAGGGTGTCCTCAGCGCTATACTCACGCCACTGATAGGGAAGCGCCTTCACGACCTGGAGGGCATGGTCATAGCGCTCAGTATAGCCCTGGTCCACCATGAACTGCGCGGATTGCTCGGGCTCGCTGGCGCAGAAATCCGCCGCTTTCAAGATGGCGCGGAGGGCGCGTTTGGTGGCCACCGGATTCGTGCGGACGAACTCCCGGTTCCCAGCCATCATGCAGCAGAAGTATTGCGACCAGGGTCGGTCCACGATGCTGCTAATCACCACATGGCCGATCCGCTGCTCCCGCATCTCCTGCGGTTCGGGGGGAAAGCCTAGGTAGGCATCGATCTTCCCCTCACTTAGGAGCCGGATGGACTCGGGTCCCGGATACGTGACGAAGTGTATGTCCTTGTGGAGGTCCAGGCCCACATAAGCCGTGATGGTGGCGAGAAAGACGAAACGGCTGGAATCCAGCGTTGGTACGGCCACGGTCTTGCCCTTGAGGTCGCGGATCGCCTGGACGCGATCGGTCCCGAACAGCTCAAAGCAGCCGACGTGGAGTCCTGCCAGGATGACGATGGGATCCCCCGCCTCCAGGCGGAGAAGGAGCGGGGCGGCGAAATGCCCATTGATGTCGGCTTCACCGGAGGCGAGGGCCGGCGCGATGTCTGCGGTCCCCCCTCTTTGGAGGTACTGCACATCGGTGAACCCTTCGCTGCGCAGCAGCTCTTCGGCTACATACTGGGGAGCCTGACAGATGCTGGGGATCCTGACGAGCCGGATCCGGGTCGTCTCAGGCGGTGGCTCCGCAGCGGCTCGCCTGGGGTACCAGCCCAGGAGCCCCGCAGTCCCCGCCAGCGTCATCCCACTCAGGAACCTCCGTCTGCTGAACCGTCCAGGGCATAGGGTATGCATGGGTCCCTCCCTTCCAAATGCTGGCCAACGTGGCACCGAGAACGTACCCATGGACGCCTCTGACCTTGCAGAACGGGTACAGCCTCAAGCGGTTTAAATGGATGGCGAATGATAACACATAGTGCCGCGGATTGGCGCGCGAGGCTGAAGCCTGCGGCTCGGTGCACGGAAGCGAAAGAACGCTCTCTCCGCGCCATCGAGATAGCTCGCGAGCGGTGGAGGCGCGATCGCTCGCACCGCGAGCGGCTCGCTACCGCCGACCTACACCCGCTTGTCGGGACACGATCCGATCGCTCTCGCGCGGAGTTCACCGTTGGACCGAAGGCGGGCGCCGGCCACACCGAGAGTGCTCTTTCGATGGCCGTGGCGATGCGTGATGCAATTGACGAGCATTCAGAGCAATGGCGCAAGCCGTGATCAGAATGTAACCGCCATAGCCGCCGTTTTCAGGTTAAGTACGCATAACAAATTAAGTGTACATTCTCAAATTAAGTACACGTATAACTTTTAGAAATCGTTGGAGTCATGCTCTTGATTGACTGCCAAGCAACATGCAGGACTGTTCGCAGTAACTTGCAACGTTCGTCCGAACTCAGAAAGTGGACCATGGCCGGTGAGTAATCAAGGCTTACGTCTTCAAAAATGGCCACGAAAGTGCTTAAATAATTGAGGTCGCGTGCACGGATAAGTCTCTTGCACGCGACCGGCGAATGCAGGGGCGTTCTTGTGAGGGCCGTCCAAAGAATCGCAGAGTCTGTCCCCACACGAAAGGGGGGACAATGTCGGGTATCATATTAGATAGACGGCGCTTCATGGCATCTGCGGCCGCCGCCGCTGCCGTCGGGCTGATCGGCCGGCCGGGCTTCGCCGATGAGGGGCCGCCCGAGACCACGACAATCCGGCTCGCCTATTACTCGAACATCTGCCTCGCGCCGACTTTGGTAGCCCGGGAACTACTACGCGCGGAGGGGTTCAACGAAATCCAGTACGTGCGGACCTCCGAGTCCTTTACCGTCCCACAACTCGTGGCCCGTGGCGAAGTGCATTTCGCCAGCACGTTCGCGGGAACGCTGGCTTACTACCTGGACAGCGGTTTGCCGATCACAGCGTTGGCCGGTATCCACTCTGGCTGCTACGAACTATTCGCTCATGAACCTGTCCGGACCATTAGCGACTTGCGCGGCAGGAGTGTCGCCATCCAGGAGCTGAACTCTGACGGGCACCACTATCTGGCGATCATGGCTGCGTATGTCGGGCTTGACCCGCAAAGGGATTTCACCTGGGTCACGAGCCCCGAGGGCAACCCAATGAAGCTCTTCGCCGAGGAAAAGGTCGATGCTTTCCTCGCATTCCCACCGGAACCTCAGGAGCTGAGAGCCCGCAAGCTCGGTCGAGTGATCATCAGCACGCTCCGGGACAAGCCATGGTCACAGTATCTTTGCTGCGCGCTTTATGGCGGCAGGGATTTCGTTCAGAGCCATCCCGTCGCCACCAAACGCTATTTGCGCGCCCTCCTCAAGGCTGCTGATTACTGCGCCGAGGAGCCGAGCCTCGTCGCACGGCAGCTTGCCGGCATGGGGTTCTCTCGTTTCGACTACGCGCTGCAGACGCTCAGTGAGATCCAGTACCGGGCTTGGCGCGAGTACGACCCCGAGGACACGATGCGGTTCTACGCGCTCCGGCTGCACGAGGCTGGCATGATCAAATCCGAGCCGAAGCGGCTCATCGCTGAGGGCACTGACTGGCGGTTCCTTGACGAGCTCAAGCGAGAGTTGAAGGGGTGAGCGCTGCAGCCCCCGCGCCTTCCTATCGCGGAATTTCGCGTACCGGAGCGATACCTGCCCAGATTAACGCGTCGAGAGCTCCTCGTGACCTGATTCGCCTGGATGCACACCGTTCTTCGGATGCAGTCATAGGGGGGTTTGGCGCGATGACCAACGACCAGGACGGCACAATTGTGCATCGGCGGGATGTGGTTTGCGGTGGCGGCGCGGTCATGTTCAATGCGCTGTTGGTTTCATTGCTCGGCGACGCGAGACCAACATGGGCGCAAGGAATCAACGGCCCGATTCCGGAAGTCGACCGCGTAGCGGTCCGGGTTGTTGTCGACAGCTACCAAATCGCGGTCGCGCCGAGCCTGAAGGCCGACAGCGTCGAAATTCAGCGCTTTGGATGGCCTCTAAGCGATCAGCCGCCGCAGAAGGCGATCATCAGCGAATTCGGCCTGTCTTTGCACGCGGAATCGCAGCGCGGTAGCGAAGTCCGAAACGTGCTCGTGGACTTCGGCTTCACGTCCGAGACCCTGCTCAACAATTCAGAGCTGTTAGGCGTTGATCCTGCCGCTCTCGACGCCCTGGCGTTGAGCCACGGCCACTACGACCACTTCGGCGGGCTGGTCGGCTTCGTGCACCAGAACAGGGGGAAGCTGAAACCGAAACTGCCGCTCTATGTAGGCGGCGAAGAGTGCTTCTGTGCCCGCACGTGGACCGCGCCACCCTTGAAAGGCAATTTCGGCGCTCTCGACCGTAAAGCGCTTGCGGGGGCGGACGTGACGGTGATCTTCGCCGAAGTGCCGACGCTTGTCGCCGACCAAGCCTTTACCACTGGTCAAATCAACCTCGCGAGTTTCGAAAGAGTGCTGTCGCCGAGCGTCATGAAGATCGGCGTGCAGACCGGCATTGGGTGCTACCCGGAACAGTTCAGCGAAGCCGAGCGTCAGCAGGGCGTCATCCCCGACCAGTTCCGCCACGAGCTGACGACTGGCTTCAAGCTGAGGGGTCGCGGCCTAGTCGTGTTGACCTCGTGCAGTCATCGCGGGGTCGTCAATGCGATCAAGCGCGCCCAGGCGGTCTCGGGCATCAGCAAGGTCCACGCTGTGATTGGCGGTTTCCACCTTGCACCCTACCCGGTGGAGTACGTGCGCCAAAGCGTTGCCGCTCTGAAGGAGATCGATCCAGACTACGTGATCCCCCTGCATTGTACCGGCGAACCGTTCTACGAGATATTTAAGGCTGAGATGCCAGAAAAGTTGCTGCGGTCGTTCACGGGAACCCGCTTCGTCTTCAATGCCTAGCGCTGGCCGGACAAATCCGTCCGCCCGTGCCCAAGCATGGCCGCGGCGCATATTGGGACACGGAATTGGATGGCGGTGAAGACCAGACCCTGGTAGCCGCACCGACAACCGCTGCGGAGAAGCGGCGTGAACATCCGGAAACCGATGCGCTTGTGCCATTGATCTTGTCTGCTGGCAATGACGCTTTTCCACCCACCTGTGCCGCTGACGGCGACAACTTGAAGGACCGGATTGGCGTCCGAGCCGGCCTTCGCCGCAGTTAACCTGGGCGACTGTCTGGGGCCCCGTTTCGGTCGAGAACCGTCGGTCTGCTTCGCCAGCGGCCGCGTCCGGAAAGGGCCAAAAAGCGGAAATGATTTCCGGATGGGTGGAGCTTTTCCAGGTCGCGGGCCTCGGCCTGACTGTCTGGCGAGTTGGTAAATGCTTGTCTTCTACCGATCTTCGCCGAGCCGCTCGAGCGTCGATACGCCCTGTGCTTCGTCGAAGCTTCCAACCTCCAACTGACGGAGACTGAAATATGCTGGTGGGATTCACCCTGAAATCGAGATCGGATACCTATGCCTGGCCGAACGCAAGCCCGCTCCAGATGCCAAGATGACCGGATCCAGTCGAGATGCCCGGAACCTCGTGCTTCTCCACCAGGCGGCAGTAATCTTGCAATGCTCTGATTGTTGCCGCATTAGAAAGTGCGGGAGGTTCGACATCATGACGCTGCATGCGCACGGGGACCTGAAATACCAGACAAGCCAGCGCCTCAGCGATGCAGCCGAGTGGCCCGGCTTGCGTGTCGAACATCGTCTCCTCAAGACTGGTCCGCAGAACGCGCTCACACCTGAATGCACGGAGGTCGTGCTGATGCTCTCCGGTCGCGCAGGCGTCAGCCGCACCGGTAACGGTCAGACGCAGGACGTGCTTGCACAGCCCGGAATGAGCTGGATCGTCCCGATCGGGACCGAGGAAAGCAAAATCGAGCTCAGCGGATCAATGGAATGCCTGCATCTCTATCTGCCGCCCACGTTGATCGAGCGGAGCGCGCTGGCGGACTACGAGATCGATCCGGCCAAAGCGGAACTCGCCTATGCGGGCGGACTTGCCGATCCCATGCTGCACCAGATCGGCTCGGCGTTTCGCAGCCTGCTTGGACGGGGCATGCAGCCGACCGACCGATTGTTCGTCGACGGCATGCAGACCGCGCTGGCGGCGCATCTTCTGGGCAATTATGCAGTCGACCGCTGGCAGCCGCCGCCGAAAGCGCCGTCGCTCGATCCGAAACGGCTGAAGCGCGTGCTGGATTTCATCGAGGCCCGGATCGGGGCTGACATCTCGCTTGACGATCTCGCCGCCGAAGCCTGCCTCAGTCCCTTTCACTTCTCGCGTCTCTTCCGCGACGCGACCGGGCTGACGCCGAACCGCTATGTCACCGATCGCCGCGTCCAGGCGGCGCGGGAAAAACTGGCGCTCGATCACTCCTCGCTGGTCGAAATCGCACTCGATACCGGCTTCGGATCGCAGGCGAACTTTATCCGCGTCTTCCGCAAGGTCACCGGAGTGACCCCCGGCCAGTACCGGGAACTGCACCGACGCTGATCACGCTTTTCGAGGCCTCTGCGACGCAGGATTTGCAACAGCGCAAGATCTGCGCATCACCCCGCAAGAAGTGGAAATAACCCCGCACTGCGACCGTCTATACCTGTCTTATCGAAACGGGAGATTGCTTCCGGTTCGATGCTCAAAGGCAGGAGACACGACAATGATAACCAACGACCAGGCCCACGCGGTCATCGCCGCCAGCGAGGCTCGGGCCACGCAGATCGGCGTTTCCATGAACATCGCGGTGTTCGATACCGCAGCTCAGCTGAAGGCGTTCAGCCGGATGGACGGCGCGGTTCTGGGCTCTATTGACATCGCCATCGGCAAGGCCCGCACCGCAGCCCTGTTCGGCATGCGGACCGAAGACATCGGCGAGTTCTGCAAGCCTGGCGGCACCTCGCCCAGCCTTGAGAACAGCAACGGCGGCCTCGTCGTCTTCGCTGGCGGCATCCCGATCCGGAACGCCGAGGGCAAGTTGATCGGCGCGGTCGGCATCTCGGGCGGCGCGGTCGCTCAGGACCTCGACGTCGCCGAAGCTGCCGCGGCAGCACTCGGCAACTGACCTCCAATCCTCATCACATCAACGAACATCCACCTAGAAACCTCGAAAGGAATCCTATCATGACCACCAAGACCATCCTCATCACCGGCGCTGGCTCTGGCTTCGGCAAGGCCGCTGCTATCGGCATGGCGAAGAACGGCCACAACATCATCGCCACCGCACACGTCTCCTCGCAGGTGACGCCTCTGCGCGAGGAAGTCGCCGCCCTCGGCCTCTCGGACAAGATCCGCGTCGAGCGGCTCGATCTCACCGATCCCTATGACATCAAGCAGGCACAAAAGTGGGACTTCGATGTCCTGTGGAACAACGCCGGCATGGGCGAAGCCGGACCGGTCTGGGAGATCCCGCTCGATCTCGTCCGCAAGAACTACGAGGTCAACGTCTTCCTGCCGCTGCAACTGACGCAGGGTGTTGTCCAGCGCTGGGTGCGCGATGGCGTAAAGGGCAAGGTCGTCTTCACCTCGTCCATGGGCGGTCTGTTCACCCCGGCCAACTGGGGCACCTATGTCTCGACCAAGCATGCGCTGGAAGCCTTCGCAGAGGCGATGCAGCAGGAACTGGCCGCCTACGGGATCAAGGTCCAGACCATCAATCCGGGTGCCTATTACACCGGCTACAACGAGACGATGGCGGATAATCCTTTCCGCTGGCTCGATGACGAGGTCAACTTCACCAAGCGTGCCGAATTGCGCAAGGGCTTCGACGACTTCTTCGCCACGCCCGAGGGCAAGATGGACCCGACCGAGATGATCGAGCGCATGATCGAGATCGTGCCGTCCGACGAAGGCAAGTTCCGCAATGTCGTGCCGAAGGTCATCGAGGATATGCTGAAGCAGCACCAGCTCCAAGCCTGGGAAAACCGAATCTGACCCCTTCTTCGGCCGGCGGCACCCACAAGGGATGCCGCCCTTCCGGTGCTCTTCAAAGGAACCCCACCATGCTTGCCAACCTTAAATCCCGGACCCGCCAGGTATTTGGCGCGGCATTGGGCGTCGCGGCAACCGCACTGGCGCTCGTCGCGATCCAGCCCGAGGCGAACGCGCAGGGGTCATCGGAAACAGAGGGCAGAAACAAGGCGGCCATCCAGTCGAGTTTCGATGCCTGGCGCGCCGGCACGGGCAGTCCGTACGATCTGCTCGCCGTCGACGCACGCTGGACGATCGAGGGTCTTTCGATCGCCTCGAAGACCTATCCGACCAAGGAGGATTTCATGCGCGAGGTCATCCGGCCATTCAACGCGCGGATGCAGTCTCCCCTGAAGCCTACGATCCGCAGCCTCTACGCCGATGGCGACACGGTCGTCGCCTTCTTCGACGCGCGAGGCGTGGCCCGTGATGGCAGGCCCTACGTCAACACCTATGCCTGGTTCCTCGACATGCGAGCCGGGCAGATCATCCGCGCATCAGCCTTCTTCGACGCAATCGAATTCAACGAACTCTGGACTCGTGTCGCACCAGCGACCGGGACAAACTGACGGAAAGGAAAGATCCATGAAAACCTGGTTCATCACTGGCGCATCGCGCGGGTTTGGCGCGCGCATTGCCGAACTCGCGCTCGCGCAGGGCGACAACGTTGTCGCGACAGCACGCAATCCCAGGACGGTGACGGAACGGCTGGGTGACCATCCCAATCTTCTCCCCATTGTGCTCGACGTGACTGATGGGGAGCAGGCGAAGGCCGCTGCCAATGCCGCCGTCGAACGTTTCGGGCGGATTGACGTTCTGCTCAACAATGCCGGTTTCGGGCTGCTCGGTGCTGTCGAGGAAGCGACCGCGGCGGAAGTCGAGCGGCTCTATCGCACAAACGTCTTCGGACTTCTCGCGGTGACACGGGCGGTTCTGCCGCATATGCGGGCACAGCGCTCGGGGCGCATTCTCAATATCTCGTCCATCGGCGGATATCGCAGCGGCCCAGGGTTCGGCGTCTACTGCTCCACGAAATTCGCTGTCGAAGGACTGTCGGAGTCTCTGCACGCCGAACTCGCTCCGCTCGGGATCCATGTGACCGTGATCGAGCCGGGGTATTTCCGCACGGACTTCCTCGATTCCAGCTCGCTGTCAGTGAGCGCGAACGTGATCGCCGACTATGCGGAAACGGCGGGCACTGTTAGAACGCGCGCAACAAGCCTCAATCACGCGCAGCCGGGCGATCCTGACAAGTTGGCGCGGGTTATCGTGGAATTTGCCGATGCTCCCAATCCACCGGTGCGCCTCCCGCTCGGCAGCGACACCGTCATGGCCATTGAGGCGAAGCACGCGGCCGATGCTGCCATCCTCACCGAATGGAGGGCCGTCTCGACGTCGACTGACATTGCACAGTCATGACGACCGAAGATGGAGCGGTCACGGACATCGTCCATGGCCGCTCCGCAATCCTGCTTGATACCCGCGCATTTCACGAAAACGTCGACACGCTCATAACCGAGCCGCCGCCCTTGCCCCATTAGAGAACAGTATCGGCCAATGCCAGACCTCGGCGGCAAGAGCTCAGATGTCCGCTTTTCGTGTTGGGTGTCCTGGCAGCGGACGGTCGGCCATCGGCCCCGAACACGTCATTCGGCAATCGGCTTGGCGACGACCGCGTAGTCCGCACCGCAGACGCTCATCGCCATCGCAGTGAACTTCCGCCCTCCACCCAAAGCAGGAGTCTGTGGCGGGTCCTAAGCAGCAGGTTTTCACCACAAGTTGACTCCAAGCGGCACCCGACACATGCAGCGCTCGATCTTGTTCGAATTGAAAAGGGCCTCCCCTCACTTGTGCAAGAAGAGGCCCGGCGTCTGAGCGTTCGACTTCACAGACGCGGTATTGATGACAGGGGCTATGGAAATTCATAGCCCACTCACGCAATTGTGCACGACAAAATATGCCCGGCGGACGGATCAGGAAAACCGCGCGCCGGATGGAGCCAATTTGCTGATCAAGGCACCTAGGGTGCTGCCGGCGTGCTGGGACTGCGAAGAACGGTGACCAGTTCGGAGTAGCCCAGCCTGCCACTACTTCTTGAAACGAACGCCTACGCCGCCGCCATTTTCAGGGATGAACTCGATTCCTGCCTTTTTGAACGCAGCGACGATGCTCGCAAGATTATTGCTAATGGGCACGTGGGCTCCCCGTTCAAAATCCGCAACAGTCTGGCGAGACACGCTGGCCGCTTTGGCGAGCGCTGCTTGGCTCCAACCCAACATAGCTCGCGCCCCACGGCACTGCTCCATCGTAAGAATATCGTTATTCAAGGCAAACTTTCTGATTGACTTCCGACATTTTGTAGGAACAATTGCACCCGACGATCGAACAGGTGCGGGAACACCTGCTCGATCTCACCACAAACCAAGCTGTAGGGAGCTCGGATCATGGCTGATTCCGACAATAGCAGAACTTTGTCTACGGTCACCCGGGGAGATTTTCATTCCTTCGTGGCGGCATCTTTACCCACATATCAAGAACTTGCCGCGACGAAGAACCTACCTTCCGATGCGTGCAACGACGATCCCGCGCTCGCGGTTTGGCATCAATGGTGCGACACCTGGCAATGTTTAAGCGAAGCGAGCTTGCGCCAGCAGCGGCTCGAAAGAGCGCTCTTTCCGGTTGTTTTGCCACCACCGCTTGAGGAAGCCGCAGGTTCGCGAACCTACAGCGAGGCCATCGAAGCTGAAGACCGTGCATCCATCGCGGAGGAGCAGGCCGCGGAAACCTTGTGGGAGACACCGGCGATGTCGGCCGCAGGCGCTGCCGCCAAACTCCATGCCGCCATTACCAAATGGCAACCCTCCCCCACAAGCCAAGGGGAGCCTTGGCCGCAAATCCGCTTCGTCATCGCCGACCTTCTGAAGATCGATATCGCCTCAGTCGCGAGCGGACCGAATTGCCTGTCGACGCCCGAAATCCAATCCGAGGTTTAGCGGCTGAACAGGCAACGGTAGAGCACGCAGGATTCCGGGCTCGCACTCACGCGCGACCGCGCCATAGCACGCATTTCATCTGGGAAGCCGCGCGTCGGAGACCACTCCGCCGCGGCGTTTCGACTCTACCAAGAACTTAGAAAAAGGAACTTCAAATGAAACTGGGAAACCCATTTCGCGCATGCCTGCTGTCCACATTCTTGATTTCAGCCTCGTTCTGGGGTGCCGCAGATTCTGCGCAGGCACAGGAACGAGGCGAGTTGCGTATCGCCACGTCGTACAAGCTGATGACGCTCGATCCCCAATACGCCAACCTCAATGAAAACACTTCGTTGCTCTCCCATATCTACGAGCGCCTCGTTTATCAGGACGAAAATCTCGAGTTGAAGCCCGGCCTTGCCACCTCCTGGCGGCCACTGTCCGACGCGCAATGGGAGTTCAAGCTCCGCGACAACGTCCGCTTTCATGACGGTTCAGCGTTCACCGCGGACGACGTCGTCTACACGATCGAGCGCATCCGCGATTTCCTCAAACCACCAAGCGGCGGCTTTCGCTCCTATGTGAGTGGCATCAAGTCGGTCTCGGCGTCCGATCCCCTCACCGTCGTCATCGAGACCAACGGTGCCGTCCCCAATCTGCCACTATTCTTCTCCTCCATTTTTGTGATGAACCGGCCCTCTGAGGGATTCGAGACGACGGAGGACCTCAACGCCGGTCGCTCTCCCGTCGGTACCGGACCTTATCGGTTCGAGAGCTGGAGTTCCGGCGAGAACCTGGAACTCGCACGGAACGACGCCTACTGGGGCGGCAAGCCCGCCTGGTCGAAAGTTGCTTTCCGGGTCATCGAGAGCCCCGCCGCCCGGGTTGCGGCGCTTAGCACAGGAGAGGTCGATGTGGCGGATGCCATTCCGGCGCGCGACGTCGCCTCGTTGAAAGAGCGCGGCGCCAGAATCGCGAGCGTTGGTGCGGCACGCGTCAACTTCGTGCAATTCGACGTGTCGCGCGAGACACTTCCGGGCGTGACGGACAAGTCGGGCCAACCGATCGGCAATCCTTTCAAAGACCGTCTGGTTCGCCGTGCACTTGCGATGGCGACGGATCGGGGCATTCTCGTCGACAAGATCCTCGCGGGTTATGGCACGGCCGCGGCTCAGGTCTTTCCGAACGGCCTTCCGGGCACCTCGGCAAATCTGGTGCCCGGGACGCCCAACTATGACGAGGCAAAATCGCTTCTTTCGAAGGCCGGCTTCCCCGATGGATTCAACCTCGTTCTTGCCGGGCCTGCCGGACGCTACCCCGGTGACGCCGAGAGCCTCCAAGCCGTCGCGCAAAGCTGGGCCCGCATTGGCGTAAACGCCCAGCCATCAGCCGCCCCGTTCTCGGTCTTCAATACCAAACGGGCCGCCGGCGACTACGCCGTCTGGTACGGCGGCACATCCGGCGAGGCGGCCGACATCATCCTCCATACCCTGCTGGCATCGCCCAACCCCGAGCGCGGAACCGGTGCCCTGAACTTCGGGAAGTATCGCAACGAAGGCTTCGACGCGATGCTCGCAAAGGCGGAAAGCATTGAGGTGGGGCCGGACCGGAATCAGGCGCTGGCGCAAGCGACGGAACTCGTGATGGCAGACCAGCCGATCATACCGCTCTACCATTTTCATCACATCGTCGGTTACGGCCCGCGGATCGGCTCCTATGTGATGCATCCCCGCGGCTGGACGACCGCGATGCAGACGCTTGCGGCGATGGAGTAAGCGGTCATGGGACTGATTTCAGTTGCACTCGGAAGGCTGTCGCAAGCCTTGCCTCTACTCATCGCCATGTCGTTGATCGGCTTTATCGGCATCCACAGCGTCGGCAATCCGGTCTTCAACGTCGTCAACATCGAAACCGCCACGCCAGAAGATATCCGGCAGGCGACAATCGCGCTCGGACTGGATCAGCCGATCTGGCGGCAGTATCTCCTCTTCGTCGGCAACGTCATCAGGGGAAACTTCGGTACCTCCTACATCTATCATCTGCCGGCCTTCGAGCTGGTTATAGCCAGGCTGCCGGCGACGCTGGAACTGGCCTCTGTCGCCATGCTGATAGCGGCGCCACTTGGAACGGGACTTGGCCTCGTTGCCGGCCGACGGAACGGAACCCTGTTCGATCGGACCGTGCTCAAGGCGAGCGTGTCGGCGCTGAGCATTCCCTCCTTCTGGCTGGCGATGATGCTGATCCTCGTCGGCGCCATCCTGACTGGCTGGTTCCCGTCCGGTGGCAGAGGCTCGACCGCAAGTTTCCTGGGGCAGGAATGGAGTGTCTTCACCGGCAACGGGCTGTGGCACCTCGTGCTTCCCGCACTGGCGCTGGCGATACCGAACATCGCGCTCATCGCCCGTCTTTCGCGATCGGGCACGATCGAAGTCGAGAGCCTGGACTATACGCGGTTTTGCCGCGCCAAGGGGCTTTCCCCGGAAAGGATCCTGTTCCGGCACACCCTTCCGAACATCAGCGTGCCGATCGTGACGATCATCGGCCTGCAGTTCGGCGGCATGCTCGCCTTTGCCGTAGTCGTGGAATCGATCTTCTCATGGCCAGGCGTCGGCAAGCTCTTGATCGACTCCATCCAGCTTCTCGACCGGCCGGTGGTAATGGCGACACTGACCTTCATCTCGGTCGCGTTCGTCGCGCTGAATGCCCTCGTCGACCTCTTGTATGCCGTGCTCGATCCGCGCGTGCGCCTGTCTTCATGAAAGGTGACCCCGTCATGAAAGCCCAGATTTTGAGGGCGCTTCAAAAGCGTCCGCATGGACCGGCCCTGACTGCGTCCAAGGTCCTGCTCGCGAGCTACATTCTGCTTGCCATTGCAGCCCCCGTCATCGCACCTCAAAACCCCTACGATCCGCTGCAGATCTATGGCTGGGAAGCATCCTCTCGGCCCGGCACGCCCGGCAGCGGCGGTTATCTCTACCTGCTCGGAACGGACGGGCTCGGCCGGGATATCGTCAGCACCATCCTCTATGGTCTGCGCATCAGCCTGGTGGTGTCGGTGACGAGTGCGGCGATCGCCGCATTGATCGGTCTGACGGCCGGTGTCAGCGCGGCGTATTTCGGGAAGTGGGTCGATGTCGCGATCATGCGCCTCGTCGACCTGCAGCTCAGCCTGCCGACGATCCTGATTGCGCTCATCGCGATCGTCACGCTCGGGCCGGGCATAGACCGGATCATCCTGGCGTTGATCATCGCCCAATGGGCGACCTATGCGCGGATCGCGCGCGGTGTGGCCTTGAGCGAGGCCAACAAGCCCTACACGGATGCCGCCCGATTGATGCGGCTGCCGACATCCCGGATCATCTTTCGGCACTTGCTTCCGAACAGCATCGCGCCCGCCGTTACCTTGATCCCGATCGAGGTCGGCCATGCCGTTGCACTCGAGGCCACTCTCTCCTTCCTGGGTTTGGGCGTTCCGATCGACAAGCCCTCGCTCGGCTCCGCGGTCGCGAGCGGGTTCCAGTACCTTCTGACCGGCCAATACTGGATCAGCCTGTTCCCGGGCCTCGCCCTCTTCGGCCTGATCGCAAGCATCAATCTCGTCGGCGAAGACGTTCGACGCAGCCTCGATCCAAGGAACCATTCGCGATGACAGTGGAACAGATGAACAGACCCCTGCTGCGGGTGCAGAACCTTGGCCTTCGCCATGTTTCGGGAGACGGCCCGACGACAATCCTGTCGGACGTGAGTTTTGAACTCGGACGCGGCGAGATCCTCGGCATTATCGGCGAGTCTGGAGCTGGAAAGTCGACCGTCGGCAATGCCATCCTTGGCCTGCTTTCGCCTGAGTTCCACCAGACGTCCGGAACGATCACCTTCGACGGCAAGGCGTTGGACGCCATGACGGTCGGCGAGCGAGAAGCCCTTCGCGGGCGGCGGATATCGGCGATCTTCCAGGATCACACCGCCTCGCTCGATCCGTTGATGAGCGTCGGTGCGCAAGTTCAGGAAACCTGCCTTGCGGTCGACAGGTCCCTTTCGAGACGCGAAGCCCGCGCCCGCGCGATCGATCTGCTTGCGCGTGTCGGCATTCCCGAACCCGAGCGGCGGTACCGCAACTACCCGCACCAGTTCTCCGGAGGCCAAAGGCAGCGCATCGTCATCGCCATTGCGCTTGCAGGCTCGCCCGACATCATCATCGCCGACGAGCCGACCTCGGCGCTTGATGCGACGGTGCAGAAGCAGGTGCTTGAACTTCTCAGGACTCTTGTCGACGAAACCGGTGTCTCCGTCATCCTTGTCACGCACGACATGGGTGTGATCTCCGAGATCACCGACCGGGTTCTCGTCATGCGCAAGGGCCTAGTGGTCGAAACGAATTTCACAGCTGCCATCCTCGATCGGCCAAATCACGAATACACGAAGAAGCTACTCGCCGCCGTTCCCAGGCTGAGGATCCCAGCTGCGACCACCAGTGCCGGTGAGGAAAGCGGTCGGACTGTCCACGCGATCGGTGGCGACCCGACGCCGATGTACCTCGTCGCCGACAATGTTTCGAAACAGTTTGGGCCGCTAGGCTTCGCCTGGGGTATTGGCCGGCGCAAACCGAAGTTCGGCTTGAATGACGTCGGCCTTCGACTGCCTCGCGGCACGATCACCGGCATTGTCGGCGAGAGCGGAAGCGGCAAGACGACCTTCGGCCGCATCATCGCCGGCCTCGATACGGCGCTTGCGGGCAGGATCCGGATCGGTGCCAGCGAATTCGACGCTTCGAGAAGCGGTCGCCGCACCGGCCTCCTCGGCCGGGTGCAGATGATCTTCCAGGACCCGTCCGTGTCGTTGAACCCCCGGATGACCATCGCCGAGACGCTCGAAGAAAGCATCCGCTTCGGCGCAAAGATCGGCTCCAGTGAAGAGCCGGCGGACGCGGCAGCGATGATGGATCGGCTGGGACTTGCTCGCAGCCTGCTCGAGCGCTACCCGCACCAGCTCTCCGGCGGTCAGAAGCAGCGCGTCTGCATCGCCCGGGCCCTCCTCGCGCGTCCCGAGATTATCGTGGCGGACGAACCGACATCTGCGCTCGACGTGTCGGTGCAGGCCGAGATCGTCCAACTCCTGAAGGACACCATCACTGACAAGGGAATGACGATGGTCTTCATCTCCCACGACCTCGCCATCGTCCAGGAGATGTGTAGCACCGTCTACATCTTCAAGGATGGCAGGGTCGAGGATTGCGGGCCTACGGAGTTCATCTTCTCGCGATCCGACAATCCCTACACGCGCACACTCATCAACGCCCGACCTCACCGTTTCATATGCTGAGCTGTGCTGCGCGTCGCACCGACCGGCCCCAACACCGAACCGCCAGTTTCTCGAAACGCGTGGCACGCATCGCCACAGAAGGTGACTCCATGAATGACAGGTTCACATTGGCCGTGACGGGCCAATCGCTCATCAAGCATGATATCCGCGACATCCCTGCCCCGGCCTTCCGTGAGGTTCAATCTCTCCTTCGTGAGGCGGATCTCTCGTTCACCAACTTCGAGGGGACCATCCTTGGGACCCACGGCGGGTGGCCACTCAAGGGGTCCTTCTTTGGCTGCAGCGATGCAGCCGTTCTCGACACCCTTCAGGCCATCGGATTTCGGGCGCTATCGCTATCGAATAACCATGCGTTCGATCTAGGCCCCTCTGGCGTGCTCTCGACGCTCGAGGAGGTGGAGAAGCGCGACTTCCTCCATGCTGGCCTCGGCCGTGACCACACCGAGGCATCACGGGCAAGGACCGCAACGATCCGCGGCCGGCGGGTCGCGATCGTCGCGATGGACGGGGGCCCCGGTCCGGATTTCATGTATGCCGCCGATGCCGACGACAATCGCCCGGGACGCCCGGGTGTCAACCGGCTTCGCCTGTCCCAGGTCATCGAGGTCGACGAAACCGCATTCGATCAAATCCAAGCCATTCGCGACAAAGTCGGTTACACGGCGATCGATCTCACCAATGACAGCCAGCCAGACGATCCGCCGCGCCTCGCCCCGGAATCCGAGATCGGCATCTCTCGTGCGGTATTCAGGCGATCGGAACGGTTCGGGCGGAGCGTCAAGATCGATGAGGCCGATCTCGCCAGGAACCTCGCCTCGATCGCGGCTGCGGCTGAGGACGGATCTCTGGTGGTCGCCTATCTCCACCATCACCATTGGGCGTCCGACTGGTACCAGGTCCCCGGCTGGGTGAGTGGCGTTGCCAAACGATGCATCGATGCCGGTGCTCATATGTTCGTGAGCCACGGTGCACCGGTCCTCCAGCCGATCGAGATCTATCGCCGCCGGCCGATCTTCTACAGCCTCGGGAATTTCATTTTCCATGTGCGTTCGGAGAAGTCGACCTGGACGGCACCGGAAGTCTGGGAGAGCGTCGTCAGTGTCTGCTCGTTCGGCACCGACCACCGCCTCATAGAGATCACGCTTCATCCCGTCATCATCGGCGGCGACGCGTCGCTTACGGACGGGGTGCTGGAACGTCGCCTGGCGCCACATCTCGCAGTGGGCGAGAGCGCCGAACGGATATTGCGCCGATTTTCGGAACAATCGGCGAGATTCGGCGTCAACATCGAGCTTTCCGGCGATGTCGGTGTCATCCGGTTTTAGTCTGCAGCGCGCCGCACCAAGGCGCTCACTGGCTAGCTCGCAGTTCATCACGACTGCGGGAAGCGGTGATGGGCCGGCCCATCTCAGCTAAAAAAACGCGGCATACAAGGGCCGAAACTTCTTCAGCGCGAGGATGATGGAACATGGACGTGCAGAAAGAACTCATCAGCCGGTTTTTTCGCTATGCTGCGGTGGAAAGCCAAAGCAACGGCCGCTCCCAATCCTTGCCGTCCTCGTCCGGGCAAGCTGCTCTTGCCGCCTTGCTCGTCGACGAGATGCGCGCGCTCGGCCTGGCGGACGTCATCATCGACGAGCATGCCATCGTGACGGGAGTCAAACGTGGCAACAGGCCGGAGGTACCAGCGATCGGCTTCATCGCGCATCTCGACACGGTCGATGTCGGCCTCTCGCCCTTCGTCCGCCCACAAATCCTCCGCTTCGAAGGCGAGGACCTTTGCCTCAACCACCAAGCGGACATCTGGCTGCGGGTCGCCGAACATCCTGAAATTCTTGAATGGATGGGGGAAGACATCATCGTCGGCGACGGCACAAGCGTGCTCGGTGCGGATAACAAGGCCGCCATCGCGGTCACAATGACGCTGCTTACCCAGCTCGATCAGCAGGTCGGCCACGGAGATGTCTTCATCGCCTTCGTGCCGGACGAGGAAATCGGATTGCGAGGAGCCAAGGCGATGGATCTCTCCCGCTTCCCTTGTGATTTTGCTTACACGATCGACTGCTGCGAACTTGGCGAGGTGGTCCTGGAGACATTCAACGCCGCATCCTGCGAGATCGTCTTTAACGGCGTCAGTGCGCATCCAATGGCCGCGAAGGGAACGCTCGTCAATCCGTTGCTGATGGCAATGGACTTCATCTCTCACTTCGACCGCAAGGAGACGCCCGAATGCACGGAGGATCGCGAAGGATTTTTCTGGTTCAAGGATCTCATCGCCAACGACAGCGAAGCGAGATTGACCGCGCTGATGCGGGATTTCGACACCGACGGCTTCAATCTGCGCAAGCGCCGGATCGCCGAGGTCGCGGAACGAATGCGATTCCGTTATCCCACCGGGAACGTCCGGTACCAGGTCACCGACACCTATCGAAACATCTCCACGAGCCTCGCTCGTGATGATCGTGCCGTCGCTCTTCTATTCAAGGCCATGGAGGAACTCGGGATCGAGAAGAAAGTGATCCCGATGCGCGGCGGCACCGATGGCGCGGTCCTCTCGGCCAGAGGAATACCGACACCGAACTTCTTCACCGGCGCCTACAACTTCCATTCACGCTACGAGTTTCTGCCGGTACCGGCCTTCGAAAGGTCGTTGGAAGTTGCTTTGAAGATCTGCCAATTGGCGGCGACTAACTGAGAACATCGCGGGCCGACGGCTGACGGGGCAGCAGGTTGTCCATCCGGTCCGGACCGGGAAAGCTGCGGTTGTCGAAGCTTCAGTGATTCCTTGGGGACCGGATGAACATCCATAAGAATGCCCGTCTGACGCCGCGTGGTCGAGAGCGCAATGTCATGCAGGTCGAGAGGGGCAGTCGCCGCAGGCCGTTGCCGAAGCCGCAGGCGTCTGCCCGCGCACGGCGCGAAAATGGGTTGATCGCTATCGATGCGAAGGACTGGCGGGATTGCGGGATCGCTCTTCCCGGCCGCATCGCTTGCGTCGGCCGACGCCGCAGACGGTTGTCGCGGAAATCGAGCGGCTGCGGCGCCAGCGCTGGACGGGCAAGCAGATCGCTGCCGAAACCGGTGTCTCCCCGGCCACGGTCAGCCGGGTTCTCCGTCGGTTGGGCTTGAACAAGCTCAGCGCCCTGGAGCCCGCCGAACCGATCCGGCGCTATGAACGCCAGCACCCAGGCGGCGGCATCCCGACGGCTACCGGCTAGTGCGCGCGCAGGAGAAACCGCCGGCTAACTGGCGTTCTCCGGAGCTGAGCCAAGGCAAACTGCAATCCGGGGACCAGATCAAAAACGCTCAAGCATTTTCCTCAGCTGCGCGTTCTCCGTGCGGAGTCGCTCGACCAATAATCTCTTCAGGCGGTTGTTTTCTGCCTCAAGCAAGCCAAGCTCGTCGATCTCACGTGATCCGGGGACAACGGGCTCGCCGCGCTCCGGGCGCGGCTTATTGGATGCCTTTGCAGCCTGCCTGCTGGTTCGCCTAACATGTTGCACGACAGTCAATACAGGGTTGGCCAGATCTTCCGACTCCTGCCTCTCCTGTGCTTCGAACGCATTGTCGCCAATCGATGACGATGATGAGACTGTCGCGCGCCCGTCAACATAGAGTTTACGGGGATCATCGCTATTTACCGGCTCAGTTTCGCCGCCACCGACCGTCACATCCAAAGACCGACCACTGGTGAAGATTGGGTGCGATTGATCCTCTAGCCCACTGGCCATGGCCTTGAGGTCGACGTCCCCCCAAATGGAATTCGCCCGTGGCTTTGTTTGCCGACGGCTTGTCTTGTATTCAACCTGGAAGTTCCTTTGTGGCCTTTTCATAGAACCCTTCGTGTGAACATTGAAATGCAGACCAGGTGCGATCGATCCGGAAGTCAGAACTGCTGACCAGCGTCCGTTTTCCCTAGCCTTCTCGCGGCCATCTTTCAACAGGCTGAGCATACTGACTCAGCGTTCATGGGTTTCTGCTTGGCATCCACGCCCAGGTGCCGCCGTTCAGTTAGAGGATGCAATCATCGATTAAGGGTCCTCAAAACGCTTGAGTTGACTCTTACCGCTGCTCGCTAAAAACTGCGAAAACTCTAACTGGGAGAAAGACATATGGCAGAGGAAAATGCCGTGAAAACCGAGGCGCAAGAGGCAGGAACGGAACCCAAGAAGGTAAACGCAAAGCCTGCGGCTCAACGCAAGAAGACGAAGGCGGCGGCCAAGGCAACGCCAAGTGCTCCTGCCGCGAAAGCACCGACGCATAAGATAAGGAAATACTCCGAAGGCGAGCGGGCGGAGAAGCTCGTCCTAATCAAGAGCCTGCTTTCCGCCGGCAAGGGGACCCTCAAGGACGCATTGAAGCAGGCCGGCATCACGGAGCAAACCTACTACAACTGGAAGAAAGCCGCGGAGCCCACTTCTAAGGATGCGGCGGAGCGGCAAATCGACGATCTCAAGGACCTCGTTGAACTCGAAGAGGAAAATAAGCGGCTTCGAAAGATCCTGGCCGACAGACTGCGCGCGGAGAATGCCGAGTTGCGCAAGAGATTGGGTATGGATTGAGGGATCCGAGGAGGAGGTACGTCGTTCGTCGGGTCGTCGCCTCTGCGCTGTTGTCGCGACAACGCAGTTCGGGAACGATAAACTCCGGTTCAGAGCGATTTCGTTTTGCAGGAAGCCCCCCGTACCCGAGCGTCACTGCAGACGCCAAATTGAGAGTTGGGCGATGATCGAGGGGCCCGGGTACAACCGCGAATGAGCCCAAAAACGTCCATGGTGTTCCGCGCATCACGGCACCGCCGTCCGATCGGCTCACGCTCTTGAGCCGCCCACCAGATGCGCGTACTCGCCGATCGGTAACGGCTTGCCAATTAGGTATCCTTGAACCGAGGGGCAGCCTTCACCACGAAGAAAGTTGAGTTGATCCTCATTTTCCACGCCTTCGGCGGTGACTTTCATCCCGAGCGTCAGGCCTAGCTGGATGATGGCACGAACGATCGCCGCGGATCTGTTGTTTTCCTGCACGCGTGAAATGAATGACCTGTCGATCTTGATCTTATCGATCGGAAACTCCTGGAGATACGCCAGAGAAGAGTATCCGGTTCCGAAATCGTCGATGGCGATCTTTACGCCTAGGATGCGCAATCGCTGGAGTGTCGAGTTCGCTCGGGCAAAGTCATCAAACAGCGCGGTCTCGGTGACCTCCAGCTCCAGCCGCTCGGGGGCAAGTCCAGTCTCCCGAAGTATCTGAGCTACAAACGTGGGCAGACCGTCATTCTGCAGTTGGACTGGCGAGAGGTTAACAGCAATTTGCATCGGTTTTGGCCAGCGTGCCGCCTCTTGGCTGGCTCGTGTGAGGACCCACTCGCCTATCGCGTCGATCTGTTTGCTTTCCTCAGCCAAAGGGACAAAAACTGCAGGCGGCACAAGCCCGCGCTCGGGATGCTGCCATCGGAGCAAGACCTCAAAGCCATGGATTTCACCGCTTGCATCTGCCTGTGGCTGGTAGAATAGCTTCAATTCATTTCGCTCGATGGCCGCGCGCAGGTCCTGCTTGAGGACGCGGCGATCGCGCAGCCCGCGATCGACATTTGTCTCGAATGCCCGAAACACCCCCGAGCCGTCAGCTTTGGCCCTAGAAAGGGCTGCCTCTGCGTTTGCAAGCAGCGTGGCCGCATCGCGGCCGTCGTTGGGGTAGAAGGCAATGCCGATGCATGCTTCGGCACTCAGCCTCCGACCATCTAACTCCACCTCCTCCGCCAGGTCTGATAACAGGCGATCTGCGACGTTAGCTGCCAAACTCGGGAGTTCACCGTTCACCACTATTGCAAATTCATCCCCTCCGATCCGCGCTAGAAATGCGCCTTCCGCTGCACGGTTGAGACGAATGGCCACCTCCTGTAGCAGCTGGTCACCCACAGTGTAGCCAAACAGATCATTGACGTCGTTGAAGCGGATGAGATCGAGACACAAGACCGCAAAGGGTTCGCGGGTGACCGAAGTCCGCTCCAGTTCAAATCTCAGATACTCATCGAAAGCCACGCGATTCGGTAGATCGGTCAACCCATCATGCGTCGTCAAATGCAAGATGTGGTCTTCTGCGCGCTTCAGGTCACTTACGTCGTGCAGTGCGACGAGCACCGCTTCACGATCTTCAAGTTCGAATGATCGTGAATAGGGGATCACATGAATTAGGGCTCCGTCCGCCTTTATGTGACGCCAAACTCGGCTTCCCTGATAGGAACCGCGATTCGCGCCGACCGCCTCACGAAATGCCGCGGCGTCTTCCGGTGGCCTGATATCCACGAGAGTCATCGACATGAATTGTTCATGGCTGTAGCCGTAATGGTTGATTGCCTCTTGGTTCACCGCGAGGAACTGCAGGCTTTTTCTGTCGAAGACCCACATGGGAATGGGATTCTGATCGAAGATCAGCTTCCACCATGTCTTCCGCTGCTGCAGTTCGGTGACGTCCGAGATGCACGCGACGATAGTGGGGGTGCCATCCGGCAAGCGGGCGCGCTTCTTTCGGGTCACGATGGAGCGGATTTTGCCGTCGCGTGGCAGTAACTCTTCGCTTTCATCGACTTCGCCGCTCAGCAGCACTTGGCGATCAATGTGCCTGAATCCGTCCGCAAGCTCCTTGGAAACGAAGTCATAGTCGGACTTGCCAACAAGCTGCTCATGGGATCGGCCCATGAACTCACACATGCTCTCGTTCAGCGCGAGAAAACGGGAATTCGTATCTTTAATAAAAACTGGTAGCGGGATGATATTCAGCACATCCCTTAGAGCACGTAAATCTTCCGACGAGGCAGAGCGCGGTCGCTTTCTGCCATCCCCGGACCTTGAAACTGTCATTGCGATCACTCCAATCTTGGAATGCACCTACAGAGACATAGGGCGTTGAGCTTGCGGCAAGTCCATTGGTTTCGCTTTTTCGGCGATCCGTCCGCATACAATCTGCGGACGTATGTCGGTGACTTCTTTCCGACAAGGGCCGGGGCGACTTTTCTGGGCATCGTCGCGCGGGCCCAATCCGGCAATGTCGCGCGACGGCTTGGTGTTTTCGGATCGCTTTGATCGCGTATGCCCCGGAGGGGCAAGCTAGCTCGAGAGCATAGGTTCAAATGCCTGGTGCATATTGGGCAGCTTCCGCCATATGCGACACTTCGCCTCGCCCGGTTCTTGACCAGATGGGTCATTCGCGCGACCGGCGATCAAGTAGTGGAACCCACTGCCGGCGACGCTGCGTTTCTTGTCGCTGCGGTGGCACCTTCGCGAACTCGCACCGGATGCGGGTTCACGTCCGAGCATTCATGGCGTAGAGATCCATGCCCACACAGCGCAGATGTTGCCGAAAAGGGTCGTGAAGCCGGTGACGACGCCTTTATCAGGCAATCCGATTTTTTTGTCGTTGAGCCTGAACCGGCGTTCGACGCTTTCGTCGGCAATCCGCCCTACATCCGATGTCAGGATTTTACAGGTGAAACGCGAGCCCGCGCACGCGAGGCCGCTGTTAGAGGCGGCATTTCACTCAACCGTCTTGCATCAAGTTGGGCGGCATTTACGGTGCGCTTCGCGCTCTATCTCAGACAAGGTGGGCGCCTAAACGCCACAGAGCTCGTAGTCAGCGCCGGCATCGGGAAGAATCTCTTCCACCGCGTCAATCCCGCTTACCTCCCTGGAACGTAATGATATTAGCGAGAACTGACGTTCGAATAAAAGCGGACGATCTGCAGTTGCCGCTTCCGGTAAAGCTCCAACGTTACACGGGGCCACCCCTTGATCGTACAGACGTTGCACACGCGCAAATGAACGTTATCCCGGCCGCCATGTACGCCGGTATAATGGACATCGACCTGTCTGCCCCGGCAAATATGAGGGCGAAAGGAGACGGACATCAGTACGCAGCCTATGGAGCAGAACTCGCCCGGCGCCTTAACATCGACGACGCCCCAATGCGGGCGACAGCTGCCAAGGGCTTCATGGGGGACACCTTTTATCTCGTCGCCAAGTAGGCTCGCAAGCGACCTTCCGACTGTCTATCGCCCGTGTATTGAACGAATTGGAAACCATTGAAGGGTCCGGCTGAAGCCCCGTCGGGCGGTTCAAGAGATCGTCGGCGCGTTCAAAAGCGTTTGCGATAGCCAAGGCACGATCCGCACACGTCCAACTCGAGTGACACTTCAATCAAAGTCACCGTTGCCTGACACGAAGAGCTTCACCGCGCCTTCCAAAGAGAAAATGCAAAGAGGAAACGGTCATGAGAATTCTGATGGTCCTGACGTCGCACGATACGCTGAGCGATACTGGCAAGAAGACCGGGTTATGGCTCGAGGAGTTTGCAGCTCCCTACTACGCCTTCCTCGACGCCGGGGCGGAAATCACCCTGGCGTCGCCGAAGGGAGGCCAGCCGCCGATCAATCCGAAGAGCGACACTCCGGAAGGCAAGATGCCTCTAATTGAGCGGTTCGAGGCTGATCCGGCCGCCCAGAAGGCTCTTGCCAACACCTTGCGTCTTTCCGATGTCAACTCTCGCGACTTCGCCGCGATCTTCCGCCCCGGCGGTCATGGACCGATGTTGAACCTCGCCGAAGATGCGAAGTCCATCAAGCTGATCGAAGAATCCTACAACGAAGGTAAACCGGTAAGCGCGGTATGCCATGCGCCCGCCGTCCCGCACCGCGTCGAAATCGATGGCGAGCCCCTCGTCGGCGACAAGCGCGTATCCGCCGCCCACGTCCCCTGTTTCTACGAGGTGAAGGAGACGGCAATTCGCGAACTGCTGGCAAACAAGACGCTTACCAATCTTGTCCCGCTCAAAATTCAGGCCGAAATCGCGATCATTGGTCGGCAGGATTCCATCTCCCGGCTCGGCGATGCGGGCAACAGCTTTATCCCTGCCCTCCGGCCATGGGAGCAGCGCTGCCACGCTTTGATAGGCCTCCTAGATCTCCATCAGATCGTGACCACCAAAGAATTGAACCAGCGCGTAAACACATCCATTGCTCGGAGGGCCGATGGGCTAAGTCAATACGAACGTTCTATTTCCGCCATTTCGGACGTCCTTCTCGATAAGGGCATCCTCGATCCGAGTGAGCTTGCGCTTGCGATGGCGGACGTAGAAATGCGTGCAGTTTGCATCCCGGCGAAGGTAGACGCCAAGAGAGTGGAGAACCCCGATGGTACCAAGTGACCTCGAAAACGGGATCGCTAGCCACCTGTCGTTCGAGCAAACCTTGGCGCGACTTCTCCATGGCATAACACGGCGGCATCTCAAAATTTTCGCTACTATCGATTTCGCCGCCGACGCCGGAAGCGTTGGCATGGATTTGCGGCCGACCGCTATAATAATCTTCGGCAACCCGACGATAGGCACCCATCTCCTGCAGGATGTCCAGACGAGCGCGCTCGATCTGCCCCTGAAGGTGCTCGTCTATCAGGATAGCCGCGGCGAGATCTGGATCACGCATATCGATCCGGTCACGATTGCCGAACGCCACGGTCTTGGTCCCGAAGCTCGCCAAGCCGCTGCTCTGATGCGCCAACTGTTGATCGAACTCGCCGCTGAGGCGGCGAGTAGATGAGCTTCCAACAGGTAAGATGACCGACGTCCCGATCGGCACTGGCACATCGACTCGAATCCGTCCCTCCAAGGATTTTGAGTCCCTTCGGAGGTTTGCCTCAACGGCATCGATGTCGTGCAAGACGCGACGGCATTCTTCATAGTATGCCTCGCCATCTGCCGTTAGGCCGAGGTTTTCTTGTCGTTCGCTGGAGCAGCATGAGGATCGGTGCTTTTCGAGCCGGTTGAGCGCCATGTGACCGAAGAGCTCGGCGCAGAAAGCGTCGCGGCGGCCTTAGAAATGCTTCCAGCCGACCACCTTACGAAAACCTCCATCGTCTTCAACCGATCCACGGTCGTCGACGTCCTTCATCACGAATTGAAGGGCCTGATGGATAGATTGACCTCGGGTTCTTCAATTCGGACACAACAGAGCCCCCTCGGTATCGCGGACGGGTATAGGCTGCGTCGTGAACCCTGACGAAAGTATCCCTCCGTCAAACTCGAGTATAATTCAAAGTGGCGGCGGTCGATGGTAGCTTTCTCTCGTCGGCAGCGAAGTCGTTCCCCTCGACTAAGCGGACTACGCGCCACGGCGCGTTGCTGGCTTCGGTGTTTTCCCCCTCCCCGCCGAAGCAGCGCGGACAGTTGGTCCACCGAGGCCGCCTCCCCGCCGGGGCGGCCTCGTCTCGCTGCGTTGGCCACGGCCGGCTCGGTCACGCTGCAGCTTTCACGAAGACGAAGTTTTCCCCGGGCAGCAAACCCTTGCCGGCACACCTGAAGACCCGTTCTCTATATACAATGCATGTGGGCGTTGTTTCCTCGTGTCCTCTGATACGGTATGGGCGTAGATTCAAAAACGGAGTGACTGCACCGATGGAAGCCACGGACCGAACATCCCAAGTGCTCAAGGAGCACTTCGACCGTCATCGTTCGAGCCTCAGCCGGTCGGAGCTCGCGGTCGCCGAGCACCTTCTCACGATGCCAATCGATGTTCTGATCTTCCGAAGCGCCGAGGAAATTGCGGTCGAAACCGGAACGAGCGACGCCACCGTAATCAGAACTGCAAAGCGGCTCGGGTTCAGCGGGTTGCCGCAACTGAAGCGTATTTGCAGCCGCGTGATGGCAAAAACCACTCCCGCGGTGAACCGGCTGGAACAACGTTTCCGCGCCACTGGTGATGATCTTGTGAGAGTTGCTGGTCAGATATTCTCCGAAGCCTGTGAGGCTCTGACCTCGACTAAGGACGAGATCGATGAACAGTCCCTCTATTGCGCAGTCGGGATCATCGAAGAGTCCGATACGGTCTGGTGCCTGGGCATGGGTACATCCGAAACTCCGGCAAGGCATTGTGCGACAGCGTTGAGGAGAGTGGGAATGAGGACACGTTGTTCCGGCGCATCGGGGTTCACTCTTGCCAACGAACTCATCGATCTGCGTCAGAAAGACGTCGTCGTACTGTTTCATGCGCTGCGGGATGTGGCCGAACTCAAGCTCATCGTTGATCAAATCAGTGCGATAGGGTGCAAAGTCATCCTCGTCTGCGGTGTTCAACTGCGAGAGGCTTATCGAGGAAAAGTGTCCGCTGTGCTGACCTGCCTCGGTGTTCGTTCCAAGCTTGCCAGCTGGAATCTGAGCGCGATCGCGATCGCGGATATCCTCGCCTATAGCGTGGCGGTACGAAACCGCGAGCAGGCGCTTGCAGCGAAGAAAAGGCTTGCCGACCTCAGGAGTCGCGTGGGCATTGCAGATTGAGGCATTCAACAAAAAAACATGACTGACACAGTAATCTTTTATTGAAGTGCGGACTTCATTCCTGTAGTAGATCCGACAATCCAATTGATCCGATCGCCAGCGAACTGCAGGTAGCCATGAATCGCCTCCATCCGCCGCCAGGCTTTTAAAATCAAGTCGCCGGGATGGACGCCAACCGTCCGAACAGCGACTGAACCTCTCAACCATCTTTCGCCAGATCGATCCGCGCGAAGCCGTAGCGCGGGCGGATGTCCTATGCGTTCAACTGATATCGGGGGATATCGATGCTCAATCGAAACGGGGCTTTCAAAACGGCACTGCTTGCAGCCGTCTTTTTCTCACCCGCCCACGGCTTCGCTCAGGAAGCCGAAACAACGCTGTCGCCACTCGTCGTTACGGGCAATTGGCTGGATCACCTAACGAGGAAAAGGTCCTCAAACATCCCGGCGCGCGCACCATCCTTGAAAGAAAGGATTTCGAGGAGCGCGGCGCCCAGGATATCCGTGACGCACTCAATCAAATCCCCGGCGTTCAGGTGCAGGAGAGCAACGGCACCGGCGGCAGCGACGTGTCGCTCAACGTCGGCGTACGCGGTCTGACTTCGCGGCTCTCGCCGCGCTCCACGATTCTCATGGATGGAATTCCGCTATCCTATGCGCCTTACGGCCAGCCGCAGCTGTCGCTGTTTCCACTGACTCTTGGTAACGTCGACACAATCGACGTCGTTCGTGGTGCGGGATCGGTGCGTTACGGGCCACAAAATGTCGGCGGGATCATCAATTTCGTGACGCATCCCATCCCGGATGACTTCACCGTGCGGCTGGGGTCCGGTGCGGAAGTCGCCGGTAACAACGGTCACCTCAAAGCAACGCCCACGTTCCTTGTCGGTGGCACCAACGACGATGGCCTAGGTGGAGCCCTTCTCTACTCTGGCATCCACGGAGAAGGATATCGAGACAGCAACGATCGCTCCGATATCGACGATCTCTTCCTGAAGGGCAAGTATGAGCTTTCGGATACGGATACGCTCGGCATTCAGTTCCACCACTATAGCGGTGAAGGCGAGATGCCGGGCGGCTTGACAACCGCCGAATATGCAGACGACCCTTATCAGTCGACGCGCCGGTGGGACGACTTCACCGGACGTCGCAACGACATCTCGTTGCGTTATCAACATAATGACGGTGAGAACAACTTCGAGGTCCTCTCCTACTATGTGAACTCATTCCGCGGTAGCCATGTGGAGCAGCAGGGGACGGGTGCAAACGCCGGCCTTTACCGTCTGACGTCCGCACCACGCAACTATGAATACTTCGGCATCGAGCCGCGATACTCCCGCCTTTTCGAACTGGGCGATACGAACCATGAATTGACCGTCGGCTATCGCTTCCTTTGGGAGGAAAGCTCGGAGGTCGCCGCGCGCACCACTTTCTACGATCGCGCGACTGGCATCAATCCCGACAGCCTGCCGATGAACACCTATCAGACGAGCAGCGGCGGCACGACCGCTCACGCCTTCTACATCGACGACAAGATCGAGATCGGCAATTGGACGATCACGCCGGGCGTCCGCTACGAAATCATCAGCACACATAATGACGTGACGAATTTTACCGGCGGAGTAGCAACGAGCGCCTCCAATCCCGCAATCGACGCCCGGGAAGTTCTGCCTACAGTTTCGGCCGCTTATGAGGTCAACGACGTCTGGACTGTATTCGCCAACGTCGGCGTTTCCTTCGGCCCCCAGCAATACAGCCATCTCGCCTCGACGACCGACGGCTTGCATCCGGAAAAGGCGACGACATACGAGATCGGAACCCACTATCAGGGTGACAACTTGAGCGGCGAACTGACAGCCTTCTACATCGATTTCGATGAAGAGCTGTATCTTGGTCGAAACATCGTCGGTGAAGGGATCTGGACGAACCTTGGCGCAACCAGGCACCAGGGGATCGAGGCGGCGGCGCGCTATGACATGGGCGGCGTCGCGCCATGGCTGGACGGCCTGTCGCTCTATGCGACTTACACCTACACCGAGGCGACCTACGAGGCCGGCGGCTTCAAGGGGCGGGATTTGCCGTTCTATTCCCATCACGTCGGAACGATCGGCGCCAACTACCGCTACGAGGATTGGGGCTTCGACGCAAACATCTTCGCGCAGTCCGGCCAGCACTCCCCGGGCAATTCCGATAGTGGCACTTATGTGACCGACGAAGATCCTACGGGTCGCCTGGGCGATATCCCCGGTTACGGTGTCGTCAATCTTCGCGTCGCATACCAGCCGGAAGACAACAAGAACGCGCCCAAACTGGCGTTCGGCGTGAAAAACCTGTTCGACAAGCAGTATTTCACGCGCTCGACCGATAACAATGGCGGCAAGTTCGTCGGCCAGCCGAGAACCTTTTTCGTCAATGCTTCGATTGCCTTCTAGGCAGATTTCCACGAGATTGCGGCCGGCCAGGGCCGGACGCGAGACCACTGAAGGAAACGGTTTGAGATGAATACGACCCGACGCAATTTTGGTTTTGCTCTCGTATTGGCATTGGCCACGGCAGTAGCCCACACGTCGCAGTCCGCCCGGGCTGAGGAAACCCGTACGATCGACCATGTACATGGCAAAACGCAGGTTGCCGGCCACCCTACCCGGGTTATCGCGATGGAGTTCTCCTTCGTGCAGGCACTCGACGTGCTGGGCGTCACTCCGGTTGGCATCGCCGACGACAACCAGCCGAAGCGCATCGAACAGCTCGTCGGCCGGAAGATCGACTACTCATCCGTCGGCACGCGCCTGGAGCCCAATCTCGAACTGGTCAGCACGCTTTCGCCCGACCTGATCATCGCCGACGACATCCGGCACGCCGCGCTCTATTCGCAGCTCAGCCAACTGGCGCCGACCATCGTGCTGAACAGCTGGGAGGGCAATTACCAGACGATCAAGGAAGCGGTCGTAACCATTGCCGATGCGCTGGGCGAAAAGACAACGGGCGATGAGATCATCGCGGCACATGAGGCCCGCATCAGGGCACTGATCGACAAGATCCCGCCCGGGGAGAAGCGCCGCTTCCTGCTTGCCGTCGCCAACCCGGACACCATGAGCCTGCACACCTCCGCCTCCTTCTCGGGCTCCGTTTTCCAGGCCATCGGGCTGATACCAGCGGTCGACTCCAAGGATGCAGTCGAAAGCGGCGCAGGTCTCGAGCGGCTCGTCGCGGTCAACCCCGACGTGCTTCTGGTCGCGACCGACAAGCCTGGAACGGTGTTCGACCAATGGAAGTGCAATGCCGCCTGGCAGAACATTTCAGCCGTAAAAAACGGCATGGTGTTCGAGGTCGACCGCAACCAGTTCTCGCGCTTCCGCGGTCTGAAGACGGCTGAACTAATGGTCCAGGAAATCCTCGCCAAGGTCTACAAGGTCGAGTAAGCCGTGGACGTAACTGTCACGAAGGCCGAGACACAGCAGCGCCCCACAAATTCCTTTGCGATCGGGGCCGTGTTTCTTGTCCTGCTTTCCATCGCGATCGTCGCCGGCATCGGCTTCGGCGTCTCCGATCTACCCATCAACCGCGCTTTGCAATTGCTGTTTTCTCCGGACCGCTCGGCCGCGAGCGCGCTCGTCTGGGACGTCCGCCTGCCCCGCGCAGCACTTGCAGTCGCGGTCGGCGCCAATCTTGCCATCGCCGGCGTGCTGATCCAGACACTGACCCGCAATCCGCTAGCCTCGCCTCAAACTTTCGGCATCAATGCCGGTGCCTCGCTCATCATCGTTATCGCTTTGATCGCATGGCCGGACATCCGTGGCGCCGGCATGGTTTGGCCGGCCTTTGCCGGCGCTGCCGCGATCGGTCTTGTCATGTGGGCGCTTTCCGCCTCCGGCACGATGGGCGGCATGGAGCTGGCCCTTGCCGGAATCTCGATACAGCTCGTGCTCGCTGCCGTAGTTCAAGCAATCCTTATCGCCAACAACGCGGCGCAGGACATCGTCTACTGGCTCGCCGGCTCGGTGAACGGCGCCCAATGGTCGAAGGTCTGGATCATCCTGCCTTTCAGTCTGGCTGGCGGAGCGGTGGCGTTAATCGGCGCACGGCATTTCGACGTCCTGGCGCTCGACGAAACGACCGGTATCTCGCTCGGCCAGAACGCGAAGCGTGTCGGCGGGCTCGCGGCCACTCTGATCGTTATTCTCGCCGGTTCGGCGGTCGCCGTCAGCGGCCCGATCGGCTTCATCGGTCTGCTGGTACCGCATATCGTCCGGCGGCTGGCCGGCGGCGACCACCTGACTGTGCTGGCACTCAGCGTCATCTGTGGTCCCCTCCTGCTGAACTGTGCCGATCTGCTGGGCCGCGTTGCAGCCTTCCCCGCCGAAACCCCGGTCGGCATCGTCACCGCACTGATCGGCGCGCCGGCATTCCTGATCATCCTTTGGAAGCAGAGGGCGAAATGAGCGCCACCGTTACGAACCGGGCCGACCTTCGCATGCTGACGACCAGCCTCGTCCTCTTCAGCCTGATCCTCGCCGTCGCAGTGCTCGGCATGACCATCGGCGCCGTCATGCTATCGATCGGCCAGGTTCTCGATGGACTGGTCGGCGGCAAGAACGCCTTCATCGTCACACAATACCGCGCGCCGCGCGTGGTGATCTCCATCCTTGCCGGCGCCGCCTTCGGCGTGGCAGGCGTCTTCCTGCAGGGGGCGCTGCGCAACCCGCTCGCCTCGCCCGATGTCGTCGGCATCAGCAAGTCCGCCGGTCTCGGCGCTTTCCTCGCGGGCCTCTTCACTCCGCCCGCTTGGGCGATCTGGTCGATCCCGGCCGGCGTGGTCGCCGGCGCGATGATCGGCGCGCTCATCCTGCTTTCGATAGGCCGCAGTTTCGGCGGCGGCATCGGTGCGCTGGCGCTGGTCGGTGTCGCGCTCGGTCTCTTTGCGCAGGCTTTGATGCAATATGTCATGGTTCTCTTCCCGACCCGTGCCGATCAATCCATGGTCTGGCTTGCCGGCAGCGTCTACGGCAGCACCAGCGTCAAAGTGATCGCATTGACGATCTGGCTTGCCCTCTGCCTGCCGCTGATCGTCGCCGCAAGCCTGAAGCTCGATACCGGCGGGTTCGGCGACGATACGCTGATCAGCCTCGGCATCTCGCCCGGTCTTTTACGCGGCGGCCTGATCGTCGTTTCCGTACTGCTCACTGCCGGTGCAGTGGCGAGCGTCGGCAGCATGGGTTTCCTTGGCCTGCTTGCGCCGCATGCCGCCCGTCTTCTGGTCGGCGCCCGCGCCCGCCATCTCGTTCTGGTCAGCGCGCTGATCGGCGCGCTCACGCTTTCTGCTGCCGATCTCGTCGGCCGCATCGTCGCCCTGCCGAACGAAATCCCTGCCGGCATCATCGCAGCAGTGATCGGCGGTCCCTACCTCATCTTCCTGCTCATCAAGGAGGCCGGCCGTCATGAGTGACTTGCCCTCAGCCGATTCTGGCCCATCCCGCCTTTCCTCCAAGGATCTGAGCCTTGGCTACGCGACGGCGAAGATCCTCGAGCATGTCGACATCGCCATTCCGAACGGCAAGATTACAGCCTTGATCGGCGCAAACGGCAGTGGCAAGTCGACCCTCCTGAAAACACTCGGCCGAATTCTCCAGCCGATCGACGGGACCGTGTTCCTCGACGGAAAGACTATCGCCGGCTGGTCGAGCCGTGATATCGCCCGCACTCTGGCGCTTCTGCCACAAGGCCCCGTCTCGCCGGACGGGCTGACGGTGCGGCAACTCTGCCGTTTCGGCCGTCACCCGCACAAGGGCATGCTGTCACGCGCAACAAGGCACGATGAAGAAGTCGTCGAACAAGCGCTCGCCGCAACCGGTCTTGCCGACCTCACCGAACGACCGCTCGAGCGGCTCTCGGGTGGCCAACGGCAGCGCGCCTGGATCGCCATGGCGCTCGCCCAGGAAACACCGATCCTGCTGCTCGATGAGCCGACGACGTATCTGGACATTGCCCACCAGCTCGAAGTGCTGGAATTGTTGAAGAACCTGAACCGGAAGCAAGGCCGCACGATCGTCATGGTCGTGCACGATCTGAACCACGCCGCACAATATGCCGATCATATCGTCGCCGTCGCGAACGGCGGCGTCCATGCCGCCGGACGCCCGACCGAACTCCTGACACCCGATCTAATCAAGGCGGTCTTCGGCATCCACGCAGTAGTCGTATCGAATCCGGTCGACGGCACACCGCTCTGCCTGCCGATCGTCAAATCGTGCGATGCCTAGTCCAGACCGATTGGACGGTGTCACGAGGGGAGCAGCGCATTCCCTAACGGAAGCGCCTTAGCACCGACGGCTACGCCGGGACGGCGCTGTGGCTATCGCCCGGTGTGCATTCGGACGAGGAAGGGCTTGGTGCGGTGCTCGAGAGCACGGTTGCGCGCTCTCTTGCCCCCCGAAACCACGGCCATATTCGAGCAGATGGCCACGTACCACCCAACCGAACCACATTGGTACCTGCCCCTGATCGGCGTCGACCCGGCACATCAAGGCAAAGGTCACGGCGACGCCCTGATGGCGCACGCACTCGCACGGTGCGATCGCGATCACGCGCCAGCCTATTTGGAATCCTCGAACCCGCGCAACATTCCGTTCTACAGACGCTACGGCTTCGAGCCGCTCGGCGCGATCCAGGTCGGTTCCATGAGATGAAGCTGGCAAAGGAAGCGACGTCTCCCACGTGTCGCGCCGTCCCTCAGCGGCGTCAGGTCTCAGCCTGTTATGAGTGCCCGCGCTGGTCCCCCGCGCGGGCACTTGCCTTTCAGGTCGATCAGGGAAAGCCCGGCCCGGTCGCTCCGTTCGCCGCTCAGATCTGCCAGTCGGCGTCGAGCGAATAGGCCTTGATATAGTCGACCTTCATTTCGGCGCCGTCGACGAGCCCGTCGGTCGGCGAACCTGCCATGCCCCCGACGGCGAGATTGACGAGCATATACATCGGATCGTGCATGTCCGAGGGGGTGTCGGCGCGGGCGATCGCCGCATCATCGAAGTACCAGACGATTTCCTCTTCCGTCCAAAGTACACCATACTTATGGAAGCCGCTTGTATCGGTGACCTGGGCCGCGCTCGCGATGCTGGTCTGCGAGCCGGTCTCGTTGGAATGCACGGTGGTGATGACAGTATTCGGATCCTGGCCGCGCATTTCCACGACGTCCAGTTCCGGCGGCCAGGAACCGTCGGCCGGCAGAAGCCAAAAGGCTGGCCATGCCCCCTGGTCGTCCGGCATGTCGGCGCGCATCTCGAAATAGCCATAGGTCTGGGCAAACGAAGAGTAGGTCGTCAGCATGCCGGAGGTGTAATCATAGCCGTCGGTCTCGGCCTGAATCGCCTCTGACGCCGGCTTGGCGGTGATCGTCAGAACTCCGTCCGTGACCGAGAAAGGATTGGCCGCGGCGGTCGGCTGATAGTCAGGATTGATGTACCATTGCAATTCGTCGTTTCCGGTGAGAGTCGATCCCTTCTCCGGTGCCCACCAGAACTTCGGGTCCCACACACCGCTTGTGCCGTCGTTGAGCTGAAGCGTGTTGAAGTCGTCCGAGAAGGTCTGCGTCAGAACGGATCGGTCCAGCGCCAGGCTGAACTGGCTCGCCTGCAGTTGATCGGCGGTGGTGTTCGCAAAGACGAGGCTTTCTCCATCGGCGAGGCTCAGTTTGAGATTGGCGCCTTCCTGGGCCAAGTTTGACAGGATCTGCTCGAAAGACGTGAAGCCGTAGCCCTCGAGCCTGACGATATCGTCGGCACCCAAGTCGCTGATCAGATCGCTGCCGTTGCCGTTCTTGAAAGCGAACGTATCCTGACCACCCGCGCCAGTAAGGACATCGTCGCCGGCGCCGCCGTCGAGCGTCTGGCTGCCCGCGCCGCCGGTGATGATGTTGTCAGCACTGTTTCCGAAGGCAAAACGGTCGTCGCCGGTGACCGTCAGGTTCTCGAAATTCTCCGGCAGCGCATAGCTCATCCAGGTGCTGATAGTATCAACACCCTCGCCGGGCGCCTCAGAGGCCTGGTTGTCCCCTGAATAGAGATAATAGATATCGTCCCCCCTGCCCCCGATCATGGTGACATTGACGGAACTGTCGCCCCACATCGAATCGTTGCCGGCGGTTCCGTAGAGGACCGATCCGGACCCGCTGGCGGAAAACCATGCCGTAGAACCGCCGCTATAGGACAGCGGCTCGCCCGAGGCATTAGTGACAGTTCTGCTCATCGAGAAGTCTCCTGTTTAGTGGTATGACCCCCGCCCGCAGGGGCACCCCTTAGCATCCCGGACTGTGACTTGTCGCACACACCCGCGCCTTATCCGGGCACCTCGAGCTTGCCGAATAGAGGTTGGAAGCTGCCGCTGTGGCCGCCTCAGGCCGAGCTGAACCGTCGCCAAGCCCGAGTATCAGGCTGGTGGCGGGATGACGACGGCGATGGTGGCGCAGATGGCAGCGCCCCTCGAAAGAAAGTGCCAAAGATGGCCTGATTTATCGGAACAATCGGAGGAGCCCTGCGTTTGGCGCTATCGCTCCTATCCGAGGCGATGTTCTTCGAAGCAGGGTCGGCTCAGCACCCCTCCCTGTTCTTCGGAGTCGACCAGCTGGCAGCGCCCCTCCTTCCGCAGCGAGGAAGCGAGGGTGGCCGCGCCGGGTCCGCCTGTGGCGGCTTGAAATCGCCTCTCGTCCGCCTACCTACCATTGCGTTGCCTACCTTGAAGGAGCGCAGCCATGGAGCTTACCGTGGTGCCCATCGTCAAGCCGGACACCTCCAACTTCATTTTTGGCCAGTCGCATTTCATCAAGACTGTGGAAGACCTCCACGAAGCGCTGGTGGGCGCGGTTCCAGGCATTCGCTTCGGGCTGGCCTTCTGCGAGGCCTCCGGAAAGCGGCTCGTGCGCTGGTCCGGTAATGACGAAGCCGTGATCGCCCTCGCCCGCGACAACGCGTTGGCCATTGGCGCTGGCCACACTTTCCTGATCTTTCTGGGCGACGGATTTTTTCCCGTCAACGTGCTGTCTGCGGTACGTGCAGTACCAGAGGTCTGCCGCATTTACTGCGCGACGGCCAACCCGACACAGGTGATCGTCGCGCAAACGGAACTGGGCCGCGGCGTGCTCGGCGTGGTGGATGGCGCCTCACCGCTAGGTGTCGAAACCGACACAGACATTGCGTGGCGGAAAGACCTGCTGCGAAAGATCGGCTACAAGCTGTAGTAGCTGGATGAAGCCAGGGCAGCAACTAACTCGCGACGTCCCTGAAAGAAGGGCCGCCCGGGCGTTTGCGCGGCTCGGTACTGCCCAACCTCCGGTCAGTCGCCATAGCTCAGTTTGAAAAGGAGATTGGCGCGGTCCTGTTCGATCGCAGCCGCAGCCAGATCAGGCTCACAAGCCAGCGAACTGCTTCAGGAGCGGGCAAGGGAAATACTGGAGTGTGTCGACCAGACCGAGCGCGAGGTAAGGCGCATCGGCGAAGGGGTTGCAGGCCGTCTGCGGATCGCCTTCGTTGGCACTGCCACATTCGGTGTCTTGCCCAACATCATCAAGGAGCCCGCATCCTCGCGGGGTCGGTGCTCGCGCCACTGTACATTGACAATCACGTCTATTTGCCTGCAGCTTGACAGTTGACACAGCCCTGCATTGTGGGAGGCGCCATGAAGGAGCCATCGCATTCGCCGATAGACGGGCCCCGCCCGCCCTCGATATCGCGGCGCGACCTGCTTGCAGGCTTCTGCGTCTGCTGCATGCCGCAAATCGGGTTTGCCGCTGAAGCAGTGGGCGTGGAGGAGATTGCCGACGGTGTCTTCGTCCGGCGTGGTCCTGACGTGGAAGTAACCCCAGGCAACCACAATGGCATTGCAAATGTCGGATTCGTCATCGGACGGGACGCAGTACTTGTAACCGATCCCGGCGGCAGTCTTGCCGACGGGCGATGGCTGCGCACGGAGATCAGGAAACGAACCGAAAGGCCGATCAGGCATGTGGTGGTGACGCACGTGCACCCCGACCATTGTTTCGGCGCGGCCGCGTTCAAAGAGGACATGCCGGCCATTGTTGGCCATCACAGGCTGGGCTCCGCACTTCAGGCGAGAGGCGGATTCTACCGCCAGCGTCTCGTCGAGGTGCTCGGCCCACAGGAAGTGGGGCATGTTGTGCTGCCAACACAGGAGATTGACGGCGATGGCGCCGAGATAGAACTGGGGAGCCGAATCATCCGAGTCACGGCCCACAAAACAGCGCATACCGATTGCGACCTTTCCCTGCTCGATTCGGCCACCGGTCTTCTGTTTGCCGGCGATCTGCTTTTTGTGGGACGCGTGCCTTCGCTGGATGGTAGCCTGCACGGCTGGCTCGACGAGATGCAGAGGCTGCAGTCCCTTGGCGCAACGAGGGCGGTGCCGGGGCACGGCCCTGCTGTGGTGGACTCCGCAACCGCATTTGCCAACCTGGAACGATATCTGGAGACGCTCAGGGACGAGACCCGCAAGGCGATCAAGGCCGGCGTGACGATCGAGGAGGCGATCGAAACCGTGGCACAATCGGAACGCGGCCGATGGGCGCTGTTTGACGATTACAATGGCCGCAACGTCACCCAAGCCTACAAGGAACTTGAGTGGGAATAGAAGACGAGATCCGCGATTGGAGAGCTTGAAATGAAGCTTCTGCGAGACCTCATAACGGCTGCTTGCATTGCCGCAACATACCCTGCTGCGGTGTCGGCCGGCGTTTCGGCGATCGACGGCCGCGAGCCCGAACGGCAGGCACGTTGGCAGGAAATAAGCGCGTATATTTTCGGCGATCGCCCGATCGAGGCGGGAGACGACCTGATCACGATCGAGGCGCCAGCCCGTGCTCAGGATCCGGCCCTCGTTCCGATCACTGTAAGGGTTTTGAGAAAGGATGAGGTGCGGGCCGTCCATCTCGTGATTGACGACAATCCGTCACCATACGCAGCGAAGATCAGCTTCGGCCCGGCGGGGGATCCAAGCGAGATCAAGCTCAGAGTGAGGGTCAACGACTATACGAACGTGCATGCGGTTGCCGAGACCAGCGATGGAGAGCTCTATCAGACGAGGACGTTCGTGAAGGCGTCGGGCGGCTGCACGGCTCCCATCGGAGTGAGTGACGCGGAAGCTCTGCAAAACGTCGGTCGCATGAAGATGAAGTTCGGCGGCGGCGACCATCCGAACGAGGCAACGTTGATGATCCGCCATCCAAACTTCAGCGGCATGCAGATAAACCAGGTAACCCGACTTCACACGCCGGCCCGGTACCTCGACCGGATCAGGGTTAGCTACGGCGAGCAGACCGTTTTCGAACTTACGGGCGATATCTCGCTCTCGTCGGACCCAGTGATCGGGTTTACGTACGATCAGTCCGAGAACGGCGAATTCACCGTTCACGCGAGCGATACGAAAGGTGTCAGCTGGAAGGGATCGGTTGGGGCGCCCGTGAGGATGGACGAATGATCCGCGCCGGAATCCGGGCATTGCCGGCCGCGATCTTGGCGGTCCTAATGATCTTTCCCGTTGCGGCCGCGCAAGACAAAGCTGCCGTCCCGGAGCCACCGGGGCTCTGGACCGGCCCGATGGTGAGTGACACGCCAGCAACACTCGAAGGCGCACGTGTGATCGACGTCCCCACGCTGGAGGCATTGTTGCGGCAAAAACCACTGCTGGTGGACGTAGGTCCCGCAGACCGGAAGCCGAACGGCCTCCCCCCTTCGACGATCTGGAAGCCAACACACCGCTCTATTCCCGGGGCGGTCTGGTTCCCGGGTGCGGGCCGCGCAGACCTGTCGGACGAAAAGGTCGATGCGCTGCTCCGGCGCATCGCGGACCTGACGAACGGGGACAAATCGGCTCCGCTGGTCACGTTCTGCCGGCCGAAATGCTGGGGTAGTTGGAATATTGGTAAACGCCTCGTTCGAGCGGGCTACACCTCAGTCCACTGGCTCCCTGCGGGCATAACCGGCTGGCAGGAGCGCAACGATACGACAGCCGTCACCCCTGAGACCGGATGGGCGCCGAATCCACCGACAGGCCGAAGCCCGTCGAAATAAACTGTGGGGGTTATGGACAGGCTGGACACGGCGACCAGGATAGCTCCAGTGCAGCAGCCCACAGCTGCCTGAGTTCAGTTATTCGCGAGGGACCGCTACTTCCTGCGACTTCTAAGGAATGCCGCACGAGCGGGGCAAAGCAAGAGATGGTTGCGTGCCCTCTCCTTCCCGCGAGTGTTGGAGGCGATATATCATGCGATCTTCTACGCACAGAACGGGGTCGTCCCTGACACCAAGGGCTCGCAAAAGTGTGGCCGCTGTCGAACTGCCGCGGCCCCAACACAATCACCGCGGGTGTGGCGGCCTTGACTCAACTTGGAAAGTTCCATCGATCTCTCCCGTACCACCTGGGCAAGAATTCAAGCAGATCGTGGGCGTCCGGTACCCAGGATGGAGACAGGAATAGCTGCGATGGCACTCCGCTTCGGACTACCTTTTCAACCGGGACGCCGCACGCGATACCTCACGAAGAATGGCGAGAAAAGCGCCAGATTTGAGCGCACAAACGAGGGCTTCGACGTCTTCCAGGGAACGTCGCTGTCGAGGAAAGCTGGGAAGAGTTCTGACAGACATCGTCGCGATCTTCTGTATTCACACCATCCGCAACATTCGCGGGTGGTCCCATCCCGACCATCGACGTCAGGAACAAAGAACAGTGGGCCGAAAAAACCGTCGATGAACAGCGCCTTTCTCTCTGACGTCTTTCTTCAGACTGAAATACCTGCAATGCAGACCACGGAGGAGATCATTGACGAAATCGCGTTTCGAGAAGAAGAAGCGGAGACTTGAGCTCACCAGCCGCATCGTGTCCGCTTATTTGAGCCGCAACATCAACTGCAGGTATGTTCTCGTTATACTAAGAGTCGATGCGACGATTTCGGGGATCTGTGCGTTAATGAGCGCATGGGACACGAACTCAACGACGCAATTATCAAGACGGCCTTGATGGAGATCGATGACGATCTGCGGGGCACGTTGCTTACTAATCGCCCGCTGGCAACGTCGGCGGTCGCCATTCACCTTTCGCTGCACCTTGCACGCTTTTACCGGTTCCGGCACCCCTCCGGAAAGGTGAGCTTGGACCATCTTGTCCAAGAAATCATCGACGGCATCTGGGAAGTTCCGGCCACCGCGATCGCCAAGTTTGCAGGCGCCGATGCGGCGCTGCGCGCTTCCGCAACGGATGTCATGGTCGGGGAGGTCTACAAGGCGCTGTGGGCCGCCTTCGATGTCGAGACTGTGAGGGATCCTCATGGCGGTGGCTGATTTCCCTGTTGGTGGCCGGCGATGTCGGCGATGCGATCTGGCGTGTGACGGGCGAGGCGGAGTGCGGCTGAACGCTCAACGGGTGCTGGGACATTGACTTGCACACCGCCGTAGAATGCTGAGAACCCGGGGCACCCCGATCACCTAACGGCAGGCAGGCGTTTCTTCGTCGCGCATTTCGCTCGTTGGCCGACCTGGAAATTGCCCAATCTATGGGCTGAATCGACGTATGTCTGCGTCGCAGGAAGACCCGTTTCGACCCGTTGCCGTCGTCGGCAGCAAGCTCAATGAGCGGCTCGGTTCATCAACCGATGATTTAATATGGCGCCTGCACCGGCCCCATGCCGACATAGACGGTCTTGAGCTCGGTATAGTGGTTGAGCGCCGCGACCGAATTCTCACGTCCGAAGCCCGATTGCTTCGAACCGCCGAAGGGGATCTCGACCGGGCAGAGATTGTAGGTGTTGATCCAGAGCGTACCCGCTTCGAGCTGGTCGACCACCCGATGCGCGCGGGTGATGTCGGCGGTGAAGACGCCGGCGGAAAGGCCGAATTCGGTAGCATTCGCCCGGGCGACGACCTCCGCCTCGTCGTCGAAGTCGAGCACGCACATGACCGGCCCAAAGATCTCTTCGCGCGCGATCGTCATCTCGTCGGTGACGTCGGCAAAGACGGTGGGCTGGATATAGGTTCCGTCGGCGTTAACGGCGTTCGGAATGCCGCCGCCGGTGACAAGCCGCGCACCTTCCGTCTTGCCCTTCTCGATATAGGAAAAGACCTTGTCGCGCTGGGCCTTGGAAACCATTGGCCCAAGCTGTGTCGCCTCGTCCATCGGGTCGCCGATCACGATTGCCTCGGTTCGCTCCTTGAGCCGCGCCAGGAACGCTTCCTTGATCTTCCGTTGCACGAACACACGCGTGCCGTTCGAGCAGACTTGGCCGGTCGAATAGAAATTGCCGAGCATGGCGCCGCCGATGGCGCTTTCGAGATCGGCATCGTCGAAGACAATCAGCGGCGACTTGCCGCCAAGTTCCATCGTCACGTGACGCAGCCCGGCTGCGGCTGCTTCATAGACCTTGCGGCCGGTCGGCACCGAGCCGGTGAGCGACACCTTGGCGACATCGGGGTGGTTGACGAGCAGCGGGCCGGTGCCGCGGTCGCCCTGGATGACGTTGTAGAGGCCCTTGGGCAGCCCGGCTTCGATCAGGATTTCGGCGATCTTCAGCGCGCCGAGGGGCGTGTTTTCCGAAGGCTTGAAGACCATGGCATTGCCGGCGGCAAGCGCCGGCGCACCCTTCCAGCAGGCGATCTGCTGCGGATAGTTCCACGCGCCGATGCCGACGCAGACGCCGAGCGGCACCCGCTTGGTATAGGCGAAGTCGCCGCCGAGCGGAATGTAGTCGCCATTGAGCGCAGTGGCGATGACGCCGCCGAAGAACTCGAAACTGTCGGCCCCGGAGGTCGGGTCGGCGACGATCGTTTCCTGGATCGGCTTGCCGGTGTCGAGCGTTTCCAGCTCGGAAAGCTCGCGGTTGCGCTCGCGCATGATTTCGGCGGCGCGCTTCAGGATGCGGCCACGCGCCGTCGGGCTCATCGCCGCCCATTCCGGCTGCGCCCGTTTCGCCGCAGCAATCGCCTTTTCGACGATCGCGGGCGTCGCTGCATGAAGACGAGCGATCACCTCGCCGGTCGCAGGATAGATGCTCTCGATCACCGTGCCGGTGGTGTCCTCGATATATTCACCATCGATGAAGTGCGAGGCTTTTGGTTGGGCTTTCATGTCATTCTCCCCGCGGATAGCGCTTGGACTCCTCGAGGTTGTCGAGGTTCATGTGGTGCTGGACGGCCGCTCACTAAAGAAATGGCGTACGATAGAGCACCGCACTGCCGAACTTGATCTCCAGGTCGACGAGGTAATTTTGCAAGGACTTCCCGTCGATAGCGATTCCAAGTCCAGGCTTTTCCGGAACCCTGATCGTCCCATCGCCTCTCATCAGGAGATGATCGTCGCAGATAGCCCATGAGAGCGCCGTGTGATCGATCGGGTATTCGCAGAGTCCCTGTCGCTCCAGACCGGCGTAGGAGTGCAGTGAAGCACTGAGAGCGAGGTGGGAGGTGTATGTATGGTTGACGAAGGAAGCCCCTCTCCTCTCCGCGTATAGGGCGACCTCTTTGCCCGCAGCGATGCCGCCGATCCGGCCGCAGTCGATCTGGATTATTCCGATGTCTCCAACGTCGAGCAACTGGCGGGCCTGGAAAACGGAGTTGACGTTCTCGCCGGCGGCCAGCCGCTTGCGGCCGTGGTAGTGGCTGAATTCCGCATAGGCGCCGAGAGCTGTTGCATCGAAGGGTTCCTCCACCCATTCGACGCCGAATTGATCAAGCAGGTGCGAATACGATTTGGCGGCCGCGACATTGTTTCCCCAGACGCGCGCTGCATCAAGGAAGAGCCGGCCTTCCGGCCCCAACCCGTCGCGAGCGGCCGCAAGCTGGTCCCGATCGGCGGTGAACTCTCCATTGCCGAACCCACTCCAACCGGTCTTGACGGCACGATAGCCGGCCCGAACAACGTCCCGCGTTCTGAGGTACGTCTCCTCTGGGGTCGGCGCAAATGGCGCGACGACATAGGGCTGCTTTGGAAACGCCTTCTCATAACCCAGCAGTCGGTAGACCGGTTCCCCCAGCCTTTTTCCGAGCGCGTCCCAAAGCGCCATTTCTACGCCCGAATAGACATGCGGCGCCTGAAGCACGTTCATGCTGTTCGTCGCGACGCGCCGGCTGATCTCGGCGATATTCATCGGATCGTCGAGTCTCATTCCGAGTACGGAAGCGCCGACTGGCCGGCAGGTGTCGTGCGACTCCGGTGTGAGGAAGGCCGCGAGCGACACGAAAGGGGCGGCCTCGCACTCGCCCCAGCCCTCGTGTTGTCCCGCGCGCACCCGAACCAACAGCGTGTCCTTCACTGGATCGCGCGCTGTGTTGAAGTCGGGAACCTGCAGCAGGAAAAGATCGACCGCGTCGATACGAGTCACGGTCACCTCCCCTGCCCCGAGAGGATCAGATCCGCGCCGCGTTCGCCGATCATGATGGTCGGTGCATTGGTGTTGCCGCTGACGAGATGCGGCATGATCGATGCGTCCACGACACGAAGTTTGCGAATGCCGTGGACATGCAAGGTATTATCGACTACCGCCATTGGATCCAGCCCCATCTTGCAGGTTCCGATAGGGTGGAACACCGTCACGCTCTCGCGCCGCAGGAACTCCTCCCAGTCCGCATCTGTCATATCCGGCTTGCCGGGGGCCATTTCCTCGATCACATGCCGGGCGAGCGGTGGTGCCGCAAAAATCCCGCGGATATGACGGCAGCCGGCAACCAGCGCCCTGACATCGCTTTCGGCATCGAGAAGACGCGGGAAAATCCGCGGCGGGTCTCGGAAATCGCCGCTGCGCAAGCTGAGATGGCCGCTGCTTTCGGGGCGGCTGACATTAGGAATGGCTGTTACGACCGGATCCTTGAGGACGATCAGTTCGTCGGGCGTCAGCTTGTAGCCGACCGGCGTGAAATGAAGCTGCAAATCCGGATCCGGCCGTGTAGGGTCGGAGCGCATGAAGACCATGGCCTGGGCGCCGGGCGCCGTGCCGGGCCCGCGGCCGCGCAACAGCCAGTTCGCGCCATGGAGCGCGGACTTGAAGAGGCCGGCCTCCGAATTATAGGTCGGCTGGTCGACCCGGTAGGTCAGGTAGACGCCGACATGGTCCCTGAGATTCCTCCCGACTCCCGGCAGGTGGTGACATGCATCGATGCCGAAGCTCGCAAGTGACGCAGCGTCTCCCACGCCCGAAAGCATCAAAAGTTGCGGTGAGGCGATAGTGCCGGCCGACAGGATGACCTCGCGCCTCGCCCGCACGACGTCCCGGGTGTTGTCGCGCCGATAATATTCGATACCCACCGCGACATGATCTTCGATGACGATGCGCGCGACCTGCGCCTTCGCGCGGACCTCAAGATTCCTGCGGCTGCGCGCGGGTTTGAGATAGGCATCGGCCGAACTGTGACGGCGGCCGAAGAACTGGTTCGCCTGAACGAATCCGGCGCCCTCTTGCGAGCGACCGTTGAAATCGGCATTGGCCGGGAGGCCAGTAGCGATCGCAGCCTCGACGAATCTTTCTGCCAGCGGATGGCGGCTGCGCAGGTTGGACGTGCGCAGCGGCCCATCGCCGCCGCGATAGTCATCCATTCCGTTCTCGTTCGTCTCGCTGCGCTTGAAGTAAGGCAGCACGTCGGCATAGGACCAACCCGGATTGCCGAGAGCCGCCCAACTGTCATAGTCGCTGGCCTGGCCGCGCATGTAGACAAGCCCGCAAAGCGAACTGCTGCCGCCGATGACTTTCCCGCGCGGCCAGACATCCTGCCGGCCGTGGCGGGTCGGGTCCGGTTCGGTCAGATAGTTCCAGTCGTATTTCGGATTGCCGATCCCGTAGAGATCGGTCGCCGCCGGCATCTTGATGATCGGCGAGCCATCGCTGCCGCCCGCTTCGACGAGCAGCACGGTGCTGCGTCCGTCGGCGCTCAGGCGATTGGCCAGAACGCAGCCCGCCGAGCCGGCGCCGACGATGATGAAATCGAACTCTTCCATGATCGCTCTAGCCGTAGCGATGATAGATCGTGCGGATCTGGGTGTATTTCAGCACCCCGTGCTTGCCGTCCTCACCGCCAATCCCGGATTCCTGGTGGCCGTTGTGAAAACCCTGAAGCGCCTCGCCCATCGTGCGGTTGATATATATCTCTCCGAAGCGAAGCTCGTTCTGCGCGCGCATGATCAACCGGTAATCGTTGCTGAACAGAAAAGCGGAGAGACCGTAGCGGGTCGCATTGGCGAGGCGGATCGCCTCCTCGAAGCTCTCGATGCGGATGACCGGGGCGATCGGCCCGAAGGTCTCTTCCTTGAAGATCGACATCTCCGGCGTGACATCGGTGAACACAGTTGGCCGTACCCAATAGCCTTCCCGAGGCAGTGCGGGGAGACCGTGGCCGCCGCACCTGAGCGTCGCGCCCTCGGTCCGTGCGCGTGAGATCGCCTCGGACACCTTCCGAAACTGGCCACGGCTCACAAGCGGGCCAAGATCGACGTCCTCGCGCGGACTGCCGACCTTCAGGCGATTGGCACGTTCGACGAGCCGCTCGACGAATTCGTCATGGACATCCCGGTGCACAAGGATCCGCTCCGACGAGGTGCAGACCTGGCCGGTGTTCTCGAAGCTTGCGAAGGCAATCGCGTCGGCGGCGAGGTCCAGATCGGCATCCTTCCACACGATCGCTGGAGCGCTGCCTCCGAGCTCCAGCGAGACGCGCGCAAGTGTCTGCGCGGCCGTGACCATGATCTTCTTGCCGGTATCGCGATGGCCCGTCATCGTAATCATGTTGACAAGTGGATGCGAGCAAAGCTGAGCGCCAACGGCGCCGCCGCCGGTGACGAGGTTCAGCACGCCATCTGGAAGGCATTCTTCATCGGAAATGAGCTCGATCGCCCGGATTGTGGCGAGCGGGGTAACCTCGGTCGGTTTGACGACCATTGTGTTTCCGGTAACGAGGGCGGGTGCGGCCTTGCGGATGAAAAGATCCAACGGATAGTTCCAGGCGGTGATTGCCGCGATGACGCCGACCGGCACACGAGTGAGCAGGATCGTCTCGTCGCGATTGTCCGACGGAACTATCTCGCCCTCGATCCGGCGGTCCCACTCAGCCATGTAGCCGAGATAGATCGCAGCGTTGTCGACATCCTCGCCCGACTTGCGCAGCGGCTTGCCGACCTCGGCGCTGATGAGTTCGGCAAGCTCCTGCCGATTTTTCAACAGGCAAGCGGCCATCGCGCGCAATGAGTCGGCCCTCCGCCAAGGCTCGAGCGCCGCCCAGGCCGGCTGCGCTGCGGCCGCGGCTTCGACCGCCCGGCGCACCTGGTCCTCGCTGGCGCTCGGAACGCTGCAGATTTCCCTCCCGGTCGACGGATCGACTACGGGCAGCCCGGTGACCTCGCCGGCTTCCCAGACGCCGTTGATCAGAACAGTTTTCTCGATCGTCAATGCGGTTCCTCCACCATCTGCAGGCCGACGGCGAGGCCATCGCGCAGCGCCGTCAGGTCGTCGGTGGTCGCCATGAAAGCGATATTGAGACTACGCGCCAGATCGCGGTCCAGCTTGCTCAACACCGGCATCGCCCAAGGCTTGTCATGGGTCTGGGCGGCACCCGCGATCCGCCTGATGTCGTCGTGGTCGCTACCGTCGGCGAGATATTCGCCACGACCGCGCGCCAGCGAAAGATCGTTCGGGCCGATGAAAAGACCATCGACCGCCTCCAGCGCGGCGATCTTCTCGACCTCTTCCAGCGCCTGTGCGTTTTCGATCATGACCCAGCATTTCGTTCGCCGGTTTTCCGCCTCGACGAAGTGACGGGGTGCCGGCGCGTAGTTGACCGTCTTGCCACCGCCGAAGCCACGGACACCGAGCGGCGGGAACTTGGCGAAAGCCGTGGCTGCACGCGCATGCTCGACTCCTTCGATCTGCGGCAGGATCACGCCGTCACTGCCGAAGTCGAGCGCGTGCTGGATGGGGACGCGCTCGGCGCTGGCGACACGTGTATAGACCGTCATTCCGAAGGCCTTGGCGATCGTGATACTGCGCGCCGCAGTCGAGGGCTCGAAGGTTCCGTGCTCCATGTCGATGATCACGGTGCCGTAGCCGAGGATCGACGCGATCTCGCAAGCATTCTCGTTCGGCGTCATCAGCCAGAAGGCGAGTTCGGTGTGCCGGCTAGCCATGCGTATTACGGTCATTATTCGCCTCCAAAAGATCCAGCCATGGCGCCACCATCGACCGGGTAAAGCCCGCCCGTCAGATAACTCGCCGCCGGTGAACAAAGGAATATCGCGAGATTGGCAACGTCTTCCACCTGCGCGAAACGTCCCATCGGGATTCCGGCCCGCCATGTCGCCGCGTCCTGTGGAGTAGCAACTGTCCGGAACATGTCGGTCTCGACGACATGCGGCAGGATGGCGTTCACGCGGATATTCTCGCGCGCATGGTCGAGCGCAAGCACCTTCGTCAGTCCGATAACGCCGAATTTCGTGGCGCAATAGACGGCCCGGCGCTGGAATCCGGTGATGCCAGCCGTAGATGACACCTGGATGATTGACCCGCCCTCGCCGCGCTCGCGGGCGTGAACGATAAAGCGTTTCGACAGCCAGAGCACGCTGTTGAAGTTCAGTTCCATCAGCTCACTGGTGCGCTCGGCCGTGATCTCATCTGTCGCCACGCCCCAGGAGCGGCCTGCATTGTTGATCAGGAAATCGACCCGGCCCTGAGCGGCGAGTGCCTTGTCGAATACCGTCTCCGCCGTGCCAGGGACGGACAGGTCGCCGCTGATGGCTGTTATTCTTTGCTCATCGCGCGAGAGTTCGACCGCACGTCCATAAAGCCGGCCCGTGTCGATATCCTGCATGACGACATGGGAGCCGAGGTCGGCGAAGGCTTTGGCAATCGCCGCGCCGATACCGCTCGCCGCTCCGGTCACCAGCGCCACCTTGCCGCGAAAAAGCGCCGCGTCGAATGTATTTGCTGTCATTGGGATACCCGCCATGCCGACAGTGCGGCTTCATCGATGTCAAGGCCGAGGCCGGATCGATCAAAGGGTTCGACCATGCCTCCGTCAAAAGTGAACAGCGGCGAGCGCAGGAACTCGTCCCGCCACGGTGATGGATCCATGTCGCATTCGAAGTAGTCCGCGTTCGGCAGCGCATAGAGGAGGTTCAGACACGCCGCCAGGCTGACGGCTGTGCTGTAGTTCTTGCTGGAGAAGCCGAGGTGACGCATCTGCGCATAGGCGGCGATCTTGCGTGCCTCGGTAATGCCGCCAACCTGGATGACGTCCGGCTGCACCATCTGAATGGCGCCGGCGTCCATCATTCCGGCAAAGTTGAACTTGTTGGTCTCCGTCTCGAAGCCGGCGATCGGAATGCGCGTGCGACGCGCCAGCTCGGCGCAGCCAGCAACATTCTCGGGCTGCGTCGGCTCCTCGAACCAGCGGACACCGATCCGCTCGAATTCGTCGGCATAGGCCATGGCGGTACGGGCATCGAGCGATGTCGTCGCGTCGCACATCAGGTCGAGCTCGCCGCCAAGCGCTTCCCTTGCCGCACGTACGCGCGCCAGATCGCCCTCCATGGAAACGCGGAGCGGCGTCGCCTCGAGAACGCCGGCATGCACGGCTGCAGCGATGTTCCCGACCTTCATCTTGTAGCCGCGATAGCCGGCCGTTCGCGCCTTGGCGACATCGTCTGCAAGGTCGCTGACCGAATAACCGCGCCGATAATAGCCGGAGGAGGCATAGGCGCGGAGGGGGCGCGCAAAACCGCCGAGCAGCCGCCAAACCGGCTGGCCCGTCGTCTTGCCCAGAATGTCCCAGAGCGCAATGTCGACAGCCGAAAGGCACGAGAGAAGAATGCCTTTCCGCCCGTGGTAGTAGGTCTCCTGATAGATCTTTTCCCAGAGATATTCCGGGCGGCGGGGATCGTGACCGACGATCAGCGGCTGGATTTGCTGTTCAAGCACCGTCGTCGTGGTGGCCCAAGGGCCGCCCCACATTGCCGCTTCGCCCCAGCCGAAGATATCAGGGTCGTCGGTATGCACCTTGATCAGCACCGCCTCGCGCGACTGGTATTCGCCACGGGGATAGGTGAGCGGATAAGGCATCTCGTAAGCGAGACAGAAGGTCTCAAGCCCGGTGATTTTCATGTTTGATCACTCAGTTCGTGCGCAGGCAGACGATCCGCTCAGGCTGGACCTGAAGACCGACCCGGTCGCCATTCTTGAATGGTTGATAGCTTTCGTTGCGAACCGTGAGCGCAACCGCCGGGGAAACCCTTACGACATATTCGGTCGTGCCACCGAGGAAGCGACTGAGCTCGACGACACCGGAGAGCCCGGCTGCGGCCGACGGCGTCGACAGGCGGATATCCTCGGGCCGGATGGCGATGGCCTTGGCGGCCGCATCGGCGCTGCAGGGCAGCGGAATGACGATGTCGCCTCCAGCGTTGAACTTGTCGGCTGCCACGGCCCCCTTGATGACATTGGCGCCGCCGATGAAATCGGCGACGAACGCCGTCTCCGGATTGCGATAGAGGCGCGTCGGCGTATCGAGCTGTTCGACGATCCCGCCGTTCATCACTGCGACATAATCCGAAAGGACGAGCGCTTCGCTCTGGTCATGGGTGACGAATACGGTGGTGATCTTCAGTTCGCGGACGATGCGATTGATCTCGTCGCGCATCTCTTCACGCAGCTTCAGATCGAGCGCCGAAAGCGGCTCGTCCAGAAGCAGGATGTCCGGTCGGATGGCCAGCGCCCGCGCCAAAGCTACGCGCTGCTGCTGACCGCCCGAGAGCTGCTTCGGCGAACGCTCGGCGAACTTGCTCATCCGCACGATTTCGAGCGCCGTCCTGACGCGATCGTCACGCTCGGCACGCGCCATACCGCGCATGCGCAGACCAAAGGCAACGTTGTCGGCGACGCTCATATGCGGGAACAGGGCATAGGATTGGAAGACCATGCCGATATTGCGATGCCTTGCCGCCGTGTGCGTGATGTCGCGCCCGGCAAGCAGGATCGTGCCCGCCGTCGGCTGCTCGAAGCCGGCAATCATCCGCAAGGTCGTCGTCTTGCCGCAACCGGATGGCCCGAGCAGGCTCAGCACCTCGCCCTGCGCCAGCGAGAAGCTTACCCCCTTGACGGCGTGGAAGCTGCCAAAGGATTTTTCGATATCTTGAAGCTTGAGGGTCACTGTTTTCCCACCCGAGTGGTGGCGGCTGGACGACAATCCATCCAACCGCGCGCTTGTTACTGAACCTGTGCCTTGGCCTTCTGCCAGACGTCAGTTGCTTTCGTCTCATAGGCAGCGCCCAGCGAGCGCTGGAACTCAACCCGCGAAAGATTGGCCTCCGCCTGATCGAGGCCGAGGCTCGCCTTGAGCGCCGGGTCCATCAGTGCGGCCGCCTTCGGATTGGCAGGTGCATAGCCAAGCTCCTTGGCGAGCTGCGCCTGCACTTCCGGTGAGATCATGTGGTCGATGAAAGCGTAGGCCGCTTCGGGATGCGGCGCCTGGCTGACGAGGCACGGGCCGTCATACCAGGCGATGAAACCCTCTTCCGGATAGACGAGCTCGATGTTGAGCCCCTTGGCTTTGGCCTGTCGGAAACCGCCATCGTCCGTGTCGGCGATCCAGATTTCTCCGGCGGCGAGAAGCTGGGCCATTTCGTCATAGTGCTGATAGACGGTCCTGACATGCGGCATGTCGGTCTCGAGCGTCTTGGCAATTGCCTGCCATTGCTCGTCGCTCAACTCGCCGTATTTGAAGCCGGCCTGAAAAACCGTCCGATAAGCCTGCTCGTTCGCCTTGTCGATCTTGCCGATGCGCCCTCTGAATTTCCCGGAATAGACGTCCGCCCATGACTTGATGGGGCCGCCGGTCTTGGCCGGATCATAGGCAATCAGGCCGTTGGCGCCCCACGAATAGGTCACGTGAACGTGCGTGCCGTCGGTCTTCGGCTTCTGGAACGGCGCATACATGTCCTTGAAATTTTCGAGCTTTGAGACGTCGAGCACATCGATCAGTTGCTGCTTCCTCGCCACTTCCTCGTAACCGACGCCGAGGAACACGACGTCGTAGGTGCCGAGGCCGGCAGCGCGAATCTTGTTCATCGCCTCTTTTTCATCGGCGTAGTAGTCGATGTTGACCTTCACGCCATACTTCTCCTCGAAGGCTGGCAACGCGAAGTCGATGTAGTTACCCCAACTCAACACATTGATTTCGCCACCGATCTTCTTATCCGCCGCCCAGCTTGCGCTGGCCGTGAGGCCGATCGTTATGACTGCGGCCGTTGCCGCGAGCAGTTGACGCCTATTCATCCATTCCTCCCATTGATGCTAGTTGCGTTTGGACCAGGTGAGACGCAGTGCCGTCGCGCTCAAGAGAAGCGTTGCCGCAAGAATGAGCGTGGATACGGCGTTGATCTCGGGGGTGATGCCCACCTTGACGATCGAGTAGATCCGGATGGGCAATGTCGTCGTGCCAGCCGATGTCAGGAAGAAGCTGACGACGAACTCGCCGATAGAAATCGTGAAGGCGAAAAGAGCTGCGCCGATGATACCCGGCATGATGCCCGGCAGCGTGACGCGCCACAGCACCGAGAACTCACCGGCGCCGAGGCCGCGGGCCGCCTCCTCCAGCGAGCGATCGAAGCGCGCCAGGCTGGAGATGAGGATGAAGGTGCAGTAGGGCAGCGACAAAAGGATGTGCCCGAGCAGGACGGCGACGAACCCCGTCTGGAAGCCGACGTAGCGGGCGAACAGAAGAAGCGAGACGCCCATGATGATGCCCGGCGCCAGCATCGGCATCACGGTCAAAAGCATGAAGAGGCTCTTGCCGCGAAAATTGTGCCGCACGATGGCTAGCGCCGACAGCAGGCCGAGCACGGTCGCGAAGGCGGTCGAAACGACCCCGACTTGAAGGCTTGTCCAGAGCGACTGTAGCGTCTTCGTGTCGTTGAAGAGTTCCGCATACCAGCGCGTGTCCAGGCGCTCGATCGGCAGCGTGGTGATCGTATCCTGGTTGAAGCTGGTAATCACCACCAAGGCGATCGGCAGATAGACCATCGCGTAGACGAAGAGCGTGAATGTTCCGAGAACCCAACGTGTCATCGTTCGCCCTCACTCATGTCCGAGCATGCTGCGGTTGACATCAAGAAAGCGGCCGACAATCAGCAGGCAGGCTAGAATGCTCGCCAGAAGAACCATCGAGAGCGCCGAACCAAAGGGCCAGTCGAAATTGGAGAAGGCCGTGGTGATCAAGTTGCCGTACATCATGCCCTTGAGTCCGCCGAGCATGTTCGGGACGACGTATTCGCCGACCGCCGGGATGAAGGTGATGACGCAACCGGCGACGATGCCGGGGGCGATCAGCGGCAGAGTGACATAGAGGAAACGCCGGAACGGGTCCGCACCGAGATTCTCCGCGGCCTCGAGGACGGAATTGTCGAGCCGTTCGATCGAGGCATAGATTGGCACCAGCATATAAGGCAGGTAGATATAGATGAGGCCGATGACGACCGACGTCTTGGTGAAGAGCAGCTTGATCGGCTCATCGATCAGGCCGGCCGACAGCAGCAGCCAGTTCATCAGCCCGGCTTCGCCGATCACCAGATTCCACGAATAGGTGCGGATAAGCACACTCACCCAGCCGGGCACGATCAATGCCAGCACCAGCAGCACACGCCAGCGCGGCGTGACGAAGCGGACGATGTAGTAGGCGAGAGGCAGGGCCAGGGCCAGCGAGCCGACAGTGGTCAAAAGGGCCATGCCGGCAGACGAGGCAAGCGTTCCGAGATAGAGCGGATCGCCGGCGATTCTCTTGTACTGGGTCAGCTGCAGCGACTGCTGGATCAGGTAGTTCTCGTCCGTCGCCCAGAAGCCGTAGATGGCCATCAGTGAAATTGGCGCAACGAAGAGAATGATGAGCGTCAGCAGCGGCGGAAGCAGCAGGCAAGCTAATTGCCCCTGCGCACCGAGTCCCCTCGAGGCTTTTGCGGTTTCCATTGCGTCCTCCCACGCATCTTGATTGGCAAACTAATAACGGCTACTCTATTTTGCAAATTTATTGTTCTTATGATCTCCATAGGAAATTGAAATACGAATGTCGGGCGATCTGGATATCGATTTGCTGCGCGCCTTTGCCACCGTCCACCAGGCCGGAGGGTTTTCGCAGGCCGCCGAAATCCTCGGCCGCAGCCAGCCGGCGATCAGCTTGCAGATCAAACGGCTGGAAGAGCGTGTTGGGGGGCAGGTGTTCGAGCGGACTGCAGCTCGCGGAGCGCCGCTGACGCCGGTGGGAATGACGCTGATGGAATATGCGCGCCAGATCATCGCGCTCCACGACGAGGCGATCGCCCGGGTAACGCTGCCCAGCATCAAGACTTTCGTGCGGCTCGGCATCCTCGAAGAGCTCGGCAACTACCGTCTCCCGGCCGTTCTTCATTCCTTCTCGAAAGTGTTTCCCGAAGCCAACCTTCAGGTCCAGGTCAAGCTCAGCAACAGCCTGATGATCGAAATGCTGCAGGGCAGATTGGACATTATCGTCATCGCCGCCGAAGCGGAGGTCCCGAATTCGATCCCTCTCTGGTCCGAGCAATTGGTCTGGGTCGCATCGAACGCGGTGCCGAGCCCGATGCGGCAACCGGTGCCTTTGGTGACGCTCCCCGATCCTTGTTTTTATCGCAAGGCCGCGATCCGGGCCCTTTCCTCGACCGAGCAATCCTATACGACCGTCTGCAACAGCAGCACGATGGCGGGGATCCGAGCCTCCGTGATCGCCGGCATTGGCGTGACCGTGATGGGCAAGACCGAAGTGACCGAAGGACTGCGCGTGCTCGGCAGCGACTCCGGTTTGCCTCGCCTCTCCGATGCCGACGTTGTGATTTATTTCCGCGACAAGGGCTTTGAGACCGTTGCCAAGGCGCTGGCAGCCCACGTCCGCAAGAGCATCGCCTAACTCCACAAACTCAAGAACGGATTTCCTCATGACGACTGCTCAACAGCCTGCGATCGGCTTTTGGTTGGAAAGTGACAATCAGAAAGCCTGTGAGCTCGCGCGCCTTGCTGGTTTCGACCTGGTCCTCTTCGACATGGAGCATGGCATTCTCGATCTCGCGGCGCTGGACCGTCTGCTGCCCTTCTGCCAGGCGATCGGCCTCGCCGCCTGCGTTCGCCTCGCCGATGGGACGCGACCGAACGTCCAGCATGCATTGGACATCGGGGCGGATGCGATCGTCGTGCCGCAGCTTCGAGACCTGGCGCATGCCAAGGAAGTGAGCGAATACGCGAAATTCGCGCCTCGCGGCACACGCGGCGTCGGATATGGCCGGACGCAAAGCTACGCAGGGGCGACCGACAGTTTCTTCGAGAAGGAGAATACTCAACGCCTGTGTTATGCAATGATCGAGACCGCGACGGCCTTCGACGAAGCTGCGGCTATTGCCGCCCTCCCCTGCGTCGATGGGTTGTTCGTGGGACCCGCCGACCTTTCCGTGGCTCGAAGACGCGGTGCATTCGCGGCTACGGACGCCGACCTCGCTGACCTCAGACAGATAGCGATGCTCGCATCCAAGGCTGGCAAGAGATGGGCCCTCGCGGGAGCAAACCGAAGGCTCCGCGAAACAGCGCTCGATCTCGGTCCGGCTTTCATCACCGTCGGGGACGATCTCTCAGCTCTTTCGACAGGCTTCAAGTCAATGAGGTCCGACGTTTGAAGCAGTCGCGGAAACGCGCCAGCGGCGTGGGGCGGTTCCCGATGAAGAGCGCAGAACGGGAACATTTCTTCCGTCGGATCAGACCCGTTTCAATATTTTAACGGCGGTCGACCCTCTATTCATGCGTGAGCTATATAACCGGATCATTCCAAGCCGTAGCGCGTCCATGCTGGTCGCCCTGTGTGTTTTGTTTGGCGGCGTCTACATCATGTCCGGGCTGTTGGAGATTGTTCGCGGACACGTCGTTTCGCGAATGGCTGCAATCGTCGACGCTTCAATTTTCGAGCCGCGTGCTCGCAGTGGTTGCTGGCGCACCGTTGAAGATCAAGATCAACGGCGATGTCCCGAAGCCAGCGCAGGAAGCAGATCAAATCAGGAACTTCCTCTCCGGCCAAAGCCCGATCGCTCTTTTCGACCTGCCCTGGATGCCAGGTTTATCTAGCGATCTGCTTTTTTTGCATCCGTTGATCAGTTGGCTAGCAGCGGGTGTGACGATCGTTCTGATATCGCTTACAGTTCTTGCTGACCTTTCAACTAGAGGAGAGAGCCGACGGTCCATCGATTCGAGCCGACGAGACCCAGAAATAGGGCGCTGCACAGCGCGGCGAATACAGAGTAATCGAATGGCGACTTGATCCCGAACGAGATCGCCATGGCTGAGCCGAACAGGAAGAGCAGGCCCGCGCTGCCGAAAGCCGCCCACCGCAGCGCGAGTCCCAATACCAACGTAACACCAAAGAGGAGCTCAAGCACCGTCGCGGCGGTGCCGAGAAACGGTATCATCCATGCCGGCGCGAACGCATTTACCTTGGCGGTGTAGCCCAAAAATTGCTCGAATGTTCCCCAGGAAACTCCGCGCTCGTCTGGAGCGCCGTAGAACCCAAGCCGGTCGCTGACCGACAACAGGAACGAGACCCCCAGTGCCGCGCGGCTTCCCAGCGAAAGAAGATCGAGGGCAAGAGAAGTTCGTTGCTCCGCGAATTGCATCTTGAGGATGGGTTGGCCACCCGAAGTGCGCAGGACCCGCCGAAGCGTTTCAATTGTTGCCATCATGGCCAATCCTACAAGCGGTGGGCGCGATCCTCGGGGATCGGTACGTGAGCGTGCCGTCGGTCCTCGGTAGTTTCATCGAGCGTCTCCTCTCTTGCCCGCGCGCTGTACGATGGCCCAGCGCAACGGCGTCATCCAACGTCGAGGCGGTCGCTCGTTCCACCGACCCAGCAGACTTCAGGATCGGACGCTGGCGACGAAATTAGAAATTCCCTTTGGACATGCATTCGATAAGCGCGAGGTATCGTTACCCGTAAACAATGTGCGCGTGCGTCCCGTACAGTCGGCGTTTAGCCATCGAGGAGCGCATCGTCCCGGGCCTTGGCGCTCCTGGCGCGATGCGATTATAGTCCGGACGTTTGGTCACGTTGCTCCCGCCTTGAAGGATATTTGACGGGCGTGGCTACGCTTTGTCATTCGTGTCGACGACTAAGAAGGCGAGTAGCTTCGCCGGCTCCGTTTTGCTTGCGTTGCGGTTATAGAGCGCCCCCCGATACTTCGGACCAGCTCTCGACTGCTCGACAGACGCGCGTCTCACATCGTTCACCGTCGACTCGATCGCACCCGAGATCACATAGGCGTAGACGAAAGCCGCTTCGCGTCGGTGTGGGATGGGGGAGGCTGCGCCCGGTCCGTAAATTGACTTCCACGGCAATCAGCGATTTACCGGGGAATTGGGAATGGCCGCCGCGAACTTCTTTTCGATGATTTCCTCTTTTCTATCCTGGGCGGAAACAGGGCCAGACATCGGGCCAAGGCGACGCAGGTGGTGGCGATGATGCGCGAGACGTAACCACTCTTCGAGATCGAGGTGGCCGAGACACGACGATCCCGCTCCGCGGATTAGCGAACGCCGCTTCGCCGACGACGACAGCAATGTTGTCCGCGATAGGTTGAACTGGGCTCGGGGAAGGAGTGGCGACGCTTCCATACTCACATCGGCGATGCTGCCGAGGAATTCCAGGGACTGCGTCGAGCGTATGATCGTGTAGGGGGTACCGGCGACGGTCTTCGAGCCAATCAGGCCAGCGCCACCGATCACGACGATCTTCATGGTTTACTCTCCTTTCACAGCCGCCGGACGTGGGCCCTCGCCATGGCCGTCAGGTCGATCCTCGCGAGCGCTTTCTCCCTCGCTAATGTGGCTTGGTCCCGGTCGAGAAACGCGGTGGCCTGCAATGGGAAGAATTGAAGGGTTTTCAGACCAATGGAGCCCAGCACGGCAGACAGATACGGCGTGAGAAAATCGGGCTGGTTGGCTCGATCGCCGGTAAATACGCCACCGGAAGCAATGCCGATAAACACCGCACGGTCGCGCAGCATTCCCATCTTCCCGGCCGGCGTCGACATGAAGGTGCGACCGGCGCGCAAGATTTGGTCGATCCAGGCCTTGAGGACCGACGGAACCGTGAGGTTGTGCATGGGCGTTCCGATGACGATCACATCGGCCGCCTCGACTTCCCGAATAAGCACTTCAGAAAGATCAAGCGCGCCGCTCAGCGGGGCTGCCAAAGTGGCCGGCGACGACAGGGTGGTGGCGTAATCGGGCGCGGCATGCGGCAAGGGGGCCGCGGCAAAGTCTCGCCGGCTGATGCTTGCGCCGGGCGCAACCTCGAAGAGTTTTTCGACGATCGCCGCCGAAAGCTGGCGGCTGTGCGATTCTGGACGCGGGCTGCAATCAATATGGAGGATGTTCATGCGAACGATCCCGATGGCTTCACGAACCCAATCACGGCGTCAATCAACCCGTCGCGTTTGTAGAAGCGGGGCGCGTTCGTCTTCATGGCCACCGTATCAAGAACCAGGCGATTGCAATATTCATCGATGCCGAATTCATCGATGCCGATTACGACGATCTTCACGATTTACTCTCTTTCGTCTGTCGCCGGACGACGCTGATCATCGTTTCGATGCGCCGCGAGGAGGCGCACGGTTCTTTCCAGGAGCGTCCGGCTAAGAAGCCAGGAAAGAAACTCTTCAGACCACGCGCGGTCCCCGAGACGGAGAGTCGCGCCCAATTAATAGGGCTTGGACGCAGCCGAACTTCGCCGGCTGTTTCCGCGCGGAGATGCCTAGAGCTGCCATCAGATGCCATCGCTATACGGCACCTTCCCCCACGCATCGCGGCATCGAGCGCAACTATCCTAGCCGCGTCGGCGTGTTGATCGCCGATCCCGACCGTCCCACCACTGTCCGCTCAAAGTCTTGGTGTTGAGGCAGACACAGGAGCCATACAGGCCATTTTTTGCGAGTCGAGAACCATTGCGCAACGTCACGGTTCCCGTCATCCACGAATTGAATCGTAGGTTTTTGCAACGTGCAAAGTCAGGATTTGCGTGACATTCCACCGCGTGACGGTGCGCGCTTCATACTCAAAAGCTCCGTCACATCATGCCGATCGTCTGCGGATGAGATCGCAATTGTCAGCCATTTCCCGTCAGGGTATGTTTTGGCTTCATCGTAGAGCTTGACCAACTGCGAACGCCAGGCATAACGCCGCTCCTCAAACTTCTCTCGCTCTGCTGCCCCCAAGACCACCACGACCGAAAGCAGCCTGTATCCGGGCAGGAAGGTACAGAATGCCTTGGACTTCTTGTAGCGCAGGGACCAACCGCGCTTCTTGCCACCATAGAGCCAATCCGGCGCGAAAATACCGGGGTAGAATGCCTCGATCCAGTTCCGCAGCTCGGCCCAGTGCTCGAACGCATCCGGCCCAATCCAGTCGCGGACAGTACTGTCATCGGGCGGCGCTGATTTGTCGGTAATCCGCTCGCCGATCTGGGGGAACTGATTCATATCGCTTTTCTTACACCTCAACTTCATCACGTAAGCTTCAGAAGACTTGGCAGCCTGCCCCCAGACCTTGCGCAAAGGATTTGTTGCCATATTCCCGAGTTTTGAATCGCATTTGCGCCTGATATTTAATCCGTCGCAGAATAGGACACCTAGAGATGACGCCGATTATGGGACTGCCCTCCGGGAGGCATGCGGAATGTCTGTTTGCCTCTGCGACTTGCATGTCGACCTCCTGGTCTGCGATCTGCCATCCTGGCCGCCGCGCCGACTTCCCTACTTGAAGCCGTCGGTGCGATGATGTCGGGCAGACTCGCTCCGGGACGCAAAAAAGGGAAATCACCTCTCGCCATAGAGTCGATAGACGATTGTTATACCACGCGCGGTGATGGCGTAGCGACGAATGCCACCAGCCGTTTCGCACCGAGGGTTGGCCGATTCCGCACAGACTGCCCGCGAGCGGATTCTTGCGAAAGACTTGCGGAAAAGATTTCCTGCGTGGGTACACCCATCTGGAAGATCGACGGCCCTGCCGTCATCTCAAGATACCTCTCAAGGAAGGAGCCGGGATCGGGGCGGCTGTTCCGTCCGAGCGATGTTCGCGGGTCGATCCGCAACACGGGTTCAGGCTGCGCGCGATCCGACGATGAACTGAGCAGCCGGCGGCTTTTCGTATGCCGTTTTTACGACGCCGGGGCCGACACCAAGCTGGGGACGCCAAGTCCGGCCACGAGGGCAGCGTGCGCCAGGAACGAGTACGCCGGTGCCAATCGCAGTGCTGATGCCCTTTCGCATATGTACGGCCAGCAGCGCTCTTCGCAGATCGATCGAGCTCTGATTTCACTTTTTGCTTAGTCTTGGTGCTTTTTTTGGATGATCGTCTTCCCCTGACCCTCTCGGTGGGTTGAAGGCGACGACGGCATCGTCGAGGGTCGAGACGGTGCGGTCGCCCGCGCGAGTTGCGTCACCATCGAACCCACAGCGCCGGCCGCGCCGTGAACGAGGACACTCTGCCCCGTCTGAATGCGGCAGTACTCGAACACGCAGTCAGGCCCGGGATCACCACGCTCGCGCGCCTACCGTGAACTCGACATCGCCCGGCAAAGGCGCGAGATTGCGCGCCTCGACGGCGATATACTCCGCCAGCGTGCCGTCGCGTGTCCAGTCTGTGAGGCCGAACACCCGCTGTCGGACCGACGGCCCCCTTGAGCCATAACCTAGGCCGGGGACCACTCCTGCCAGCTCGCGCCCGGGAATTGACGGCGTACGGTTACAGCCGAGGCGATCGGTCCAGGTCGACTAGCGAATGCCAGTTTGTGTTGTATCAAGGGCACGGACGGCCGCGACAGTTCCCCCGGGAACGGACGATCCAGACGTGTCCCCCACAATTGCCTAAGGTCAAATTCGGTCATGGACACCTCCGATGCGCACATCCATCTGCGACACCTATCCTGGAATATGCGAGAAAAGCCGGCTTAGATATCGTCGTCCGCCTCGTCTGCTACGCCCTGCAAACAACAACGTACCGAATAGCGGTGGCCGACGCTTTCATGTTCCTGAGACCGGGAAGGTGCCCCTCCAGAGCGAAGGCATTTCTGTGATCGAAACCGCATCTGCGATTTCGATGCTGGGATTGGTCATCCTCGCCACCTACATCGAAATGGCAGCAATAACAGGGATTCTCGCCCGCGCGCTCGACGGATTTTTCTCACACGCGTCGTCACTATTCCCGTGATTCCGCTTCGGATCTGGATGAAGATGCAGACCTCCTTCGACCTCAAGAAATCGGAGATAGCACTCATGGTGAGCTGCAACTGATCCCGGAAATGGAGAGGACCGCATAGCTAGGTCATGCACGGCGCCGCCCAATCGAAACTGGCGCACCCAGTTTCTCCCACGAGCCGTATTCCAGTCGACATTGCACTGGTGCTACGTGCGGCGAGCGGCCCTAGCCGGCCATCCGCGGCTGGCTTTAGCCATTGCGGGCGCCGATCCAACGCAGTCCTGGAAACTGCCTGATTTTGCGACCTAGTGCGGCATGTCGCGCGGTACCTTCGTGCGGCGCTTTCAAGACAGACTGGGTTGCTCAGCCCTCGACCTGTTGACCGATCTCCACATGAGTCTGGCAGCCAACGGGTCGAAAAAGCTAGCGATCGCATCGAGGCTGTAGCCGAGACGGTTGGGTATCAATCTGTTTCGGCATTCCGGCGTGTGTTCACCGAGCGGATGGGGATGACGCCGGGGGAATGGCGCCGACTGGCGCACAATGGCGGCTAGACGCGCGACCTGAGGGTCATGCCCGTCAATTTGATCCTTTCGCGCATTCAATTGAGACGATAAGGTCTCGATATTTGCATTGATGACCGTAAATTGGGCTCCGTAATCACTTGATGAGGAGACACCCGATGAACTACATCAGCATCGCCGCCAACGAACCGGCAAGCGCCGCAGCCGCCGAACTCTATGCGCGGACCGACACGAGCGGGATCGCTCTTGCGCCCCAACCTTCCCATGCGGCCACGCAGACGCCGACGAACGCGGTCATCGAAACCATTCTGAGCCGCAGTGCCGCCAAGTACTACGACCCCACCGCGGCTCTGAGCGACGATCAGATCCGCGACCTGGTGCGGATCGGCACGTCCGCGCCGACATCCTTTCACCTGCAGAACTGGCGCTTCATCGCCGTCCGCACGCCTGAGACCAAAGCCCGGTTACTGCCGATCGCCTGGAACCAGCCAGCGATCACCGATGCGGCCGTTACCTTCATCATCATCGGCCGGTTGGCCGATGCCAGCACCGTCCCCGAGCGCCTGGCGCCGGTGGTGGAAGCCGGCATCATGCCGGCGCACCTGGTGCCGGAATGGGAAATCCCCGCTCGCAGGCTCTATGACGACCAACCGCAGCGGCAGCGCGACGAGGCGGTGCGCACCGCAACGTTTGGCACCGCCGCGATCATCTATGCGGCCCGCTCGCTGGGCCTGGGTTCGACGCCGATGATCGGTTTCGACGCAGAGGCCGTGCACAGCGAGTTCGGCCTGGCCGAGGACGAAGTGCCGGTCATGCTGCTGACCGTGGGGCCCGAGCGCGCCGGAAACTGGCCGCAGAAGCCGCGCCTGCCGGTGGCCGATGTGCTGGACTTCGCATAATCCTTTTTTCAATTCAACAACTTAAGGAGAATATGATGGCAAGAGCTGTAGCCTTGACGCCGGAACAGGTGCCGGCTGAATCGAAACCGACCCTCGATGCGTTCACCAGGAACATCGGGTTCACCCCAAATATGATGGCGACCTTCGCGCAGAGCCCGATCGCGTTCAACGCATGGGCCACCCTGCTCGGCTCCTTGAGCAAGGCGCTCGACGTGAAGACGCGTGACAGCATCGGCCTCGCCGTCTCTGAAGTGAATGGCTGCGACTACTGCCTGACGGTTCACAGCTTTACGGCCGAGCATATGGCCAAGCTGCCGGCCGATGAGATCATTCTCGCTCGGAAGGGCCATGCCAGCGACCCGAAGCGGGACGCCGCCGTCCAGTTCGCGCGCAAGGTCATCGAGACCCGAGGGCAGGTCGGTGACGCCGATGTGAAAGCGGTCCGCGATGCCGGCTACACGGACGCGAACGTGATGGAAATCGTCGCGCTGGTGGCCATGTACTCCCTGACGAACTTTTTCAACAACGTGTTCGATCCCGAGAAGGACTTTCCGGCCGTGACCCCGGCCGGCTCGATCTGAACGCTGTCCGGTTGCAACCTCATGAAGCTGATGGGATCGGTCGCGTCGACCGATCTTCGAATGGGGCGATCTCCGTGGAGGAGCCCGAGGATCGGTAGGCCCCGCCGGTCTCGCCTCATGAAAACGCAATTGAGTGTCCGGCCATGAGCCGGACCTCGAACAGGAAGGCCTGACCTAGCGGTCTTCCGGTTGCTCTTCCGCCGCCAGATGCTGGAAGAGGTCAAGCGCGAGCGGTGTCAGCTCTTTCTCGCTGCGTGCACAGATCGAGAGCCGCCGTGTCGCCCAAGCGTCCTGAAGCGGAAGGATGCCAATCTGCGTTACTCTTTTATATCGCCGCGCCGCCGTTTCCGGCACGAGACCGATGCCCACGCCTTCACCGGCCATACGGCAAATGCCATCGAAGCTACGAAGCGATATCCGCGATTTGAGCTTGGTTCCCAGTTTTGCCGCCTGCGCATCGATATGGTCCTGCAAGGCACCTCCAATCAGGGAAATAAAATGGTATTCAAGCGCATCGGCAAAGCGAATACGCGGTGTTTGGGAAAGAGGGTGATCACGCGCAGCAACGACGACGAGACGGTCGATAGCGAACGGTCGTAAGATGAGGCTACCCGTTTCGACGGCACTTGACAGTATGCCTATCTCGGCAAACCCGGCGGAAATGCTCCTGGCGATCTCGGCGCTTTCGCGTTCCCGCAATTCGACATCGACGTGCGGACGTGCAGCCAACCAGGGGGCAAGCCGGATAGGTAAAATCTCTGCGGTCGCAGCTGTGTTGGCAAGGACGCGCACATTAGCGCGCAATCCTTTCGCGTAATGCCCAATCTCATCACGCATCTGCGACATCTGATGCATGATAGTGCGTGCATGATGAGCAAGCGCTTCACCAGCTTCCGTCGGTACTACGCCACGCCGGCCTCGCTCCAACAGCTTAACCTCGCCATCGATCTCCATGTCGCGGAGCCGTTCACTCGCGGCTGGAAGGGACAGGCCGACATCCGACGCGCCGTGGGTGATGCTTCCGGCATCCACCACGGCTAGGAAGAGGCGAAGATCGGTCAGGTCGAAGCGCACCGGACGAAGGTAGCGTTGAATCAGCCTTCGGTCTAGCCGAGGTCAGGCGTCGGAAAATCCGCATTGTCAAAGGGGCAGCAATTGATATTCGGGACGCATGTCAGACGTATCTATTTCAATGGTTGCCACCATCGCCGTAACCTTTTTCGTCGCCGGTATCGTCAAGGGCGTTACGGGCATGGGTCTTCCCACGGTGGCCATGGCTGTGCTCGGCTCCCTCATTTCACCGCTCGCGGCAGCGACCTTGCTGATTGTTCCGTCCTTCGTTACCAATGCGTGGCAGCTCTTCGCCGGACCTAGCTTTAGCTCCATTCTGCGAAGGCTTTGGCCAATGATGCTCGCCATTATCGCCGGTACGGTGCTCGGTTCGTCATTCATGGCGAGCGGCGACACCGTCCTTACAACGGCCGCACTGGGATACGCGCTTGCCCTCTATTCGCTCTACACCTTGTTTGCGCGTCAACTAAGCGTTCCTATGAAAATTGAACGCTGGATGTCGCCATTTATCGGCGCGGCAACTGGCCTGATCACGGGTGTGACCGGTGTTTTTACCCTTCCGGCGGTACCCTATCTTCAGGCGCTTGGCCTCTTGAAGGACGATCTGATCCAAGCGCTTGGGTTGTCGTTCACGATTTCTACCATCGCGCTGGCCGCTGGTATCGGTGCGCAGGGTGCATTTCAGCTTGATCGGATGACGCTTTCCGTACTCGCCGTCATCCCCTCTCTGGCTGGGATGTGGGCGGGTCAAATCATTCGCGATCGGATAGGCGCAGTGGCCTTCCGTCGCGGATTTCTTGTCCTTTTGTTCCTGCTCGGAGCCGAGATGGCTATCAGACCGCTCTTCTAGCGGAATTTTGCCAAATGCGTCCGAAGGCTGGGGCCGGGAGCCAGTGAGAGTCATCTTGCATTCAAAGGTTACGGCAGATGTATCATCTCCTCTACGCCAAAGGCTCCGAGCTGTTTGCGGCACGCGTCGTATTGGAAGAAATTGGGTTGCCTTATAAGGCTGACGCTCTCAATAAGATTACGTCGCAGAACGCGCTCGCCGACGCAAACATACGCAGTGGTCTCGCGATCGCCGATAGAAGGAATGGTGAGCCGGGGTTTTTGACTGAAACTTCAGCCATCCTCGTCTTCCTGGCCCGGAACCATCCGGAGGCTAAACTAATTCCTCGTGATCCGTATGAAGAGGCGCAATGCCTGGAATGGCTGAATTGGTTATCCATTCAGGTGTCAGGGGTGGCGTTCGAGCAGGTGTGGCACCCGGATCGCTTTGTCCTCGATCCGAACACTTATCGCGAGGTGGTCACCAAAGGCTGGTGGACGACTGAAGAGCATTTCGACCGGATCGAGGAACGGCTTTCGGATCAACGAGAGTGGGCGGTTCGATCAGGATACAGCATTGCAGACATCTATCTTCTTGTGTTCTGGCTTTGGGGAGAGCGGATCGGGTTTTCAATGGCTGGTCGTTGGCGCGCTTGGACACGGCTAATGGGCAGGATAATGTCTCGTCCCGCCGTACGTCGCGTCATGCTAATCGAAGGGTTGGATTGAACGTGCGGATCAACCGGAGGGAGGTCGCAAGTTTGGCTTTCTTCGCGCAACAGATCGATTGTCGGTTGCCGCCTGCATGATCTTCAGTTCGGAATGCCCGAAATCTGGCAGTCAGTGGCTGAGCGCCCGCATCCCATATTTGGGAAACCAGCCCAAGCCGGATCTCGCCTTTGCATTGGATACTGGTCCGCCATCGCCGACGATATTGAAGCTACCTATCACCAGTCGCTGGGCAGCCCGCAGCGCGACGTCGGCGGCATCGTCTACGTGGAGCGTTATCGTGCCATTCGGTCCATCCGAGCCAGTGCCCTGACCATAGAGCAGCCCGTTCCCAGACAGGCCCCGCGTTTCGAGCGTCAGTTTCTCAAGCGTCTTAATTGCTGCCGCGCTCTCCTGCGGCGGCGTTTCCTCGCTAATGGGGCCCGCCTGACGCCCAGGTGCTTTTCGAGCCGGTTGAGCGCCATGTGACCGAAGAAGGCGCAGAAAGCGTCGCGGCGGCCTTAGAAAGGCTTCCAGCCGACCACCACCTTACGAAAACCTCCATCGTCTTCAACCGATCCACGGTCTTCGACCTCCTTCATCATGGATTGAGGGGCCTGATGGATAGATTGACCTCGGGTTCTTCAATTCGGGCACAACAGAGCCCCCTCGGTATCGCGGACGGGTATAGGCTGAGTCGTGAACCCCGACGAAAGTATCCCTCCGTCAAACTCGAGTATAATTCAAAGTGGCGGCGGTCGATGGTAGCTTCCTCCCGTCGGCAGCGAAGTCGTTCCCCTCGACTAAGCGGACTACGCGCCACGGCGCGTTGCTGGCTTCGGTGTTTTCCCCCTCCCCGCCGAAGCAGCGCGGACAGTTGGTCCGCCGAGGCCGCCTCGCGCCGGGGCGGCCTCCTATCGATCAACCCCAAGCCCCCCAAAATAAGCACAAGGAACATCTGATGTCCCGGGCCAACATTCCGTCGCGCTGGCGAACCGCCCTGGTAATACTGGCAACTGCAAACGCGGTTGCACTTTGCCTTCAGCCGCTCCTGGCAATACTATTTCTGAACGGCTTTCATTCCGCTTTTCCGATCCACGGTGCTGGAGCGCGAACGGCTGCTACCCTAGCATTCCTGTGCGGCATTGTAGCGACTCTCACCGAACGGCAAGGCATTACCCCGAAGTGGTTGAGCCTCGCATTTTTTGTCCAGTTCTTGGTCGATGCGCTGCAATTCAAGCTCGGCGAGACCGCCTTTCGCGAAATCCATTTTCTGCTCGGTATTCTACTCCTGATTGGGGGCTGGGCCCTCGCGGTGCGTGTTTGCCGACAACCGCTTCCGCCAACATGAGGGGGACAATGTAATGCCGATATTTCACCAACAAAGATGATCCTATCACTGAGCATCAATCCCGCAAATTCACGAGGCGTGCGATCGTTCTCGGGTCTACCGCGACGGCACTGGCAGGATGTGCGACGACCGCCCAATCACCAGAGCAAACCGCGATTTTAGCCGAGCCAGCTCCCGTGGCACCGTTGATGTACGCCGCTTTGCCGACCGAACAGTTTCCGGTTCCAGCCGTTGACATCAGTCAGATCGATCCGCGCTTTTGGCGTCAGGACATCGATTACGAGACGGATGAGAAGACCGGAACTCTCATAGTCGACACTCCTAATAAATATCTCTACCACGTGCATTCGGGAGGACGAGCGACTCGATATGGCATCGGTGTGGGGCGGGAAGGATTTGCCTGGGCCGGTCGGGCTGTTGTTGCCTACAAACGCAAATGGCCCCGCTGGACTCCCCCGGATTCCATGGTCGCGCGGCAACCCGAGCTTAGGCCCTATAGCGTCGCCAATGGCGGAATGGACCCGGGCTTACGAAATCCGCTTGGTGCGCGGGCTCTCTACATTCACGAAAACGGTGTTGATACCCTCTACCGTCTGCATGGGACCCCTCAGGCGAACTCGATCGGGAAGGCCGTATCTTCAGGCTGCATTCGCCTTCTCAATCAGGATGTGATCCATCTTTACGATACAGTGACCGACGGTAGCTCCATCGTGGTCATTCCCGATCCGAGCGTCACGCCATTACTCGTAGGATCAGCATGATCTTCGATCATATCCAATTCTGGAGAGATTCACGACCGGGGTGATGCCAGATTCGTGAGGAACAGATCGTCAGCGCATTGACTGGCCAGCACAAATTGCAAATGAGGCGGAAGACCGGGTTCAATACAATGAAAGGTGACGCTGGCCAGGCGTCGCTGGATAACATCCTCAGCATGACGGTGAGACTCGCTTCATTCAGAAGCTTGATCTGCCGCAGGATCTGTTCTCGGTTGCCGGAAAGGCCTGGGTGGGTCTACCGCGTAGCCAGCTCGAATAAGTTCACTCGCGGATCGTTCACCGCACCCATCTTCAACAGAGCGTAAGGGTATTTTCCATGGTTCGCACTGCTTGTCTGGCAGCGCCAAGGACCGAATGAATAAAAATCAAGGCCAGCCGTTCACCACCTGATGCCGGCCACGATGAAGCGCCGACGATGCCGCAACGTGCCCCATGAAGGATGCAGGATTTTCCCCGGTTCGACCGTAACGTAGCACGGCCGCGGCGGGTGCTCACCCCTCCCAACCACCGTTGCAGCCAATCTATTATGGCACCAAGGAGATCAACATCATGACCGCACTGACCCGACGCAATCTGCTGACCGTCACCGCTGCAGCGACAACCGTCGTTGCCAGCACCCGCATTAGCCTTGCGCAGCAACATGACAACAGCAAAAGCGCCGTCGACGGTGCGCCGTTTCTCCTGCCTGCTTTGCCTTACGCGACCAACGCGCTCGAGAAGGCCATCGACGCGCAGACGATGGAGCTGCACCACGGCAAGCATCACGCGGCCTACGTCAATAATCTGAATGAAGCGGCGAAGATGGCGCCCCAGATCGCGGAGCATCCGATGGAGCACGTGCTCGCCAAGCTGAACGACGTGCCGGAGAATGTCCGCACGACGGTCCGCAACAATTTGGGCGGACATGTCAACCACTCGATGTACTGGCAGATCATGGGCGGCGACGGCGCCAAGGCAGGCGGCGAGCTTCTCGCGGCGATCGACCGGGATCTCGGCGGCATCGAAAAGCTCCAGACGGATTTCAATGCCGCTGGTGGCCGTGTTTTCGGTTCCGGCTGGGTGTTCGTAACCGTGAGCGCCGACGGCAAGCTCGCGATCGAGGTGCGGCCTAACCAAGACACGCCGCTGATGGATGGCAAACGCGTTCTCTTCGGGAACGATGTCTGGGAGCACTCCTACTATCTCAGATACCAGAACCGCCGCGCCGACTATCTCAAGGCCTGGTGGAACATCGTCAACTGGTCGAAGCTCTCCGAGCGTTATGAGAGCGCAAAAAAGGGCACGCTCACGATCTGACGTGACGCCGGACTTTAGGAGGTTCCAGGTCTCGTAGTGGCGGTTTGCAATAGATTTGCCGACCGCCGCAACATCCACGCACTGTGCCTTTGCTTGTCGCCAGCAGGCGACATCTTCGCCGCACGGACAATCATGGTCTCGCCGGATGAGAACACAAAGAATAATGGCAAACGACTCTGACCTCGGAGCCGACATTGCCGCTCACTTGGGCCGGCTCTGGCGCTACGGCCTGGTCACTTGAGAGCAGAAAACAGTTTCAACCGGGCACGCGCCTAGATCGATGGCTTTTTCGATTTTGCACTCGATCTGGATCAGCGAGGTGCGATCACGGGAGTTCGCATGGGCCAGACCTTTGTGTAAGCCGGCTCTGCCCTCGTGCTCGACGGAGCCAACGACTTCTGGATGTGTCCCTCGACTTGACGTCGGTATGCGTTCTTGATGAAGCAGGCGCTGTTATGTGGCGCGGTAAGGTTGCCTCAACACCGGAAGCTTTGACTGAAGCCATTCGCAAACATGCACCATCAGTTCTGAAAATTGGTCTGGAAACAGGACCGTTGTGCACCTGGCATTGGCGCGCACTCCATCATCTGAACGCGCTGCCACGCAGGTGCCTGGGTTACCGCACGCCCGCCGAGGTCTTCACGGCATTTACGCGACCGCGCGTAATGTCCTACCTTCACACGGTAATGTTGCATTTGGATTAGAATCTCCAAGTCGGCGTGGGTCCGCGGACCGCAACGCGACCACAAAAACAATGGCTGCGTTGCGCACCCGGGCTGCTATTCCTTCGTGACGAACTCCGCCATTCTCCTAATTAGGAGATAGCCCACGGTCGCTCCCGCATCCTGCAGGCCGATCGTCTTTTCCTGGAAGGCAGCCGCCTTGCCGTGCTGCGCGAGCATAGACTTGGTCGATTCAAGCGCCCGCTCTGCCGCGGCCGAGGTCGCAGAGAGCGCCACGGCGAGCGATGTGCGGCTTTCGGCCTGCGCCTCGAGCGTGACGGCAATCGGATCGAGGACGTCGAGCAGCGTCTTGTCACCGACCTTGGCCTTGCCGCGCTCGGCGACGCCGTCGCGGAACGCCCGCCAGAAACCGGCAAGCTCGGCCGTCCCCAACGCCTCCGTGCCTTCGACGGCTTTGCTCGCGCGCAGGAACCCGGTTGCAGTCAGCGTCCCCATCGTCGACGGCGCAGTCCGCGCCATCGTCGCCCCTGCCGTCCGCAGTAGCTTGGAAATGCCCGCCGCCTCGCCCTCGGCCGCAACCGCCTCGGCGGCCGCGGCAAACGCCTTGCTCATGGTGATGCCGAGGTCGCTGTCGCCGACCTTGCCATCGAGCGAGATGAGGAAGTCGCGCTGTTCGGCAAAAAGCGACTTCCAGGTCTCGAAAAGCCGGATCAGGTCGGAAGCCTTTATCGCGTCCATCATCTCACCTCAGGATGCAAAATGCTTGAAGAACGGCGTGTTGGCAGGCGCCGCAACGAGCCGGTCGAGCTGCTCGTCGAGATGCAGCACCGAAACCGAGGCTCCAGCCATTTCCATTGAGGTCGCGAATTCGCCGACCCAAACGTGCTTTACCTTGACGCCGCGTTGATCGAGAAGCTGCGCGACACGACGGAACAGAATGTAGAGCTCTTCCATCGGCGTGCCGCCGAGGCCGTTGACGAGCACGGCGACATTGTCGCCTTGCCTGTAATCCGTCTCGGCGAAGATGCGCTCCATCATCTCATCAATGACCTTGTCGGCTGGCGCCAGCTTCTTGCGGCTGATGCCGGGCTCGCCGTGGATGCCCATGCCGATTTCCATTTCGTCCTCGCCGATCGAGAAGGTGGCGTGCCCGATCTCCGGCACGACGCAGCCCAAATCACACTGAAACGCAGGGGCACTGATGGTCTCCGTCGCATCGGGTGGCGGAGGGACGAGAATGATGAATTCAGCTCAAACCTCGAGTTTCGATCCAATTGGGCCTGACGAGTTGCGGATGATAGAAAAGGCCTTCCAGCAAGAGCTGCAAAGGCGATCTTTATCGCGCAAATCTGAAGAAGCTGAAGCGCTCGCCGCAAAGCTGATCAACGCTTATCAAGCAGGGATTCGCGACGACCTGGGCTTGAGTATTGTCGCTGGGCTGTCCTAAGGCGCAGCGCGTGCAGTGGCGAACAGACGCTGAGCGCGTTCGCTTGATGGCTACGTGCTCAGCCGGCTCTCGAACTTCAATTCAGTGGCGGCGACGGCTTTGCCGGAGAGCAAAGATGGTGCAAGTGCGCGGGCGCGCCGCCAGGCTCACGAAACTTTGAATCGCTCAAGCATCTGCTTAAGCTGAACATTCTGCAGATGAAGCTTTTGAGCGAGTTGGGTCCTCAGCATTTTGACTTCTTCGTCGAGTATTGCCACTTCATGGAAGAACAAATCCCGTGAGGACGAGGGTTGTGCGCTTTGATGATCCTTTGGGGCGACAGCGCTCTGCACGGCTACGTGGGTGTTGGCTCTCTTCCCATGTTCTCGACGCTTGTTCCGCGGTTTGCTTTGCGACTTTGTGCTTGCCGTGCTTTTCGGTAACACCGAATTCGCTTCGGCTCCCGAATGGTCACCGTCATGATACACAGGTGTTTGAGCCTGTTCAGCATCGATTGGGGGCTTTAACGGCGGCGCGACATCGTCATTGCCTTTCGCCTTATCCGATGCGATCGGCCCTGGATCAACCGAGGCGTCCTCATCGTGAGCAGGTGGGCTCGCAGCTACCGTCGGCTTGGGAAGAAGTGCGGACGTATGCTCCACTTCGCTCTCGATGGCCTTGGGATCGGCGTGATTCCCGATCGAACTTTCTTGCGCCTTCGCCGATGGCCGGCGCGACATCAATTGGGCAAGCAATTTCCACGGTGTTTTCATAGTCTTCCAACCTTGAGGCAAGCAGGACTGTGATCCTGCTGCAGCTGTTGCTTCCTCACACCTTTCGAGACGGCACCACCATCGCGGTAACAAGCCTGAGCAACTGCATGCCACGGCCTGCGCCCCCAGGCCATCCCCATCAAGCCTTGTACCGATCAAACGCCGTCAGCATTTTGACCGGTGGGTTGGCCTCTTCCCACCGGTAGATCTCTGACCTCAGGAAAGCCAGCTCCGCGGAGAGCTGCTCCACCAGCAGGGTGCGGACATGCATCAGGATAGAAACCGAGGCAGACTCTGGCAACGCATGAGGCCGGCAGAACAGGACACACAAACCAAAATGCTCAGAAATCAGTCGAAAAAACACACCTCCCCAACGACACCGCCTTCGTTCCGACCGAAATACCTGCACGTTGAGCGAAGCGGCCTGATCAGGAAAACAGAGGAGACGATGTTGAGCGAATCACGTTCGAGCAATGAGGAGCGGAAGCTAGAGCTGACAAGCCGGATCGTCGCGGCTTATCTAAGCCGAAATGTCGTTCCTTCCGGCGATTTGTCCGATCTCATCCAACAGACGTATTCCTCGCTGAGCGGCACATCTCCGCGACATCAGGCTGAACGAGCCGTTGAAGAGCAGCGCCCCGCCGTTCCGATCAAAAAGTCCGTAACAGCCGATTTCATCATCTGCCTGGAGGATGGTGAAAAGTTCAAGTCCCTCAAACGCCACCTGATGGCAAAGTACGGCCTCACTCCGGAGCAATATCGTGAGAAGTGGGGTCTCCCGGCCGACTACCCGATGATTGCTCCAAGCTATGCTCAACATCGTTCCCAGCTTGCGCGCGCATCCGGCCTAGGCAAGAACCTGCGGCACCAGCGCGAGAGCCGCCACCTGCCGCTCGCAAGAAAATCGGACTGAAGTCCCGCTGAGTGCCAAAAAACAGGTGTCCGTTGGTTGTAACGTGTGCACGACGGTTTCTGGCTTTGTATATGCGGCATCTCTCTCGTGACGAGAAAGCGCCCTGTCGGACTTGCGGGCCAGCGGCATGTTTCTCCGGAGCCTTAGACCGTTCCAGACGATACATTATGCGATCCCAGACGCACACAAGATCAACATCCGGGCAGCAAGCCGCGCCGGAATTGGAGGCCATGGGGATACTGCCAAGGCTTGTGGTCGACCATCGCCTCGGCATGGCACTCCACGGTCGCACCAATCAAGCAGCGTGATGGCTCCTTCGCCGCGTCGAAACTCGCGGTCATGCCCTGGAGCGTCACCTTGCAAGACTGGCATCGTTCGTCACGATCAAACCGCCGGCAGCACCGGAGTGTACAATATCGGCGCCGTTCGGCTGCCAGGCGACGGATTAGCGTCACGCCAAGCCGTACTTCCGGATTTTGTCGTGCAGGGTCGCCTTTGGCATCAGCAAATACTCGCTGGCTTGAGCCAAGCTGTTGCCGTTGCGGCCGAGAGCGTCGGCAATTAGAGCCCGCTCAAAGTCTTCGACGGTTCTTGCCAAGGGCCGGGGGGACGGATCGGTTGCCCCGCCGAATGGCGGGAAGCCCGCTGCTATGCCGAGCACGCAGCGTTCGGCGACATTGCGCAACTCGCGCACGTTGCCGGGCCAATTGTAGGCTAGCAATCGCTGGGTTCGTTCGACGTCCGGCGCAAGTTCGCCGCGCTCGTGGCGTGATGCTGCCTCCAGAGTAAACTGCTCGAACAGGAGGCCTATATCCTCGCGCCGTTCGCGCAATGGCGGCAAAGGCAGCGTGGCGACATTTAGTCGATAATAGAGGTCCGCCCGGAACTCTCCCTTTTCGGCAAGCGCTGTCAGATCGACCTTAGTGGCTGCAATGACACGGCAGTCGACGGTGATCGGGCTGTTCGATCCAAGACGCTCGAGCGTGCGCTCCTGCAGAACTCGAAGCAGTTTGACCTGCATGGCCATCGGCATGCTCTCGATCTCGTCGAGAAACAGCGTTCCGCCATTGGCGTACTCGATCTTGCCTATCCGGCGTTTGGCGGCACCGGTGAAGGCGCCAGGCTCATGGCCGAATATTTCGCTATCGAACAGGTTCTCGGGAACGCCGCCACAATTGATGGCAACAAAATTGCCGTTCCGCCTGGGGCTGGCATCATGCAGGCAGCGCGCCACGAGCTCCTTGCCGGTCCCCGTCTCGCCCTGAATCAAGATGTCGGCCGCGCTGTTGCCAAGCTCGCCGATAAGGTAGCGTACGCGCTCGATTGCCGAGGATTGCCCGATGATCCGGCTGGCCGTCGCTTGTCTGTTTTCAAGTCGAGCGCGCAGTTCGCGCACCTCCAATGTGAGCTTGCGCTTCTCAAGGGCGCGGCGGACGACCTCGACGAAGTAATCGGGCGAGAACGGCTTTTCGATGAAGTCGTGGGCGCCGTCCTTCATCGCCTGAACTGCAAGCGAGACGTCGCCGTGCCCGGTCATCAGAACGACCGGCAGGTCCCGGTCTTGCCTTAGGAGATCGTGCATGAGGGCCATGCCGTCATCGCCCGGGAGGCGGATGTCGGTGACGACGACACCTGGAAAATCCGCGGGAACGAGCCTACGGGCCTTCTCAGCGCTATCGACCGCCTCGACTCCCATACCTTCGAGCTCGAGGGTCTGCTGGCACCCCATGCGGACGTTCAGGTCGTCCTCGACGATCAGGACCTTGAGTTTGTCGCTCATTGCGTTTCTCCGATACCGGCTGCAGGAAGGGTGACGACGAACACCGCGCCGCCCTCGGGACGGTTTGTACCCGCCAACGTTCCACCGAAATGGTGCACGATTTCCGACGAAATGGCCAAGCCGAGCCCCAGACCTCTGTTGCTTTCCTTCGTCGTAAAAAAGGGCTCGAAGAGGTGCTCGCGCACATGCCCCGGCAGGCCCGGCCCGTTGTCATGAACCTCTATGACGATACGCGCATCCTCGCGCCGTCCGCACAGGCGCAGCGCCGGCGATGGCGCGCCGTCAATCGCATCCAACGCATTGGCTATGAGGTTGACCATGACCTGCTCCAGGCGGTTGGCATCGCATAGGGCTGTTGCCTGACCGGCCTCGACGGCGATGGACACGGCAACGTTCTCTCGGCGCAGGCGCTGATCCAAAAGGAACACCGCGTTGTCAAGCGCGCGTCGAACATCAACCGGGCCTGCCGTGCCAGGCGATTTGCGAGCGAATGACTTGAGCTGGTTGGTGAGCGTGCCGAGCCCGTCGACGATACTACCGATACGATTGAGATTGCCTTCGGCAGTCGCAACATCGCCCCGTCGCAGGAACTTGACCGCATTGCCGGAAAGTGTGCGCAGTGCCGCCAGAGGCTGATTGATTTCATGAGCGAGGCCGGCGGAAATCTGGCCGATCGTTGCCAGCTTGGCGGCATGGACGAGTTCGTCCTGTGCTGCACGCAACGTCCGTGTCCGCTCTACCACCTTGCGCTCCAATTCGTCGTGGGCGCGTTGCAACACCTCGCGTGCCCGCAACCGATCATGCAGATGCTGCCGCCGCTGGTTGAACAGCATCAGCAGGATGCCGATGAAAGCGCTGGCAACCGCAGCCAAGGCGGCGCGTGTCCAGGCGATCGCACTGATCTCGCTGACGGGGGACAGTACCGTCAGCGACCAGCCGGTGTCGCCCATCGGAGCTGACTGGGCCAGGAAATTGCCAGACAGTTTGACCCTGCCGTCTACAGCCGCAGACGGTGCAAGCCGCACGCGTTCGGCATTTTCGCCCAAAGCCTCCTCGCGCATCAGACCGAGCGAGGGCAGCGGACGGGCATTGTATTGTAAACTTCGCTCCAACCGCCGGCGTTCTACGTCGGGCAGCGGACTGAGCGTCGTGAATTTCAAGGACGGTACGGACGCAAGGATGACGACACCATTCTGGTCGGTGACGATGACGGGCACTTCGACGGTCGCCCAGGATTGCTCCAATTGTTCGAGGCTGACCTTGACAACAGCTACGCCGACGACCTCGTCGTTCGAGATCAAAGGGGAAGAGAGATAGTAACCCGGTTCGCCGCGGGTAATGCCGATGCCGAAGAGTCGGCCGGGCCGTCCCCGTATGGCATCTGCGAAGTAGGAGCGATAGGAGAGGTCCTCGCCAATGAAACTGTCAGGCCGGTTCCAATTGCTGGCGGCGGCGACGTGTCCGCGCCGGTCCAGCAAATAGATCGAGAGCGTACCGGCACGCTGGTTGAGCTGTTCGAGATAACGGTTGACGGTGTCGGCGATCCGCTTTCCATGGGCGACCAGATCGATCACATCCCTTTCCAGTCCGAGTGTGGCGGGGAAATAGGCATATTTGTCGATCTGCCTGTTCAGGCTGGTGGCGTAAAGCTCGAGACGTTGGGTTCCCGTTCTTTGGAGCTCCGCAAATCCCAGGTTCTCGCTGACGCGGAAGACGACAACGCCGACGACGACCGCGACCGCAAGGAGACCCGGGAGCAGCAAACCGTATTTGCGAAAGAGCGAGGCGATCGACAGCGATTGGTAGCGGAAGCACATGTCCGTAATGGTGTTGTTGATCCGGCTCCCTACCACATCATTAAAAGACGGGCGAGTACGCCTTTGCTCCGCCCGCCCCCCTAGCGGAAAGCCGGCGGACGGTCTCAGACGTCCTACTCGGCCGCGACCAGCCGTTCGCGTGCGCGCTTCTCCACTTCGCCTTCGTCTGGGATCTCAAGTGCATTTTCCCACTTGGCGACGACCGTGGTGGCAATCGCATTGCCAAGCACGTTGGTCGCCGTCCGCCCCATGTCGAGGAAGTGGTCGATGCCCATGATCAGGAGGACACCTGCTTCAGGCAGATTGAACATCGGGAGCACAGCGGCAACGACGACCAGTGCGGAGCGCGGTACCCCTGCAATGCCCTTGCTCGAGACCATGAGCACGAGCAGCATGACGACCTGCTGCTCCAATGTGAGCGGCAAACCGTATGCCTGAGAAATGAACAGCGCCGCGAAGGCTGTATAGATCATCGAGCCGTCGAGATTGAAGGAGTAGCCGAGCGGAAGCACGAAGCCGATGACGCGCTCCTTGACGCCAAAGTCTTCCAGCTTCTCCATGACACGCGGATAGGCGGCTTCGCTGGAGGCGGTGGAAAAGCCGACAAGCATCGGCTGGCGCACTTCCTTGACCAGCCGAAACACGGTTGAGCTCAGCACGAGAAAACCGGCACCGATCAGCACAATCCAGAGCACGATCAGCGTCGCGTAGAAGCTACCGACGAACTTGCCATAGACCAGCAGGATCCCAAGGCCCTGGACGGTTACGACGTTGGCGACTGCGGCGAAGACACCGACCGGTGCGAAGCGCATCACATAGTCCGTCACCTTCAGCATCACCGGGACGCCGCCTTCGATAACCTCGATGAGCGCGCGGGCCTTCGTGTCCTTGAGCCTGCCGAGGGCGAGACCGAAAAATACCGAGAAGACCAGGATCTGAAGAATCTCGTTGTTCGCCATCGCCTCGAATATGTTGCGCGGGAAGACGTGGGTGATGAAATCCTTGAGATTGAGCGACGACGTCTTCAGGTCGGCAGTGGCCGAAACGTCAGGCAACGGCACGCCGACATTGGCGCCGGGTTGGAAAAGGTTCGCGAAGACGAGACCGATCGCAAGCGACGCGAGCGACGCCATCAGGAACCAGCCAAGCGCCTTGCCGCCGATACGTCCGACGGTGCGGGCGTCGCCCATGCCGGCCATGCCGGCGACGAGCGTGGTGAAGATCAGCGGCGCGATGATCATCTTGATCAGCCGCAGGAAAATGTCCGTCACCATCGCGAAATAGCCGGCGATGTTCTTGGCCGCGGCCGGGCTGCCCGACAGGACGTTGCAGCCATAGCCGACGACGACCCCGAGGATCATTGCGATGAGGATCCAGGTCGTCTGCTTATTTATTTTCATGATAATCTCCTTCCTCCCTCCGCCCGGCTCATCCGGGTGGATTTTCAGTCAATCGTTGAGTGGTTCAGGTGCGCGCTGTAATCGGGCGCGGCTTTGTCAGCGCCTCGGGGCGCAAGGCTTCCGCAAGCGCTGCGGCCGTCATCAGACCGCGCGCCTCCACGAGTTCAGCGACACCCTTTCCGGTCCGGTGCGCTTCGGATGCGACCTCGGTCGCATTGGCATAGCCGATGATCGGGTTGAGCGCGGTGACGATACCGATCGACCCCAGCACGCTTGCTTCCAAGCGCTCGCGGTTTGCGGTGATGCCATCGACGCATTTGTCGGCGAGGATCAGGCACCCCTGGCCGAGATGACCGATGCTCTTGAAGAGGCTGTGAGCGATGATCGGTTCGAAGGCGTTGAGCTGCAACTGGCCCGCTTCGGCCGCGAAGGTCACCGTCAGGTCGTTGCCGATCACCTCGAAGGCGATCTGGTTGACGAGTTCCGGGATAACCGGATTGACCTTGCCCGGCATGATCGAAGAGCCCGCCTGGCGCGGCGGCAGGTTGATTTCGCCGAAACCCGCTCGCGGGCCGCTGGAGAGCAGGCGCAAGTCGTTGCACACCTTGGAAAGCTTGACGGCCACACGTTTCAAGACACCTGAAAGCTGGACGAAGCTGCCGCAATCCTGTGTGGCTTCGATGAGATTGGGCGCGGTGATCACCGGCACGCCACTGATCTCCGCCAGGATGTGGCAAACCACAGACGCGTAGTCGGGATGGGCTGTGATGCCCGTGCCGATGGCGGTGGCGCCGAGGTTGATCTCGCGGATCAGCAAGGCGGCCTCACGGAGCCGCTGCTCGTCTTCGCCGAGCATGACCGCATAGGTCGAGAACTCCTGTCCCAGCGTCATCGGCACTGCGTCCTGCAACTGGGTACGCCCCATCTTGAGGATGTCACGGAATTCGTCGGACTTGCGCTCGAACGCCGCCCGGAGATGCGCCATGGCGTCGATCAACCGAGAGATGCCGTTGTAGGTTGCAAGCTTTAGCGCTGTCGGATAGACGTCGTTGGTCGATTGGCTAAGGTTCACATGTTCGTTCGGGTGCAGGTGCCGATAGTCGCCGCGCACACGCCCCAGAACCTCGAGCGCGCGGTTGGCGATCACCTCATTGGCGTTCATGTTGGTGGAGGTGCCGGCCCCGCCCTGGATGACGTCCACGACGAACTGATCATTGAGCGCACCGGCAGCGATCTCCCGGCAGGCGGCAACAATCGCCTCGGCCCGTTCGGCATCGAGCTGCCCCAGTTGCAGGTTGGGCCGCGCGGCGGCCATCTTGATCTGCGCGAGCGCGCGAATCAGGTCCGGATAGTGGGAAATCGGAATGCCGGTCACCGCGAAGTTTTCGACGGCGCGCAGCGTGTGAACGCCGTAGTAGGCGTCCAAGGGCACCTCTCGGTCCCCGAGCATATCGTGATCTATACGGCTCATGGTAACAGTCATTCAGGCTTTGCTCCTCTCCATCCACGCACTGTCGGACGGGCACTGCCTGAAGAGAGCAACACGCGTGCCAATTGCACCAAGCGCGAGGTTTCCAGCTAAGCCATTGAAATCAAATGGCGAGATGCACCAGATCGTGCAACCGTAATTCGGCTTTCCGGATAGTGGGGTGACAAAGGCGTTCGGAAATTCGAATGATCCCGCCGGTGACAGGACCCCCGCCGCGCCAATCTCCTCTGATTGTCATCGGCGTGGCTCCCCAACGCAATCCGCAGCTTCTTAGAACCTGAGTAAAATTCGCTGTCCTCATCCTAGGAGGGGATGGTGGATTTCCATCGGAGTCGATCCGACGATTTCAGTTGATACGTTATGCTGTTCTGGAAGTCAGGCCGAGAACGAAGAAGCTGTGATTGGTTCACATGGGTGCTTTTCAGCGGCCTCCGGACTTTCAATGTGGTCGACTCCGCGCCTGCAGCAGTCGCACATTTGACCGCTCCCATGACCCCCAAAAAAGTACGGATAATTCTAAACGAGAAGCAGCGGTTTTTTTGACTCCAACCTAGAAGGCGGTTGTCCCAACAGAAGTTTCACGAGGATCGCACGCACGGCAAAGCATTCAAGGCGCTCGCCTCCACCGCCAACATCCCGTTAGTCCGATTGGTAGCGAAGAGCTTCATCCGCAAAGCTAGCGAAGCGCGCATCATCCGCATCAAGGAGGACATAACACGCGCCTATGCCGATCCGTTGACTTTCGCGTACGGGGGAAACCACGCAGCGGCTACAGACGCGGGACCGTTGACTTCCCATGTGGAGCTCTTGACGAACTCGTCGAGTGGTGCTTCACTGGTCTTACCAGTTTGGACCACGTGATGAGCACTGTGTTGACCGACACCCCTGATGAACTTGCAGGGACCGAGAAGGTGATCTCGTTCTTTCGCGAGCAGCTATTGTCCGGTGCGCTCAAGGTGGGCGACCGGCTGTTGGGCGAGCGAGAGCTCTGTTTGGCCCTCGGCGTCTCGAGACCGGTCTTGAGGGAGGCGCTGCGGTCGCTCGCCAATCTCGGCTTTCTCGATATCCGTCACGGCAAGGGCGCTTTCGTCCGCAAGGCCGACGTCGCGGTCTTCGGCGACTTCCTGACGTTCTGCCTTGCCCAGCAGCCCGACATGCTCGACGACATCATGCAGGCCCGTGTCGCAATCGAGTGCCAGGCGATCCGTCTTGCCTGCATCCGTGCGACGGACAGTGACCTCTCTCGCATTGGTGGGCTGCTGACCCGCCTGATGGATACGCTCCATAGTGCCGAGGACGGCGGTGCTGCGGACTTCGCTTTTCACATGGCAATCGTCGAGGCCAGTCGCAGCCCCGCACTTGTCACAATGTACCAGTCGATATCGGAGCTTCTGAAGCGCAGCCATGTCCAGCGCCGCGTCGAGACAAGCGATACACCGGGGATCATCGACTACCTCGTGGAAGCGCACCGAGAGGTTTTCCTGTCCATCCTCGCGCGAGACGCGGACAAGGCGGACAGGAGGCTGCGCGAGCATTTTGCCATCGGCGACGAGCTTCGGCGCAAGAGCTACATAGCTGCTTTCACCAGAAAGGGTGCGCCGCAAGAAGAGGAAAAATAAGCAGATTGGTTTGATCATCCTTGGAGGAGGAGAGCATGCTGAATTTCCTGAAACACCACCGCCTGGCCTGTGCCGTGCTTGGCGTGGCCTTTATGGCTGGAGCCGCCGCAGCGACAGAATTGCGTTATGCGCATGTGGGCGCAGAGGGCGACATCCAGACGGTCTATGCTGCGCAAGCGGCAGAGAGCATCGCGGCCGCGACTGGTGGCGAAGTCACTGTAACGGTCTATCCGGCGAGCCAGCTCGGCGGCGTCGCCGAAATGGTGGATGGCGTCCGCATGGGCTCGATCTCCATGGGCCATCACGACTTTGCTTCTCTTGCCCGATTGGTACCGGAAGTCGCCGTCTTCAACGCACCGTTCATCTATCGGGACGGCGCGCATGCGCTTGCGGCGACGGACCCGGAGACGTCGCCGGCGCTCCAGGCAATCAACGAGAAGCTGGTCGCCCAAGGCGTGCGGATCATCGGACGCATTTATCGTGGCGACCGCCACATCTCTTCGAACTTCCCGGTGAAGACGCCGCAGGATCTTGCCGGCAAGCCCTTCCGTGCGGTTCCGCTCGAGCTGTGGGTTTCCATGGTCAAGGGCTTCGGCGCGATCCCCACTCCTGTCGAAGTGGCCGAACTCCCGACCGCCCTGATGACCGGTGTGGTCGTCGGTCAGGAGAATCCGCTGACCATGATCGCCTCCAACAATCTCAACGAGGTGCAATCGCATCTTTCGATGACGGGTCACATGCGTGCCGTGCTTGCCGTTTTCATCAATGAGGAGCTTTGGCAGGGGCTCAGCGACGAGCAGCGCACCGCCATTACCAAGGTCCTCGATGAGGAGGCGGAGAAGTCGCTGAAAATGGCGACAGAATCCGAGTCCGATCTGGTGAAGGAACTCAAAGGCCGCGGTATGACCGTCATCACGGCAGCTGAGGGCCTCGACGTGGCCGCGTTCCAGGAAAAGGTCAGCGCCCAGATCAAGCAGGACTTCCCGGATTTCGCGCCGCTTATCGAGCAGATCGAGGCGGTCAAGTAGTCCGACGAGTTGCAGGGATGGCGCTTTCCCGCCCCGTCCCTGCAACGCTGCATTTCCAATTCGAAATGGGAGAAAGAAGATGCGTCTGCCCGAACGCGTCCTCACCGCGATTGTCGTTGCCGTGATGGCGGGGCTCGTGGTCGTTCCGACCGCTCAGGTCATCATGCGCGGCGTTTTCACGCTGCCTTTTATTGGCGCGGAGGAGCTGACACGCTTCCTGCTTATCTGCCTGGTGTTCCTCGCCTATCCGCTCGTGATCGGCCACGGCGAGAATATCGTCATGGGCGAACTCAAGGCGGCGATGCCGAAGAAGGTGCGCGCAGTGGTGAATGTGGCGATCTCGATCAGCGCAGTCGCGGTGACGGGTTTTGTCGGCTGGGTCACTGCCGTGAACATCACCCGAAACCTGAGCAATGCGACGCCGACCCTTGCCATTCCTTTCTGGCTGTTCCTGGGCGCGACGCTTTTTGGTTTCGCAGGGGCCGCGCTCATCCATCTCCTTCACCTTCGCAAGCCGCCGCAGGCGGACAAGAACGTCGCGGTCTGAGGGAGCGCTGACATGGGTTTTCTCGTCGTCATCGCCTTCCTCGGCCTGTTCATGCTTGGGTTTCCGGTCGTCTACGCAATCCTGCTGCCTTCAATTCTCTATGTTGTGATCGAAGGCTTGCCGCTCGGGCTGCTCTCGCAGCGAATTACCTATGCGCTGGATTCGTTTCCGCTCGTCGCCGTTCCTCTATTCATCTTTGTGGGGAACCTGATGAATCTTTCCGGCATCACCGATCGGATCTTCCGCTTCGCCTATACGCTTGTCGGGCGGATGCCGGGCGGGCTCGCCCAGGTCAATGTCTTCGGGAGCCTGATCTTCTCGGGGATGTCGGGGGCGGCACTGGCCGACATTGGCGGCCTGGGGCGAATCGAGATCGACGCCATGAAGAAACGTGGTTTCGATCCATCCTTTGCCGGCGCGGTTACAGCCGCATCGGCGACGCTCGGGCCGATCTTCCCGCCCTCGATCCCGCTGATTGTCTACGGATCCGTCACAAGCGTTTCGATCGTCCAGCTTCTGATTGCCGGCATCATGCCCGCCATCTTGTGCACGGTTCTCTTGATGCTGACGGTGCTGATCGTCGCCATTCGTCACGGCCATTCGCGCGCCGAGCGCTGGCCAACCATTGGCGAGGTGGTCGCGACGCTGCTGCCGGCGCTTCCCGCCATCCTTGCTCCGGTGCTCATGGTCGGCGGCATGACCGCCGGCGCCTTCACGCCCACCGAGGCGGCGGCGATAACGGCCGTCTATGTGATCTTTATCAGCGGCGCCCTGTATCGCGAGTTGACGCTGGCGCATCTATGGCATTCGGCGGTGCTGACAGCGCGCAGTTCCAGCGCGATCCTGATCATCGTCGCCTCCGCAGCTCTCTTCGGCTGGATTCTGGCTGTCGAGCAGGTGCCTCAGTCCTTCGCGGCGACGCTCCTGGGCTGGTCAAAGGACCCGGTGATGCTGTTGGTCATCGCCAACGTGATCTTCTTCATCGCCGGCATGTTCCTCGATTCGACCACCGCCACGCTGCTTCTCGTTCCAATCATCGCCCCGCCTCTTGTCATGGCTGGGGTCGACCCCGTTCAGCTTGGCATCGTCACGATCTTCAACCTGATGCTCGGACTGCTGACGCCGCCGATGGGTCTATCGCTGTTCCTCGTCTCGGATATCGCCAAGGTCTCGATCCGGCAGCTGCTGCGAGCGCTTGTGCCTTTCTACATTCCCTTGGTTTCCACGCTTGCCATCCTCACCTTCGCGAAGGATTTCACGCTGTGGCTGCCCCGTTTGATTGCTCAATGATTTTCACTCCAGGAGACACCAATATGCGCATCGTCATCGGTTCCGACCATGCTGGCTTCCCTCTCAAGGCCACCATTATCAACCACATCAAATCGCTCGGCCACGAGGTCTACGACGCGGGCTCCTATGATCCAAGCCCGGTCGACTTTCCCGATATCGCAAAGACGGTGACCTCTTCGATTATCGCGGGCAAGGCGGATCGTGGACTGATGGTCTGCGGTACCGGCGTCGGCGCCTCGATTGCAGCAAACAAGGTCAAAGGCATCCGCGCAGCGGTCTGCCACGACGTGCACTCCGCTCATCAGTCGGTGGAGCATGACGACGTCAATGTCATGTGCATCGGTGCCCAGATCGTCGGTGCCTGGCTGGCCAAGGATCTCGTCACCGCCTATCTCGCCGCCGAATTCTCCACCGACGAGGATTTCCGGCGCCGGGTGCGCAAGCTTGCCGAAATGGATGAGCAGCGCTAACCGCCGCGTCGCCTGCATGGAGGCTCCGCCAACCGTCGACGGAATCGTCCGATTCAGGCTGATGGAAGGCTTCAATGCGAACTGAGGACGATTTAGGCGATCATCGTGGGGCTCGCCGAAAAACGATGCGGCCGAAATTCTTGATCCGGGTTGAGCGGGCTCGAACCAACGACCGCGCCATTGAGCCTATCTGAAATCCCGCGTCTTCACCCTGATCTCGCCGATGTGGAGATAGGGATCGACGATATCGCGCGGCCGCGGCCCCTTCGGCAGCCCGCGCGGATCGGGCGCCGGGGGACCATGATGAAACTCATCGCGCCCATGCGGCAACGGAAACGCTGCATCCCGTTCGCCGACGCTCGCCAACTCAGCCGACAAATCGGTCAGCCGGTGCGCGACCAGGTGGACAACGTCGCCCTCGCGCTGGATGCGTCCGTAGACGCCGATCATCCCGCTACCCAGCACGACGCGGCGGTATTTCTCGAACACTTTCACCCAGACGACGAGATTGGCGATCCCGGTTTCGTCCTCGATGGTGATGAACATGACGCCCTTGGCGGAACCAGGGCATTGGCGAACGAGCACGAGACCGGCTGCTTCGAGCCACTTGCCGTCGCGCGCCTGCATCGCCTCGGCGCAGGTGACGATGCGGCGGCGAGCAAGATCGGCGCGCAGGAACACCAGCGGATGATCGCGCAGGGTCAGCCCGACATGGCTATAGTCCGCAACCACTTCGCTGCCCGATGTCATCGGCTTGAGCGCCACGGCCGGCTCGTGCATTTCCGGTACCGTCCTTTCCTCCCGGACCGATGCGGCGGCGAAGAGTGGCAGGGGTTCGTCGCGCAGCGCCCTGATGGCCCAGAGCGCCTCACGACGGGCCAGACCAAGTGACGGCTGGAACGCGTCGGCCTCGGCGAGCTGAACAAGCGAGGCCGCTGGCACGCCGGCGCGGCACCAGATATCGTCGACCGAGGCGAACGGCCGGTCAGCCCGCACTGCGACAATCGCCGCACCATCGGTATTGGCGAGCCCCTTCACCATCCGCATGCCGAGGCGCACGGCAAACCGGCTGTCGTCATCCGTCGGCTCGAGCGTGCAGTCCCAACGGCTCACGTTGACGCAGACCGGACGCACCTCCACACCCTGATTGCGGGCATCGCGGACTATCTGGGCTGGGGCGTAAAAGCCCATCGGCTGGGCGTTGAGAAGAGCGCAGCAGAAGACATCGGGGTGCCAGCATTTGAGCCAGGCGGAGGCATAGGCGATCAACGCGAACGAGGCGGCATGGCTTTCCGGGAAACCATAGCTTCCGAAGCCCTCGAGCTGCTTGAAGGTCTTCTCCGCAAATTTCGGCTCATAGCCGTTCGCCACCATGCCGGCGATCAGCTTCTCCCCGAACTTCGAAACGCCGCCCGTGTGCTTGAAGGTCGCCATGGCGCGGCGCAGCTGATCTGCTTCGCCGGCGGTAAAACCGGCGCATTCGATTGCAACCCGCATCGCTTGTTCCTGGAAGAGCGGCACGCCGAGCGTCTTGCCAAGCACCTTTTCCAGTTCCGGCTTGGGATAGTCGACCTTCTCCTTGCCTTCCCTGCGCCGAAGATAGGGATGCACCATGTCACCCTGGATTGGCCCGGGGCGGACGATCGCCACCTCGATAACGAGGTCATAGAAGGTGCGCGGCTTGATCCGCGGCAGCATCGACATCTGTGCCCGGCTTTCGATCTGGAATGTGCCGAGCGTGTCGGCCCTCCTGATCATCGCATAGGTACGCGGATCCTCGGGCGGAATGGTCGCCAGATCGAGATTGACGCCCTTGTGCTCGGCAAGCAGGTCGAAGCCGCGCTTCATGCAGGAAAGCATGCCGAGCGCCAGGCAATCGACCTTCATGAACTTCAGGATGTCGATATCGTCCTTGTCCCACTCGATCACCTGGCGATCGACCATGGCCGCCGGTTCGATCGGCACCAGCTCATCGAGGCGGTCACGGGTGAGCACGAAACCGCCGGGATGTTGCGAGAGGTGACGCGGCGCGCCCATCAGCTGGCGGGCGAGATCCAGCGTCAGGCGCAGGCGCCGGTCGCCGAGGTTCAGATTGAGCTCTTCGGCGTGTTTTTCGCCAACGTCTTCGCCCCAGCCCCAAACCTGGGACGAAAGCATCCTGGTCATGTCCTCGGGCAGGCCCAGCGCCTTGCCGACGTCTCGAATGGCGCCCTTCGATCGGTATCGAATGACGGTCGAGCAAAGTGCTGCATGGTCGCGGCCATAGGTGTCGAACACCCATTGCATGACGATCTCGCGCCGCTCGTGCTCGAAGTCGACATCGATGTCGGGTGGTTCGCGGCGCTCCTCGGAGACGAAGCGCTCGAACAGCAGGTCGTTGCGGTCCGGATCGATCGAGGTGATGCCGAGCACATAACACACGGCGGAGTTGGCAGCCGATCCCCTGCCCTGGCAGAGGATGTCACGCGATCGGGCGAACCGGACGATCGAGTTCACCGTCAGGAAGTACGGCGCATAGTCGAGCTTTTCGATCAACCGCAGTTCATGCTCGATGTTCCTCCTCACTTTCACCGGCAGGCCTTCTGGATAGCGCTCCGCCGCCCCTTCCCAGGTAAGCTGCTCGAGCGTCTGCTGCGGTGTCAGTTCGGGATGCGACCGTTCTTCGGGATATTGATAGGCGAGTTCGTCGAGCGAAAAGCGGCAGCGCTCCATGATCTCGATGGTGCGGGCAAGCGCGTCGGGATAGCGCGAGAAGAGGCGCGCCATTTCCTCCGGAGGTTTCAGGTAGCGATCAGCATGCCGTTCCCGGCGAAACCCAGCGTCATCGATGGTGATGTTATGGCGAATGCAGGTGACGACGTCCTGCAGGATGCGGCGTTCCGGTACGTGAAACAGCACGTCATTGGTGACGACCGTCGGCACGCGGGCGGCCGCTGCGATGTTCGACAGTTCATGAAGCCGAAGCTGGTCATTCGGCCGCCGACGAAGGGTCAGCGCCAGATAGCCACGATTGCCGAATGCCTCGCGAAGGCGGCGCAGGTTGAGCGCACAGGTCTCGTCGGCTTGATCCGGGATGAGAACCGCGATCAGTCCCTCGCCATAGGCGACGAGATCCGCCCAACTGAGATGACACTTCGCCTTGCCGGCACGCTTTTTGCCGCGCGATAGCAAACGGCAGAGCCGCGCGTAGGCCGGGCGATCGGTCGGATAAACGAGGACCGAGAGATCATCGGCCAGATCGAGGCGGCAGCCGACGATCAGGCGGATGCCGGTGTCCTTGGCGGCCTGATGGGCGCGCACGATACCAGCTAGCGAATTGCGATCGACGATCCCCAGGGCTTCGATGCCAAGCTCGGCGGCCTCAGCGAACAGTTCCTCGCAGGAGGAGGCGCCGCGCAGGAACGAGAAATGCGAGGTGACCTGCAGCTCGATATAGCGTGCGCGTTCGGTCATCCGAATATCCCGTGCAGGAACCATTTCTGGCTACCGGTCTCGCTGTGCTCGCCATCGCCGGCGCGAAAGATCCAGTAGTGTTCGCCGGCGTCGTCCTCGACCTGGAAATAGTCGCGCACCGCGACCAATTCGGCGTCGCGCTTCCACCACTCGCCGAACACCCGCTCGGGGCCGTCGGCGCGCCGGACGCGGCGCCTTACGCCGCGCCAGGTGAAGCTGACTGGCGGGTGATCAGGCAGAAGCGCCATGGTCTCGATCGGTTCGGGACGCGCAAGCAGCCGGGCGGGTCGCGGCCAGTGATCCGGCCAGTTCTCGCCATTGTCCGGGGACATCGGCGCGACACGCATAAAGGAGCGCTCCGGAACGTCGCTCGCAACCGGTGCGACGCGATAAAGCCGCCGCTCACCGATGCGGTTGCCGAGGGTGTCGATCAGGTCGGAGACGTCGGCTTCCGGTTCCTCGACCAGCGAGGAGATCACTTGCCGCGCCATCAGCGGTTCCGCATGGCTTGCCGTCAGAGACATGATCTCGATCCCGAAGCCGGGATCGATGGTCTCGATCCGATCGGTGAGCAAGCGAGTGAGCCGCCTGCCGTCGCGAACCGGCCGGGCGGTCCCGGCACGGATTGCCTGATAGGTGTTGTCGACGCGGTGAAACAGGAGATCGAGGCGGCGGACGCCGAGGCCTTTCTCCTCCAAAACGTGACAAAGCTGATCCACCAGTCTGGCGGTGTAGCGCGAGATCGTCTCGGCCGCGCCGATCGGCTCACCGAAGGCGCGGCGGACTTCGATGAGATCGGGCGTGCGCATAGGGTCGATAGGTTCGGCGACCCGCCCCATTGCCTGGTCGATCCGGCGGCCGAGCTCCGGTCCGAAACGAAGTGCAAGCGGCGCACGGGGCTGGCTGGCGACCTCGCCGACGGTATCAAAACCGAGCGCCCGAAGACCGTCGGTAACGGCACTATCGAGACGTAGGGCGGTGATCGGCAACCGATGCAGGACGTCCACGTGCCGGCCCGGCGGAATGACGAGGGTGGGGTTAGCCCGGAACCGGGCACCGGCATGCGCCGCACCCCAGGTGTCAGCGACAGCCGCACGCGCAGCAATGCCGGAGTGACAAAAGCGATTGACCATTCCCGACAGCATTAACTCCTCGCCACCATGCAGATGATCGGCGCCGGTCGTGTCTATGACCAGACCGTCCGGCGGATCGGCGGCAACGATCGGCGCGTAGCGTTGCAGCGCCCAGAGCGCCAGGCGTTCGAGCGCCTCGACGTCTGCGGCCGGGTCGGCATCCATAACGACGAGTCCGGAAACGCGAGCCTGCGCCTTGCTTGCCGGCATGCCGACGCGCAGACCCGCGGCAAATGCGGCGCTGTCGACGGCCACGACACTGCGCCGCCGCTGCTGGCGGCCGATCAGAACGAACGGCGTCTCAGGCGGAGGCGCGGCGTCGCCCAATTTCCTTCTGAGGCGATCCGTGGACCAGGTCGGAAGGAAGAGCGATACGACCCTTGGCATCTGGGGCCTCCACTTCGAAATCAGCACTTTCACCGGCGCGACAGCGGATCAGTTCGAGAAGCCATCGGGCACGGCCGACCCCTGGGACCGGCAAGGGAGCGGACGGCAACACCGAAACCCGCCAACGGGTGACCGATGCCGTCGGCTGCCCGAAATCTGATGCCTCGGTCTGGCGCCGCCAGCGGCGCACGGCAATGCCGATGGTGCCGGAACTTTCCGCCGCAAGCTTCAGGCGGCGCGAGGCTGTCATCGAAAGGCGCGCGAGCTCGCCGACGACGGCGCCCAGGCCGCCATGGCGCAGTCCCTCCTCAATGCAGGAAAGCAGCGCCTTTTCGTCACCGGCCTCGACATAGATGACGCGGCCGGGCGGCAGGCCCGCCTGTGCGAGCGCTGGCGCAAAGAGATCGGCGCGTGTCACGCACCAGAGCACCTTGCCCTTGGTGCGCGCGGCTATGCCGGCGGCAAACAGCGCGGCGGCCGCGCCGTCGATTGCGCCATTGCCGCCACCGGCGACTTCATGCAGCGCACCCAGAGCCAACCCGCCTCCCGGAAGACGGTCGTCGATCGCCGCAACACCGAAAGGTAGCACCGTGCGATCGCGTGCCACTCCGCCCTCCAGCCGCTCGATACGCTGGCGCAGACCGGCGATAACAGGATTGACGGCGTGATCACGCATGCTAATTGGCGCCTCCTTCAGGCATTGCAACAATTGGAACTGCTGATATGTTCCCTATTTGTTCTCAAATCGAAAGAGAGTCAATCAACCGCGAAGGGACTCTTTTGGGTGAAACAGCCGCTGGGCTGCAGGCATGGCGGCGCGATTTCGGGTTCGCCTACGAAAACAACGGAATTGCGAAACGAGGATCTGCGCCGGTCGAAACTTTTGATGCGCCACAGAGGCATGATAGTCCGGTTAACTGGCCCACCAATCCCGATGCGGTTTCGGGTAAGATATGCGGCAGCAACATGAGAGGAACGGATGATCGCGCGAGGGCCGGATGGTGATGGCAGGAGCGAAGTGGGCATGGTTCCTTCCACTCACGGCCGCCTGCGCAAAATCATCCACATCGACATGGATGCATTCTATGCCTCGGTCGAACAGCGCGACAATCCGGAGCTCCGTGGCAAACCGGTCGCCGTCGGCTATCCGGAAGCGCGCGGCGTGGTGGCGGCCGCGAGCTACGAGGCCCGCAAATTCGGCGTTCATTCGGCAATGCCGTCGGTCACCGCCAAGCGCAAATGCCCTGACCTGATTTTCGTGCCGCACCGCTTTGACGTCTACCGGTCAGTGTCGCGGCAGATTCACGCGATCTTTGCCGAGTACACGACCCTGATCGAACCGCTGTCGCTCGATGAGGCCTATCTCGACGTCACCGAAAACCTGAAGGGCGTGGAGCTCGCAACCGAGATCGCCGAGGAGATCCGTGCCCGCATCAAAGCCGAGACGGGCCTCACCGCGTCGGCCGGCGTCTCCTACAACAAGTTCCTCGCCAAGATGGCCTCCGACCAGCGCAAGCCCGATGGCCTGTTCGTCATCACGCCGAAACACGGTCCCGCCTTCGTCGAGGCGCTTCCCATTAAGAAGTTCCACGGCGTCGGACCGGCGACGGCTGAGAAGATGAAGAGGCTCGGGATCGAGACCGGCGCCGATCTCAAGGCGCGTGATCTCGCCTTCCTGCAGCGGCATTTCGGAAAATCGGGACCATATTTCTACTGGATCGCCCGCGGTATCGACGAACGTGAGGTCAGGCCCGACCGCACCCGGAAATCCATCGGCGCCGAGGATACGTTCCGGGAGGACATACATGATCTCGAGACCGCCCGTGCCGGTCTCATGCCGCTGATCGACAAGGTCTGGCGCTACTGCGAAGCCAACGGCATCCGCGGCAAGACCGTGACGCTCAAGGTGAAGTGGTCAGATTTCACGCAGATCACCAGGAGCAAGACCACCACCGCACCGGTCCCGAGCGCGGCCGAAGTCGCCGACATCGTAGACCTGTTGCTGTCGCCACTCTTTCCTGCGCCTAAGGGGATTCGACTGCTCGGCGTAACGCTTTCGTCTCTCGATACGGTGGACAACAGGAACGAGCCGCAACTCGCCTTTGCGCTTTGATGCACTCTGCCTGACCAGAAACGAAAAAGCCTGCCGCGGGAGGAGGTGCGGCAGGCTTTTCCAAAAGAACCGATCAGCACCCCGGGAGGAGGAATGGGCGCTGATCCCGCAAACGACCTTGGGAGGAGGAGAAGGTCATTTACACATCGAAGTCCTGCGGGAGGAGGTGCATCGCTTCGATAGACCTAACTATACAATGATCCCGCCCGGATCGTAGGACGGAATTCGCAATCCAGCCATGCGCGAAGCGAAGGTCCTCAAGCCCTGAAGCGGTCGAAGGCGGTCAGCCGCTTGATCGGCGGGTCGGCCTCGTCCCAGTGGTAGATTTCCGATCGGAGATAGCGAAGCTCGTTGTCGAGCGCGTCTTCGGCAATCTCGATCCACCAGGATTTCGGCCGGCCATCGCTGCCGTCCGCCCAACGGTAGCCGCGCGCCTTGAGATGGTCCTTCATGTCGAAGGGGCTGTTTTCGGCGAAGACGCGGACGCGCGACTGCTGGCTTGCTGTGTAGAGTTCGGCGAACGGCGTGTCTCCCACTACTCCATCGCCCTGAGCCAAAACCTCGAGCAGGGCAAAGCAGTCGTCGACGGCCCGGTGACCCTCATGGAAGTAGCCCGCCTGGCCGATCAGATAACCGAGCTTGGTTCCTTCGAAGCCACGCGAGGGCCAATCGATCTCCGAGACGGAACAGGCCCAGGCCTTGCCGACAAAGATGGGCGAGAAGGCCTCGCAGAACGGCCGATCGAAGCCGGCATTGTGGGCAATCACAAGGTCGGCAGGCTCGACCAGCGCACGGAGCTGAGCCGTGTCGATCATATGCCCGGTCACCATCTCGTCGGTGATGCCGGTCAGACGGGTGATCTCTGCCGGAATCGGGCTTGTCGGCTGTTGCAGGCCACCGTAGACGCCGGTGATGTCGCCGATATTGCCGGTCTCATCGAAGGTGAACGCGACCGCGCCGATCTCTATGATCTCGTCCTTGCGATGATTAAGGCCAGTGGTTTCAGTATCAAGTATGATGCCTTTCAGGGGAAACTCAGGGCGCGCAGCCGTTGTGACAGGGCGCGGTTCGAGCTTCTTAAGGATGCGGTACCGGCCCGTCGCCTGGAGTTGCCGGACCATCTCGTCTTCGCTCAACGCAATCGAGGCCAGGCGCTTCGTTGCCGATAAGCCTGCCGGCTTCGCAAAAGCCGGTTCATTCGAAACAAACAGGTCGAACTGCTGCGCCATGCGGTTTCTCGGGCTGATTTTCAGAAACGACTCGTCGGGCTGTATTGTCTGCCAAACTCGCTATAAGGCATCCGCTCGAACAATTCAGGAGAAATCATGGAAACCGTCGAAATCAGCAGCCGCAGCGACTTCGCTCTGTGGGCAATCCAGCGTGCACAGGAAATTGTGACCGCCGAAGGCGCCGCCTTTGCGATGGCTGCTCGTGACGTGGACGAGGAAGCATTAACGGCGACTGCAGTCGCGCTTGGCAAGGCCATCAGTGACGCGATGTTGGAAGTGTTTGACGGGGTGATAGGTGAATAGTTCCAGTCGGAGCGATGCCGCGGAATAGCTGGCCATCAGTGCTGACCAACAGTCAGAGTTGGTCAATGGAGCGATCCGGCGCGAATCTCGTTCCGCTGTTGGAATTATGTCTGTGGAATTCCATTGCTTCTGCCCTTCCCTGCTCTATTGGGCCGTGCTTAGCTGCGGTAGGGGCAATATACTTCTCAGAGGGGCATCTATGAAAATCCGATTTGTCTTGCTGGCGTTCACGCTGGCAGCGGCTTCCTGCGCCAAACGTCCTGACGCTATCGTGCCGGTAGATATTCCGATGGCAGCCTATTCCAATCAGAGCTGCGAGGGATTGGCGCAAGAGCTACTGAAAGAGCAGGCCAACCTTGCCGCCGTTTCAAAGCAACAGAACCAGGCCGCCACCGGGGATGCCGTGGGCGTGTTCCTTGTGGGCGTACCGATGTCGAGTACTTTTGGAGGCGACAAGGAGGGTCAAGTCGCCGTCTCGAAAGGCAAGGTCAACGCGATCGAATCTTCGCTCAAAAGCAAGGGCTGCAAGTAACACATGAAAACGAAACTGATTGCCGTCGCCTTGGGCCTCGCACTTTCCGGCTGCCAAACCCAAACCGTTGAAGAAATGAGCTACACGCAGCGCAAGCAACTCGCTGGCGAGATTGCCAAGCGCTGCGTCGATCAGGGTTTTACGGAGAAGTCGCCTGAGTTCGTCCCATGCATCAAGGCGGAAACCGAAGGCGAAATCGCCCGGCGCCGGCGCGCCAGCGCCCGCGAGGACATGGCAGCCGCAAATTCGGTGGACGTGACCTGCCGGGAGTTTTTTGGCGCGGTTCGCTGCAACTAAGGCTATTCGAACGCCGCAGCTCCGCTATCAACTTTTCGATGCTCGCGTGTGCGACCCGTCGATCGGCCTTGAAGGGGTGAGTGATTGCATTCACATAGGCGAGTTCCAGTCGCCGTCTTCCAGCAAAATCGCCACTAGAGTCTGTCAGGTCTACGTTGAAACATATCCTGCATGCCTGAGATAGGCGGCGCATTCGTGCGGGCTGAACGCCTTGAGCACTTCGCCGACGCGCCTCCACGTCGCGTCGACGCTGCGCTCGTCGGCCTTGCGCAGCAGGGTTTTGAGTTTGGCGAACATCATCTCGATCGGATTGAGATCGGGGCTGTATGGCGGCAGGAAGAACAGATGGGCGCCGGCATCGCGGATGGCGTTGCGCGCCGGCTTGCTCTTGTGGCTGCCGAGATTGTCGAGGATGACGATATCGCCGCGATTGAGGGTTGGTGCCAGGCATTGCTCGACCCAGGCGGTGAAGGCGGTGGCGTTGATCGGGCCATCGAGCACGAAGGGCGCGACGATGCGGTCGTGGCGCAGCCCGGCGAGGAAGGTCAGCGTCTCCCAATGGCCATGCGGTATTCTGGCGAAAAGCGGCTGGCCGCGCTGACACCAGCCGCGGGTACGCGTCATGTTGGTTTTGACCCAGGTTTCGTCAATGAACACCAGGCGGTGCGGATCAAGTCGATGTTGATGGGTCTTCCAGCGGCTTCGGAACCGCGCCACCTTCGGCCTGTCCTGCTCGCTGGCGACCAGCATTTTTTTTAAATGTCTTGCCTTCGCGGCGCAGGAAACGCCAAACGGTGTCATGAGAGACATGGATCCCTGCCGCCTTCAGATCGGCGGCAAGCGCCCGCACCGTCCAATCGGTTTTGGCCGCCAGTCGGCGGTGAACCTCATCGGCCGCCGCGTCCCGCAGCATGGGTTTGACATGGCCACCCATCTTGGCCGGCGCCAAACCGCGACCGGACCGGTCAAGCTGTCCGATCCGCACCGCCGTCGCCGCCGATATCCCAAAGCGCAAGGCGGCCGCCCGCACTGTCATGCCCCCGGCCAAAGCGTCGGCGACGCGCTTGCGTAGATCCAGCGAAAGAGGTCGCGCCATCATTGCTGGCCTCCTCACCAGCAATGATCTTGAATCACAATTGCAGCAAAAAGGGAATCCTGGTGCGATTCAGCTTAAAGCTGACCGACTCTAAAGTGTTGAATACACACGTTTTTTCAACGGCAACGTTTGTGCCAAGAGCAGTCGACTGCGTTGAAGTGGGTTGAACTTACGCATGCCGAGCGGCGGACGGATCCGCCACAACAATCCGGCTACAATGGCGTATTCGTGATTTTTTTGGCGAACCCAATGAGACCTTCGCGAAAACAAAGGACGCAAACGACGAAAATGGTTCCCTGCGCCACCGTCACCCACGCACCGAGGGGCGCCAGATAGCTCTGCATTGCGACGATGACCGCCGCTCCAAGGATCGGACCAAAGATGGATCCGAGACCGCCAACGAGTGTCATCAAGACCACCTCACCCGACATCGACCAGTGGATATCTGTAAGCGAAGCCAGCTGGAAGATGATTGCCTTGGTCGAGCCCGCAAGGCCCGCCAGTGTAGCCGACAGAACAAAGATCAGGAGTTTGTAACGATCGACATCGTAACCGAGCGACGTCGCGCGCTGTTCGTCGTCCCTGATCGCCTTGCAGACCTGCCCGAACGGCGAATGGATGACGCGGTAGAGAAGTAGCAGTCCGCCGACGAAAATCAGGGTCGTCATCACGTAGAGCGTCATGTCGTTCGAAAGATCGAAGACTGTAAGCAGTGCACCACGGGGAACGGCTTGAATTCCATCTTCGCCGCCGGTGAACTCCGGCGCCTGCAGCGCGAAGAAGTAGAGCATCTGCGCCAAGGCGAGCGTGATCATCGCAAAATAGATACCCTGTCTGCGAATGGCGATCGCGCCAAATATCAAACCGACAGCAGCCGCAACAGCCGTTCCGGCTAGGATCGCGCATTCCGGCGTGAGGTGCCAATGTTTGGCGGCATAGGCAGTAACATAGCTTGCCATGCCGAAATAGGCGGCGTGACCGAACGAGAGAAGGCCGCCGAAGCCGAGCAGAAGATTGAAGGCCAGCGCAAACAGTGCAAAGCATAAGACCTTCATGATGAAGACCGGGTACAAGAAGAACGGTGCGACTGCCAGGAACGCGACAAGCCCGAGAATAACCGCGCGATGCAGCCTTGCGACTGCCCTGTCGGTCTCCCTGTTTGACAGCTCCGCCATTGGCAAGAGTGTGGTCGTGATGGTGGTCATTGCCGAGTCCTCCCTTTCGAACATGGCAGCGGCTTAGGCGATCCGTCCGAACAGACCGGCCGGTTTGATGAGGAGTACGAGCACCATGATTGCGAAAATCACAGTTGATGACGCTTCGGGATAAAACACTTTGGTGAGGCCCTCGACGACACCCAAGCCGAAGCCGGTCACGATCGAACCCATGATCGATCCCATGCCGCCAATGACCACTACGGCAAAGACGACGATGATCAGATCGCCACCCATATTTGCGTCCACGGAGTAGATCGGAGCGGCGAGCACGCCCGCGAAGGCGGCGAGCGCCACGCCGAAACCGTAAGTCAGGGTCACGAGGAGCGGCACGTTGATGCCAAAAGCCTGCGTCAGCACGGGATCTTCCGTCGCCGCGCGCAAATAGGCGCCGAGTTTGGTCTTCTCGATGAGGAACCAGGTCGCAAGACAGATGACAAAGGATGCGCAGATCACCCAGCCTCGATAGATCGGTAGGATCATAAAACCGAGGTTCCTTGCGCCTTGCAGAGCATCGGGGATCTGGTAGGGCAGGCCGGTTGATCCGAAGCCGTTCCGAAATATGCCCTGCACGATCAGTGCGACGCCGAAGGTCAGGAGCAAGCCGTAGAGATGATCGAGATGAGCAATGCGGGCAATTAATGTACGCTGGACGAGGATGCCGATCGCGCCGACCAAGATGGGCGCGAGCACGAGCGCGCACCAGTAGTTTATCCCGAGATAGTTGAGGCCGATCCATGCGACGAAGGCGCCCATCATGTAAAGCGCACCATGGGCAAAATTGATGATGTTGAGCAGCCCGAAGATAATTGCGAGTCCGAGGCTGAGGGTCGCGTAGAATGCTCCGTTGATCAGACCAAGGAGAACCTGTCCGAGTAACACCTGGGTTGGAACACCGAGGAAATCCAGCATGGCCTATACTCCCAAATAGGCGTGAAGTTTGTCGCTGTTTGCCGCGACCGCATCGGCATCGATCATGTCGATGACACGACCCTGTTCGACGACGTAGTGCCGGTCGGCAAGGCTGGCCGCGAAACGGAAATTCTGTTCGACGAGGACGATTGTGAATCCGTCCTGTTTGAGGCGGGCGATGATTGCGCCGATCTGATCGATGATGACCGGTGCAAGTCCTTCTGTCGGCTCATCGAGAAGCAAGAGGCGGGCGCCGGTGCGAAGAACGCGGCCGATTGCGAGCATCTGCTGCTCGCCACCGGAAAGCTTTTTCCCCTGACTTCCGATCCGTTCCAGAAGATTGGGGAATAGCTTATAGATGTGCTCGAGGCTCATGCCGCCCGCCCGCACAACAGGCGGCAAGAGGAGATTTTCCTTAACCGACAGCGAGGCAAAAATGCCTCGGTCTTCCGGGACATAGCCGATGCCAAGCCGGCCGATCGAGCACGACGACATCTTCGCCGTCTCCTGACCGTCGAAGAGGATCGAGCCGCGACGCCGGGCAAGGATGCCCATGATGGCCTTCAATGTCGTGCTTTTTCCGGCGCCGTTTCGGCCAAGAAGCGTGATCACTTCACCCGGGGCCACCTCAAAGGTCATGCCGTGTAATACATGGCTTTCGCCATACCAGCCGTGAAGATTGTCGACCTTCAGTAGAGGAGCCACGGACGCGGGGTTTTTGATAAGATCTGCAGTTTCAATGGACATGATGGTCTCCCGATCCGATATAGGCCTCGATCACGCGGGGATCCCTGGAGACTGACGTGTAATCTCCCTCTGCGAGCACCTGCCCTCTCGCGAGAACCGTAATCCTGTCGGAAAGATTGGCGACCACCGAAAGATTGTGCTCGACCATCAGGATCGTGCGCTCAGCCGAGACCGTCCGAATCAGGGCTTCGATCCGATGGATATCTTCCTGTCCGAGTCCCGCCATCGGCTCGTCGAGCAACAGCAGCTCTGGATCGAGGGCAAGCGTTGTTGCGATTTCGAGCGCCCGCTTTCGCCCATAGGAAAGTTCGCCGGCCGGGACCTCGGAGTAGCCGGTCAAACCGACGGCTTGAATGAGACGCATCGCCTCTTCGTCGAGCGCATCGAGAACCCGCTCCGACCGCCAGAAATCGAATGAATTGCCGCGCTTACGCTGTAGCGCGATCCGGATATTGTTTCGAGCTGTTAGCTTGGGAAAAACCGCCGAGATCTGAAACGAGCGTACGAGGCCGAGACGAGCGACCTCGGCAGGCCTGCGCCCTGTAACATCGCGACCATTGTAGAAAATCTTGCCGCGACTCGGGGCGAAAAATTTCGTCAGGAGATTGAAGCAGGTCGTCTTACCGGCCCCGTTCGGTCCGATCAGCGCGTGGATCGAACCTCGCTTGACCTGAAGATCGACGTCATTGACGGCGGTAAACCCGCCAAACTGCTTCGTCAGGCCAGAGGTGGATAAAATAATGTCACTCATGGGATCGACTCCATCGAAACGGAAACGGGGCGTGGGCTCATTCCCTTATGACTGCGGCTCCCGAGGATACGCTGCCTCAGGACAGTGCGATGCGGTGCGACACCGTCTTGATTTGGGTGTAGTGCGACAGCCCCTCCGCTCCGCCCTCGCGGCCGTAGCCGCTATCCTTGACGCCACCAAAGGGCGTCTCGGCGACGGAGGCCTCGAGCGTGTTGATCGACACGTTTCCGGCGTCGATCTCGCGCGAGAGCCGGTCGACATTTTCGGCCGAGTGGGTGAAGCCATAGGCCGCGAGCCCGAAGGGCAAGCTGTTTGCCTTTTCGATCGCCTCATCAAGAGACGCGACCGGGTTGATCACCGCGAGCGGACCGAATGGTTCTTCGCGCATCACCCGGGCATCCGAAGGCAGATCGGCAAGGACCGTGACCGGGAAAAAGTAACCACGGCGACCGAGTGTCTCTCCGCCGGCCAGCAGTCGCGCCCCCTTGGCGGTCGCGTCCTCGACCAGAGCTCGCATGGCGTCGATCCTGCGGCTGTTGGCGAGCGGGCCCATCTGCACGGATGGATCAAGACCATTGCCGATGGCGAAAGAGCGCGCCCGTTCTGCAAAAGCCTCCGTGAACCGATCATAGAGCGACTGATGCACGAAAAAGCGCGTCGGCGACGTGCAAACCTGTCCGCAATTTCTGGCTTTGCGAGTAACTGAAATATGGGCGGCGGCAACCGGATCGACATCGTCGCAGACGATGACCGGAGCGTGTCCGCCCAGTTCCATCAACACCGGCTTCATGTTACGAGCCGCGATTTCGGTCAAATGCTTGCCAACAGCGGTCGACCCGGTAAAGGCAATCAGGCGGGTCTGTTCCTGTGGAATAAGATAGTTCGATAGTTCTGCCGGTACGCCAAAGACGAGATTGAACACGCCGCGCGGCAGGCCGGCATCATGCAGCGCCTTTGCGATATGAAGCGCTCCTGCCGGTGTCTCTTCGGCTGCCTTGATGATGATGGAACACCCCGCCGCCAATGCTCCGGCAATTTTCCTGGATGGCTGGCTCATCGGGAAATTCCACGGTGAGAAGGCGGCAACCATGCCGATCGGCTGATGGTGGACGATGTAGGTAATGCCCGGTCCGCTTGGAATCACACGGCCATAGGTGCGCTGCGCCTCGCCCGCGTCCCATTCGAAGAATTCGCAGCCCCTGATGACTTCGAGGCGCGATTCTGTCAGGGGTTTTCCCTGCTCAAGCGTGATTGCAGTGGCGATCTCTTCGACGCGCTCGCGCATCAATGCTGCAGCCTTAAGCAACACTTCGGCACGCCGTCTTGGCGCGGTTTTGCTCCAGATCCGGAAGCCTTGCCGGGCCGCCTGGAGCGCGTCGTCCAGATCTGATGTTTCGGCCCTCGGGAGCGCACCGAGGATTGATTCATCAGCAGGGTTGATGACCGGCAGGTCGCTCCTGGTCTTGCGCCAGGTGCCATCGATGTAAAGTTTAAGATCGGGATAAGATTGGCTGGTCATAAACCGCTCCTGATTATTGTCAAATCCGCAAGCGTCCACGGGAATGACGGCGGACAGTGGCTTTAAAGATGGTCTCGGGTCTTTGCGGGAGGCGCGAGACGATGAGGACATTCATCTGACGAGGGGAACGAACCTGTTCTCGATCAGACGGACCAGCGACAAGGCGGCCATTTCCGACGACTTCGGATTTGAGACGAGAGGGCGGTTCTCGATGACAATGTTCAAGCGACCGAACTCGCCATTGACCGCCAGTTCATGGCGATTCGTTTCCGCACTCGGATCGGCGACGAGCTCGACCTCTGTGCGATCAAGCCCAATGCCCGATAGTGCCGCGACCGCCGAGACGTTAGCGTTTTGCGGAAAGCGGGACGCTGCCTCACGTGCACTTCCTGAAAAGAACGTCGTCGGGCTAACGACAGCGTCGAGTGTAAGGATCTGTTCTGCGGCGGTACCTGCCCAAGCCCGCGGCGGCTTGATGATCCGATGCGTCACCGCTTCAAGCGGTAGGGCGGCTGCGGCGGCAATGGCGTCGATGCCGGCAAGTGCACCCGGAGGTACGATCAGTTGGCTTCCATATTCTCGCGCCGCTCTTTGCAGGCGCTCGAACAGATCATCGTCACAAAATGCGCTCGCGGAGGCGACCACGAGCCCGCCGGCGTGGCGCAAGGCGTGCTCGCCCCATTGCGCTACGGCGCCGCGACCTGCGGCTTCCACGACGAGGTCCAGCTCGAGTTCCCAAAGAACCGACGGATCGGTGATAACGGGTACGTTATCCGGTACCCCAATGGCATCTGCAATGTCTGCGAGTGCGACTGCGGCGAAGACCACATCATCGCCATGCCGTTCTTTCAGAAGTTCCGCCACACGGCGATTGATGGCGCCCCAGCCTACAAGACATAGGCGAAGCGGCGTTCGGACGCGACTAAGCGCTCTCATTGGATCTACCCCGTATGAGTTCGTCCCGCAGATGATGCGGTGATGTCTAAATTGTGATTGGAGAGCCGGCCTACAGGCCGGCCGTCCTCATAGGCAAACCCAGCCGGCGGGCGGTTCCTTGCCGGGATGGAGCGTGCCGCAATGCTTGCAAGTGCGCGCCTGCTCGTTGCCGTAGAATTCCCTGTAAAGCGGTGGCAGATCGTCGACGATGCTCACGAGATCGAGTTCGACCCGGTGGACGAGGTTGGAGCATTCGAAGCAATACCACTCGAATGCATCGAGCCAGCCTTCCGGGCGCTTTGGTTCGACCACCAGTCCGATCGAGCCCTCCTGAGGCCGCTGGGGCGAGTGACGCACATGCGCGGGAAGCAGAAATATCTCTCCTTCGCGGATCGGCACGTCGTAATGATTGCCGTCGTCCACCACCTTGAGAACCATATCGCCTTTCAACTGGTAGAAAAACTCCTCGACGGGATCGTCATGGAAGTCGGTTCGCTTGTTCGGGCCGCCGACCACCGTCACCATCAGATCGGCATCGGTCCAGATCTGCTGGTTGCCGACCGGCGGCTTCAGCAGATGCCGATGTTCCTCGATCCACTTCGCGAAATTGAATGCCTTGAGTCGACCTGTAGTAGACATTGTTCAACCTCCCTTGGTTCCAGGCGCCTGAGCGCTTACAGTTTCAGTCCGCATGCTTCGAACGCCGCACTTGTGATGGCCTTTTCCTGATCGGTCAGCTCGAGGAGTGGCTGCCTGACCCGGCCGCCGACCTGGCCGAGCAGCTCCTGCCAGTATTTCTGGTGCGCATGCGGCTTTTCCGGAGGCCGGGTATTGCGCAACGCGTCGCGCACGGGCTTCAGGCTGTCCCTTACGGCGCGCGCCTTATCCGCTTCGCCGGCAAGGGCGAGATCGGTGTATTCGCGCATCCGCAGATCGTTTGCGGTTTGCAGCAGATAGGGCGGCGACGAGCAGAGATAGAGCTGCCAGCCGAGCTCCAAGATATTGTCGAGCCACTCCTCCTCCGAAGCGGTGCTGACAAGGATGCGGTCGCCAGCAAGCCGGGTGAGCTCCGCATACATCGGGCGCGCCACGCTGTACTTGATCGCAACGACGTTCTCGATATCGGCAAGGCGATTGCATAGTTGCGGAGACATGAGATAGCCGCTGTCTGGATGGCTCCAGAGCGCGATACCGATATCGACGCTGTCTGCGATCGTCCGGTAGTAATTATAGACGGTCTCGTCCTGGGCCTTGAAGAAGTGCAGCATCGGCGCATGGACGACGATATAGTCGGCTCCAACCTCCTGAGCGTGGCGGGCAAGGTCGATGACCACATCCATGTTCTGATCGGAGCATGACATGATCGTCGAGGCATTGGGTCCGACCGCGTCGACAGCAAGCTTAAACGCCCGCTTACGTTCGTCGAGGGACATCGAGAAAAATTCGCCTTGCTTGCCGGCAATGAACAGGCCGTCGATTTTCAGGTCTTTGGTCCAGTGGCGGATATTGTCGCGGAACCCGTCTTCATCGATCGACAGCGTCGACGTGAACGGCATCAACGCGGCAGCCCAGATCCCTCGCATGTTTTGGCGAGCATAAGCCTTGGCATCCTTCTTGGCGTATTTCATTGAACCTACCTTCGTTTCTTGTCGGGACCACTGGAGTGGCCGCGTCGCCGCCGCCGGGCATGAACTGGAGGCATGGCCGGCGGCATCGGCGACACTCGCTTGCTATTGTCGGAGCCGGGCAATGACCTTCGAGAGATTGCGATTGGGCTTCGAGAGCCGCGTCGGCAACAGTTTCGTTCATCGCGCGTAACTCCTCACCGCTTGCGAACAAGATGATGTTCTCACTCTTGCAGCTATACAACAATGCGATGTATTGATATTAATTAAGAGGATTTTCTTATTAATTGGAGCAGACATGGCCGTTTCCCTCCGTCAGATCGAGGCATTCCTGGCAGTCGTTGAATGGGGCAATTTCACCAAGGCAGCCGAGGCGCTGCGCGTCGCGCAGCCCGCACTGTCCGCCCTTGTGCGAGACCTTGAAGCCGAGCTCGGATTGCGGCTGCTGGACAGAACCACCCGGCGAGTTGAGCTGACTGAAGCAGGCCGCGAATTCCAGGGCGCGAGCGCGAAGATCATCGAGGATCTGCAGACGGCGATTGCCAATGCCGGCGAGATCGCCCAACGTAAGCGCGGGCGTCTTCTGGTTGCAGCGCCACCTTTGCTGGCTGCGGTGATGTTGCCGCAGGCGATCGCCGAGCTCCACCGCGACTATCCGGGCCTGAAGATCGGCATCATGGATGCCCGCAGCGACATTATCGTCGAAGCCGTTCGCAACGGTCAGGTTGACTGCGGCATCGGAACCTTCTCCGCTCTCGAACGAAACATCGAACGATCGACCCTGACGCATGACCAGCTTATGCTGTTTTGCAACCACACCAGCGGCTTTGTAGACCGCCAAAGCGTCGACTGGGAGGAGCTCGCCGGTCAACCCTTGATAACGCTCACGCGCGATAGCGGCATTCGGCTGCTAGTCGAGGTCGGCTTCGAACATGCCCGAGTGGCATTGGAGCCCACTTATGAAGTCACACAGATTACCACCGCGCTTGCGCTGGTACGCGCCGGCCTCGGGATCGCCGTTCTTCCCACCTACGCGCGTGCCGTCGAGATGGACACGGTGCTTGCAAAGCCGTTGCTTCATCCGCCGATTGTCCGCGATATCATCATGATCCGTCCGAGCGACAGATCGAAGTCACCTGCCCTGTCGGCCTTCGAAACCGTGGTGAGGCGCTGCGCCAAGCGGCTGGCGCCTACTCCGTCGGGAGTAGGCGACGAATCGCTCAAGCTGGGCATGCCCTCGGGCGCCGATCCATAATAAGCCCGCCAATCCCAAATCGATCTTGGGAAGCGGATCTCAGACGCGCGGCTTGCCTTCCTGATTGAAGGGCGGAACCGGCACGATGATGCGGTCCTCCGTTCGGCAATAGGTCGGACCGCCGAGGCGCCCGATCGGGTGAAACCGATCAACGCGGACGCGGACCTTCTGTTCATCGACGAGGTCGTCGCGGAAATGCATGCTGACTATCTCGCCAAGCACGATGCTTCTGAAGCGACTGACGTCCAGTACTTTGAAGAGCTTGCATTCCCAGGCAATCGGGGCTTCCTTTATTCGTGGTACGGCGACCGTCAGGGATGGCACGAGCGTCAGCCCGACTGCCTCGACTTCGGATACATCGGCCGGATGATCCGTCCCGCAGCGGACGGCGGGACCAAGAATAGCCTCGTCGACCATATTGACGACGAACTCACCGCCCGCCTCGATATTGTTGAGGGTGTCTTTACGCTCGCCGCAGCGATGGCTCTCGTCGCCATATAGGTCGATGCCGATCGCAAAAAGCGGCGGCTCCTCGCACATATAATTGAAGGCGCTGAAAGGCGCCGCATTGCATTTGCCATCCGACCCAAGGCTCGTGACAAGCGCGATCGGACGAGGCCCCACGCTCCCGGTGATAAGCCAATAGCGTTCGCGTAAGCTCAAACCAGCCATTGCGAAATCGGTCATGCTCTTGCCTCTCTGATCCGTCCCAACTGGGTCACCATCATGGCCGACGACCGCGTTGCGGCAATCGACAAATTCTGATCGGAAAAGCCCTCTTCGGACAAGGCTGATGGTGCATTGGGCACCGCCAGATCCTCCGGGATCACCATGGCGCCCATTTTGCTAAGAATAGCTCTCAGATGACCGATCGCCCGCAGAGCGCCGAACGGTCCTATCGAAGTGCCGACGATTAGAACCGGCTTAAGCTGGAATGGTGCCAGTCCGCCGAGACCCTCGGTTGGACGCGAGCACCAATCGATCATATTCTTCAGGATTGGGGTGACCGATCCGTTATATTCCGGGCAGGCAATCAAAAGACCGTCATGTTGGTCGATCAACTGACGGAGTTCGATCGCCGCGCCAGGCACGCCCTCCTCGGCCTCGAGGTCACCGTCGTAAAACGGCAAGGCGTAGTCGCGAAGCGAGATCGTCTGAACGGCGACGCCCTGAATGCGCAAGAGGTCCGACATGATGCGCAGCAGCAGCGCATTCCATGAACCACGCCGGACGCTTCCGCAAATCGCCAGCACATTTCCGGCCAATGGTCGATCGGACCGTTGCTCCAACATCTCATTCTTCATGATATTCGATCTCGCCCTTTGGGAGCAGAAAGATGAACGTGCAGGCGCCACCCGTGACAGTCGGATAGTGGCTCGTTCCCGGCGCGAAGACCTTCCACCCCTCGCCCGTGTCGCAGAAACGACTTTGCGGATCGACCTGCTGGATCATATTGATCTCGCCGCGAGGATGCTTGTGGTACTTGCCCTTGACGTCCTTAAGCCTGGCGCTTTCGATCACGAAATCGTGGACGCCATCGACCGTGACACCGAGGCGCCCACGCCGGTAGTCGGCTCCGTCGATAACCTGGTAGCAAGCCCAATTCTCCTCGATACCGCTGCGCAGCAGTTGCTTCATTTCCTGGAAACTCGCGGTTTCCGGGCCATAATCTCGGTTCAGTCGCTTCTCGAGTTCAAGGTTCAGAGGACTGTCGCCGATAAAGGCGACAAGCCGCTCCAGATGGTTCAAGAGCGCCGGCTTATGTGCGCCGGTTGGAAGGCCATCGTCGTTGATCATCTCTCTTCCCTTTCGTGCGGATCGTTCGATGACCGTCAATGCTATTGATAACCCGGAAAGGCCGTTTGCGCCGGATTGATGCGTTTTTCGCGCGATTGACACTAAATGAATGGGGTATGCGCAAACTTCCTCGCTGCCTGTTGCGCAACACGTCCGCTGCTGCCTTCATAATGGCGTCAACACATTCAGTTGGGGAAACGGACATGAGAAAACTCACGCTGACATTGCTGGTATGCGGCCTTCTCGGCGCCACCAGCGCCAATGCGCAAATCACCGATGGTGTCGTACGGATCGGCGTCATGACAGACTCTTCCGGCATGTTCTCCGCGCTTGCGGGGCCAGGCGGCGCGGTCGCCGCCCGCATGGCCGCCGAGGATTTCGGCGGAAAGGTCGCCGGCGTACCGATCGAAGTCATCACAGCGGACCATCAGAATAAGCCGGACCTTGGATCGACCATCGTGCGAAAGTGGTATGACGAAGACGGTGTCGATCTCGTCCTCGATGTTCCAAACTCTTCGGTTGCGCTCGCCGTCCAGGCCATCGCAAAGGAACGCCGCAAACTGGTTATCTACGCTGGTGCCGGGACGGCCGAGCTCACAGGTAAGAACTGCATGCCCACCAGTTTCCAGTGGGTATGGGATACCTATTCGGTCGCTGCTTCAACCGGACGCGCGATGCTCGACGAAGGTGCAAAGAAGTGGTTCATCATCGCCGCCGATTATGCCTTCGGACAGACGATGGCGGCCGACATTAGTAAGGTCGTTAAGGCCGGCGGCGGAACCGTACTCGGGATCACCAAGCATCCCATCAACACGGCGGACCTCTCGTCCTTCATCCTGCAGGCGCAGGGCTCTAATCCAGACGTCGTTGCCCTTGCCAACGGTGGCTCTGATACGGTCAACGCCGTCAAGCAATTCGCGGAATTCGGCGCCGGGGCAAACGGGACCAAGCTTGCCGGGCTCGCGGTGTTCATCACCGATGTTCATGGCATAGGCCTTGAAAGCGCCCAGGGCCTGGTGCTGACGACCGGATTTTATTGGGATCGAAGCGATAAAACGCGGGAATGGTCGAAACGCTTCTTTGAAATGCACGGCGCAATGCCATCGATGGCACAGGCCGGCGTCTACTCTGCCGTCACACACTATCTTCACGCAGTCGAGGCCCTGAAGGATGATAATCCTGAAAAGGTCGCCCAAAAAATGCGCGAAACGCGGGTGCACGATATTTTCGCAGATGACGGTTATATCCGGGCGGATGGGCGTCTGGTCCATGACATGTACCTGGCTCAGGTCAAGAAGCCGAACGAAGTGCGCTATCCCTGGGATTACTACAATATCATCAGGACCATTCCTGCTGAGCAGGCGGTTCGCCCCCTTGCCGAAAGCACTTGTCCGCTCGTTACCCAATGAACCGACGGCTTCCGTGCTCGCTTAACGGCGGCACGGAGGATGGCACGGCCCGAGGGATTGCTGCAGAATTATGACATGTTAATGTAACCGATAGAAAACATTGGAGGAGAGCATAAGTCGGGAGGATGGCATGGTCTCGTTGGATGAACTTTCAAAAAGAGAAGGCGTAGATCTTGTCGACATGGCCGGTATCAACGCCTCGTGGCCAATGCCCGTAGCGATCTGGAACGCGCCGCATGGGTTTGACACCAGTGCCCGCCCGGACCACCAACCATGTTGCGTCATTGCACTTCGACTATCGGGCTCGCTCGTCCATAGAGTGGGCTCGGGCAGCGAAAAGCGCGAGCGTTTGCGTCCTCGCGGGTTCTCGGTGCATCCAGCTCGTCGTGACCTCCGATTTGTTGCCCCCTCCGCTATTCGGTTCGCCCATATCTATGTCAGCGATACCTTTCTTAGGGACGTTGCGGGGCTGGCCGCCTATCCGACGCTTGATGAAGGCGATCTCGGGGAAAGCGATCGCGTGATGTACGAGGATTCCGAGATGATGTTCAATCTCGAATCCTATGTCCGCCGCGCTTTCGAAGCCGCCGACCGACCAACGAAATTTGAGATGGAAAGCCGGGCAAACCTCATTGCATTACGCCTTCTCCAGCATAGCCTTGGGTTACGGCATGACGACTCCGCCTCAGCCAAGGGAGAACTTGCTGCCTGGCAGGTGCGTCGCGTCTGCACCTATCTCGAAGAAAATTTCGATCGCGTCGTTCGGCTCGAAGAGCTCGCCGATCTTCTCGGTGTCAGCAAGGAGCATCTCTGTCGCGGCTTCCATCGCGCCACCGGCAAACCTCCCGTCCAATGGCAGCTGTCCAAGCGTATGGAAGTGGCATGCCGACTTCTGTCGACGACGCAGGCCTCGTTGACCAGCATTGCACAGGATGTCGGTTATGCGGGACAAAGCTCTTTTGGGAATGCATTTCGCGAGATCATCGGGATGACACCCTGCGAGTATCGGCGTGGGCATCTTTCCCCAGGGAACTGATGAGACGACGCCATACGATGGCGCACCGGCCCGGTGCGAAGCCTAGGGCAAGCCGTTCAGGCCCGTTCGATCTTCCTTTTTTACCGGTTCCGGCCCAATGGAAATGAAATGGCTTGAGGATTTCCTCGTCTTGGCGGAGGCAGGAAATTTTTCGAGATCCGCCATCTCCCGCAACGTCACCCAGGGGAGCGGGAAAAAGACGGGGGTCAAGCGGCAAGACCAAGCCTAGCTTGTTTGAGCCGGCCGTCGGCCACGGCGGCACGGAATTGAAGGACACGATGAGCACCCACGGGAGACCAGCGCATCTGACGCTTCTTGTTCATGCGGGCATTGACGAGGCTGTTGGCGGCACTTTCGGCAGGACAGCTGAAACGGAAGGCGATGCAGCATGGTTGAGTTCGGGCGTCCAAAGGGGCGGGACGAGGATACGAAGGCTTACGGCGCTGGGACTGGTCCTAGAGTTCCCCCGCTGCGATCCAGCGACTGCTTTGGCCCGGCGGAAGCGTCGATCACAAGCCATGCCGAATTGGCTTCGCAATCATCGTCAACATAAGCTAAAGTTTACGGGACACGGGCGGCACACGGATGCCATTCTCTCAGACAACTCGATGCGGAGCAACACTGTAGTTGCATAACTGGCTGCCCGCACGACGGGTCCTGCGAATGGCTATAGGTGCATGATGAACAAGGTACTGGTGTCGGTTGTTGAAGATGACCGGTCCGTTCGTGAGTCCATGGGTAGGCTCATGAGATCGCTGGGCTATACTGTCGAGATTTTTTCGTCTGCAACCGAATTTCTCGCGTCCCCGCGCCTCGCCGAAACAGCCTGTCTGATCGCCGACATCCACATGCCTGCCATGACGGGGCTCGAGCTCCATCGACGCCTCATCGACACGGACCGCGCGATACCGACAATTCTCGTGACCGCTTTCCCCAATGATGTTGACCGGGCTCGCAGCTTGACCGACGGGGTCGTATGCTACCTGGGCAAGCCAGTTGACGAAGAGCGTCTCACCCAATGCGTTTGCGAAGCTCTGAGGTCCGGTGACCCACCTGAAGCGGACTCGTGAGTTCGCCGTCGGCGCCGGACAAGGTGAACTGAAATACAGCGTCACGAGGCTCATTCGCTTCCGCCCACAGCTTGCCCCCATGAGCATGGATGATTGAGCCGCATATCGACAGCCCCATGCCTGTTCCACTGGACTTCGTGGTGTAGAAAGCGTCGAAGACTCGATCGAGACGCACCGAATCAATACCGGGACCGGAATCGCGCACCGCCACGAGGACGCCTGCCAGGTTTTGTTCGGTGCTGATCAACAGCTCTCTTGGTCCCTCCTCAACCAAGCCCATTGCCTCAGCCGCATTCAGAATCAGGTTCAGCAAAGCTTGTTGTAGCTGAACGTGATCTCCCAGAACCGGAACCAATTCTGCCGATAGCCGGGTCTGGACCGAAACACCATTCCGGTTGGTCACGCTTCGCACCAATATCACCACTTCATTGATTGCCGCATTAAGATCGAAACGCTCTTTTCGGAGTGGCGCCTTCTTGATTTGCTCTCGGATGCGATCGATGATTTCTCGGCTCGATCGGCGTCGCTAGCGACACAGGAGAGCGCTTCCCTGACCTCGCCTGGGTCCGGCCGCTGTATCTCCAGAAAATTCCGGGCCGCCCGTGCGTTGTTGCGGGCGCTAGTGCTGCCGGTGGGCGGGCAACGTGAAGTGAAAAATGGCACCTCGGGGCAGATTGGCGGTCACCCACAACTGCCCACCATGGGCCTCGATGATCGACCGGCAAATCGACAACCCCATCCCCATCCCGTTCACCTTGGTCGTAAACTGCGGTTTGAATATCAGATCGATAGCGCTCGGCTCGACGCCCTTCCCCACGTCTTCCACCGACACCATCAGACAGCTGGCGTCGTAGACTTTAGACCTTAAGGAAAGTACCCGGTCCCCATCTTCAGTGGCCATTGAATCGATCGCGTTCGTGATCAAATTCACGAGCACCTGCTGCAGCTGAACCTCGTTGCCCTCTATCGGTGGGAGCGATTGGTTGTAGTCGGTTTGAACCGCTACCCGATGCGTCTGCAGATCGTAGCGCACGAGCGCCAGAGCTTCGCGGATCAGATTGTTGACGTCGAGCGAAGTCCGGATTCGTGCTTCGGTCTTGAAGACCGTCCGAATATTATCGATCACCGCGCCCATACGGTGCCCGTTGTTCACGATTTGCTGTAATGCGGCTTTGGCCTCATCGATGTTGGGCGTCGCGCAATCAAGCCAGCGCAGGCTCGCACTGGCGTCCATAGTCATCGCCGACAATGGCTGCTTGATCTCGTGCGCCACCGTGGCTGCGACCGCGTCCCCCGTCAGCAGACGCACCTCGCGCTCGCGGCGTTGGCCAACGACTGCGCGCAGCAGCTCACCGTATAGCATCGTCACTTCTTTCATCAGGATGAGCAGCACAAGGCTGCCGGAAAACACGCCGTAAACTCGCCCGGCATACCAGCCGACACTAAAGCGGTACGGGATAGGAAAGGCGGTGAGGGCGATCTCGATGATGTATGCGAACAAAACCAACATCAGCCAGAGATCGAGAACCGAGCGGTGCCGCAGCCATAGCAAGACAAGCGCGACGACGAATAATCCCGCCATCGGTCCGACCACGTAGTACCAGAGATAGGAAACCACCGCCGCGTCGAGCATGAGGCGCGGGAGGAACGCATGGCCTGCTGTAACGAAAACTGTTGCGCAACAGACGAGCGCAGTAACTGATCCGACAGTCGTAAGGACCCTCGCACGAATGGAGCGTGGCGACAGCGCCTCCATCGGATCGGCATCCTTCAACAGTGTATAGACGATCGCGAACAGGGCGAAGCCCGCGTGGGACAGGACATAGAGCCAAACCGTACTCTGGAGGCCGCCGCCAAGGCCACCCTCCGGCGCCAATACGCCTGGAAATGTGAGCGTCCAAGGAATCGCGATGAGCGCCGTCAGGAAATAGCCATTCGCTAGTGCGAGGAGCGCATGCGAGCGTAGGACGGAAAACTGCGCGAAGAGCAGGGCTGCGGTGATAGAGTCGATGACGAAAATCGCAGTGCCGTAGGCGGGTATAAAGGCGTCAACCCGCCTCAGTGGCAGGCCAGAGAGCGGGCCTGCCACGATGACAAAGACAACGAGCAGCACTAACACAACGCCAAGCGCGAACCGCCTTTGAGCGACACTGGGCGAAAGGTTCGAGAGCACAAACTCATCCGCCCGTAATCCGGCCGCTGACCCTTCCACAAACATATTCGCCTCACGTCGAAAGCCCGCGATGGGCGGCTATTTCAAGTTCGCCAGTCTCCAATTCGAAATCAGACTTCCAGAATGTGGTGCCTTTCCTACTTGCCCGACGAGATCGTCCGATCTCACTAACCTGAAGCCGCAGGGCGCCCGACCACAGTCTAATGCAAGCGATCGGTGATGTCAGGTTAACTTGCTATGAAGCTGTTGGCTGCTAGCCGGCGGTCATGATCCAGCCCACGGTCAGTTACAAGCGCCACCGCTTCCCGCCGTCTTTGATCGCCCATGTGGTCTTTCGCGTTCCGCAATCCGGGCAGATACCGACAGGTTTTGCAGCGGCAGAAACAACCCAGTTTTCTTCATCGCGAAGGGTGATACCCAGAACTTTGACCCTGGGCCGGGTGACCATTTCAATCGCGTTCGCATCCCCGCATTCGCGGCGCTAACACTCTGTTAACCACAGAAGGAAGAACCCGTTTATCTGCCAAGCGACACCTTGCCCGTTCCTTCGGCAAAGAGGCTTTCGGGCTGGCCCCTCTGAATCACCACACGGCCGGGCCGCCCTATCCGGAGTTTGTCCGGGACGCGTTCTACGAGTGACCGTCCTATGCGCGTCACCAGCTTTCCCGTGGCGGTATGTCGACAAATATGAGATAAGAAATAGCGTCTTGAGGGAGGCTAGGGATGGCACCGGCGACATCTCCCAGTGCTCGCGACCGCTCTGGCCGGGGTCCGGCCCCTCCTGCGATCACGCTTCCCAAGGGCGGTGGGGCCTTGCGCGGGATCGGGGAGAAATTCACCGCCAATCTGGTTACGGGAACCGGCACGCTGTCCGTGCCGATCGCGACAAGCCCGTCGCGATCAGGCTTCGCTCCGCATTTATCGCTTTCCTATGATTCGGGGACAGGAAACGGTCCCTTCGGGCTTGGCTGGACGCTCTCGCTTCCTTCGATCAGCCGCAAGACCGACAAGGGCTTACCCGAATATCACGACATCGAGGAATCCGACGTCTTCATCCTTTCAGGCGCCGAAGATCTGGTGCCTCTGCTCAACCCGAGCGGGAGCCGTTTTGAGGAGGAACGCGGTGGCGTCCTCATCCACCGCTACCGGCCGCGTATCGAGGGTCTGTTCGCGCGCATCGAACGCTGGACCGACATGACTAGCGGCACCTGCCATTGGCGGTCGGTCACACCCAACAACATTACCACTCTTTACGGAAAAGACGAGCGGTCGCGGATCCATGACCCGGCCGATGCCACGCGTATTTTCAGTTGGCTAATCTGCGAGAGTTTTGACGATCAAGGCAATGCCATCATCTACGACTATGCGGCGGAAAACAGCGACAATGTTGACCTTTTGCAGGCGAACGAGCGTAACCGAGCGCGAACCGCCAATCGCTATCTGAAGCGGGTACGATACGGCAATCGCCTCTCGAGGTTCGCTCAGCCTGACCTCAGCCAGGCAGAATGGTTGTTCGAGACGGTCCTCGATTATGACGAAGCCCACTTGGACGTTTTGCCGCTTGATCCCTCCTTGACCGAGGATGATCAGCACAGGCTCGTGCGCGCCTCGCCGAGCCCGGGAGCATCCTGGGCCAGCCGCCCGGATCCGTTCTCCTCGTACCGCTCCGGTTTCGAGCTACGCTCCTACAGGCGGTGCCGGCGCATCCTCATGTTCCACGACATTGCCGACACCAGTCCACACGACAAAGGCTATGAGGGTCTCGTCCGATCGATCGACTTCGACTATGCGGATCTCGATCTCCAGCAGCTCGAGGCGCCGGGAGATGAGCTAGCCCATCAGGGCAGCACGCGCTTTGCGAGCTTCCTGCAATCGGTGACGCAGTCGGGCTATGTTCGCCAGAGCCAACCCGAATTCACTGCACCGAACGGCGCTGTCTTTGGCACCTACCTCAGGAAATCGCTTCCCCCGCTGGTGTTCGAGTACAGCAAGGCCGCGATCAATGACGAGCTCCTGTCCCTGAACAGGGAGGATCTCGCCAATCTGCCAGAGGGCCTCGACGGCAGCACCTATCAATGGATCGACCTCGACGGCGAGGGTCTGTCGGGCATTCTTTCCGAGCAAGGCGGCGGCTGGTTTCACAAGAGCAATCTCGGAGGCGGGCTTTTTGGCCCCTCCATGCCGGTCCGGCCCAAGCCATCGCTAGCTGCGCTCGCCGAGAGCGGCCAGCAGTTCGTCGATCTTGCCGGCGACGGGCAGCTCGACCTGACGGACTTTTCTGAAACGGCAGCGGGCTTCTACGAACGATCCGGAGAGAATGACTGGAGCGCTTTCCGCTCGTTTCGCCAACTTCCGGAGCTCGACTGGCAAGGCTCGAACGTACGCTTTGTCGATCTCAACGGGGACGGACACGTCGACGTCCTTGTCGCTGAAGAGCAGACGCTTAGCTGGTATCCCTCTCTCGCCGAAGCCGGCTTCGGTCCCGCCCGCCGGCTTCATCAGCCACAGGATGAGGAGGAGGGCCCTCGCCTCCATTTGTCCGATGGCACAGACTCCTTCCACCTCGCCGACATGTGCGGCGACGGGCTGACCGACCTCGTCCGCATCCGCAACGGCGAGGTCTGCTATTGGCCCAATCTCGGGCATGGCCGCTTCGGCGCCAAGGTTTCGCTGGACAACGCGCCCTTCTTTGATCGTCCAGATCGCTTCGACCATCGCCGGCTTCGGCTGGCCGATATCGACGGATCGGGCACGACCGACATCATTTATCTGGCCGCGGACGGTGCGCGCATCTATTTCAACCAGTCAGGTAATCGCCTGAGCGCCGGGCGGCTTCTCGCTTCCTTCCCCGGCTCCGATCCCACTGCTTCTGTGATGACGGTCGACTTATTCGGCAACGGCACCGCCTGCCTGGTACACTCATCGCCGCTGCCAAAGGACCAAGGGCGCCCGTTGCGTTACGTGGACCTGATGGGAGGCGCGAAGCCGCACCTGCTGATCAAGGTCGCAAACAATCTCGGCGTCGAGATGCGCATCCACTACGCGCCCTCCACCCGGTTCTATCTGGAGGATCGGGCACGCGGAACGCCGTGGCTGATGCGCCTCCCCTTCCCGGTGCATGTGGTGGAGAAGGTCGAGACGAGCGACAGGATCAGTGGCAACCTGTTCGTTTCCCGCTACGCCTATCATCATGGTTATTTCGACGGCAGCGAACGCGAGTTTCGCGGATTCGGGACGGTCGAACAATGGGACACGGAAGAATTCGCCGCATTGTCGGGACACGCTCCCGACGCGGCGAATGTCGAGGCCACCTCCCACGTCCCGCCTGTCTACACCAAGACCTGGTTCCACACCGGCGTTTATCTCGGCGGTGCGCACGTCTCTGATATCTTCGGGAGCCTGCTCGACCCCTCCAACAAGGGAGAATATTATCGTGAGCCGGGCCTTGACGATAACGGGGCCCGCGCCTTGCTCCTCGACGACACTTTGCTGCCGGCCGGCCTCACAGTCGAGGAGGAGCGCGAGGCTTGCCGTGCGCTGAAAGGTTCGATGCTGCGCCAGGAGACCTATGCGCTCGACGGCTCGCCCAAAGAGCCGCATCCTTATGCGGTTATCGAGCAGAATTTCAGTGTCCGCGCTGTGCAGAGGCGGGAGTCGAACCGCCATGCCATATTCTTCGTTCACCCGCGCGAGACCCTGACTTTCAACTATGAGCGCGAGCCGTCCGACCCGCGTGTCTCGCACGCCCTGACACTCGAAGTGGATACCTTCGGCAACGTCTTGAAGTCAGCTGCCGTCGATTATGGCCGGCGCCAACCCGACCCGACCCTTCCGATTCCCGATCGGGAACGTCAAGGGGAGGTACACGTCACCTATTCCGAAAGCGATGTGACCAACCCCATCGACGAGGAGGATTCCTACCGCATACCGCAGGTCTGCGAGGAGCGGCTCTACGAGCTGGCGGGCCTTGCCCTGCCCCAAGCATCGCCTTTCTCACTCGAGGCGCTCGCGAGCGCAGCGATGGCGGCGACGAAGCTCGACTATGAGGAGGGGCCGCCTCCCGGATCGGCGTCGAAAAGGTTGATAGAACGCACCTGCAGCTATTTTCGGAGTGACAATCTTTCGGTGCGCCTCCCGCTCGGCAAGCAGGAATCACGCGGCCTCCCATTCGAAAGCTATGCGCTCGCTTTGACCCCCGGCCTGGTCGCCGGGCGCTTCGGCAGCCGGGTCGACGACGACATGCTTCGCGATGGCGCCCATTACATCCAGCTCGAAGGCGAGCCGGGATGGTGGATGCCTGCGGGGCGCGTGTTCTATTCACCCGACCCCGCTCATGCGCCCGCCGACGAGCTTCAGTTCGCCCATGACCATTTCTTCCTGCCCCATCGTTTCCGCGATGCTTTCGGCATCGACGGCTTCGCCGCCTATGACGCGCACACGCTACTCTTGAAAGAGACGCGCGACGCGCTGGGCAACTGCACGACAGTGGGGGAACGCTCGCTGATCCTACCCAATGGTGACGCCCTGCCCGCCAAAGCCGGCCATGATTATCGGGCGCTTCAGCCCGCCCTGGTCATGGACCCCAATCGGAACCGGGCGGCGGTCGTTTTCGACGCACTCGGCATGATTGCCGGCACTGCGGTCATGGGAAAGCCGGAGGATGCAGAGGCACTCGGCGATCTCATCACCCCCGACTTTCGCGCGGACCTGACACAACGCGAGATCGACGACTTCGCCGCCGCCCCGCGCGGGCCAATGGCGGCGGAACTGCTTAACATGGCCAGTTCGCGCATAGTCTATGACCTGGGTACCTTTGCCCGAGATCCCGACGCGGCCCGAAAGCGCCCGCCCTTCGCTGCCACGATCGTCAGGGAAACGCATCTTAGCGATGAGACCGCCGGGGACCCGTCGAGGCTACAGGTCAGCCTTACCTATTCCGACGGCTTCGGCCAGGAAATCCAGAAGAAAGTTCAGGCGGAACCGGGGCCGATTCCGCTTCGCGGTTCCGACGGAGCAATCATTCTCGGTCCAGACGGGCTGCCGCAGATGTCGGTGGCCGCTATTTCTCCGCGATGGATCGGCTCGGGCTGGACCGTGTTCAACAACAAGGGTGATCCGGTCCGCCAATACGAGCCTTTCTTTTCCGACCTTCATGAGTTTGAGTTCGATGTGCGGGCTGGCGTCAGCCCGATCGCCTTCTACGATCCGGCCGGACGCAACGTCGCGACGCTTCACCCCAACCATGGTTGGGAGAAAGTGGTCTTCAGCGGCTGGCGCCAGGACAGCTGGGACGCAAATGACACCGTTCTCATCGCCGATCCTGGGGCCGATGAGGATGTCGGCGCCTATTTCCGTCGCATTCCCGAAACCGCCTTCCTGCCGAGCTGGCATGATTTGCGGACGCAGCCCGGCCATGCCGCGGCTCTTGCGGAACTTTATCCCGACACCGCCGCGAGGGCGGCCGAGGCTGACGCCGCTCGCAAGAGTGAGCTTCACGCCGATACCCCGGCCCAAACGCATGCAGATGCCCTGGGCCGGCCGTTCCTCACTATTGCGCACAACCGGTTCGAGCGCGCGGGCAGTCTCATCGAAGAGAAGCATGCGACTCGGATATTCGTCGACATCGAAGGCAATCAGATAGACGTGGTTGACGCGCTCGACCGCTTGGTGATGCACTATGATTACGACATGGTGGGCCAACGCATACATCAGGCCAGCATGGAAGGGGGCGAGCGCTGGATGCTCGGCGATGCCGGCGGGCGACCCCTCTTTGCTTGGGACAGCCGCGGCCATCGCTTTCGTGCGGTCTATGACGAATTGGGGCGATCGCTGGAAACGCGCCTGCTGGAGGGCAGCGATCCCGCCGAGAAGACGATCGGGCGCACCCTGTATGGCGAGACACAGGTCGATCCGGAAGCGTCCAATCTGCGCGGCAAGCCATTCAAGGCATTCGACCAAGCTGGCGTCGCGACCACCAGGGTCTACGATTACAAGGGAAATCTGGTCGCAGGCGAAAGGCAGTTGGCGCGGGATCATTCGTCCCTGCTCGACTGGACAACCAATCCACTGATCGATGCCAAGGCATTTCCGGTCGCGACGGCCTATGACGCGCTCAACCGAGTGGTCGCTTCCACCGCACCTGACGGCAGCATTTCCCGTTATTCCTTCAATCACGCCGGCCTGCTCGAAACGGTCGAAGTGCGGCTCAATGGCGCCGCTTCCGTCACGCCTTTTGTGGCCGCGATGGAATATGATGCGAAGCGCCGGCGTCTCCGGATCGACTATGCGAATGGCGCCAGCACGCGATCGGAGTTCGATCGCCTCACCTCACGCCTCTCTCGCGTTGTTACGACGCGGGGCGGTGTCCACCTTCAAGACGTATTCTATTCCTACGATCCGGTCGGAAATATCACTCACGTGCGCGACAACGCCCAGCAGGACGTCTACTTCCATAACCAGGTCGCCACGCCCGACGCCGATTATACCTACGATTCCCTATACCGCCTGATCACGGCTGCGGGCCGCGAGCATGTCGGCGCCGGCGGTTCGCGCGCAACCGACTGGAAGGACAGCGGGCGTGTTGGCCTCGCCCATCCACACGACGGCCAGGCGATGCGCCGTTACGTCGAAAGATATGAATATGACGCGGCCGGGAACTTCCTGGAATTCGTCCACGCGACAGGTGGCAACGGTAGTTGGACCCGCCGTTACGCCTATGAGGAGGCGAGCCCCCTCGAGCCGCTCAAGTTCAACAACCGTCTAAGCAGCACCCGCGTCGGCACAGATCCCGCCGAATCCTACAGCTATGACGCGCACGGGAACACGCGTCGAATGACCCAACTGCCGGGAATGGAATGGGACTTCGGCGACCGCTTCAGGAAAGCCGACCTTAAGGGCGGCGGGACGGTTCACTATGTCTATGACGCCGGCGGCGGGCGGGTGCGCAAGGTCGTCGAAAAGAATGGCGGCAGCCTCATCGAGGAGCGAACTTATCTCGGCGGATTCGAAATACACCGCAAACGCAACCCTGCCGGCGATGTGGTGCTGGAACGCGAGACACTGCACGTCATGGACGGTACCCAGCGCCTCGCACTGGTTGAGACGCGCACGGTGGGGCAAGACGCTGCGCCGAGGCAGCTCGTCCGCTACCAATTCTCAAATCATCTCGGCTCCGCCAGTCTTGAGCTCGACCCGGCGGGGAGGGTTCTCTCCTATGAGGAATATTACCCCTACGGGGCCACCTCGTTTCAGTCGCACGCAACTCAAACGCCAAAGCGCTATCGCTACACCGGGATGGAGCGGGACGAGGAGAGCGGTCTCAGCCACCACGGCGCGCGCTACTATGCGCCATGGCTCGGCCGCTGGGTGAGTTGCGATCCCGAACCGCTCGACGATGGCCCCAATCTTTATGCGTATGTGCTGGCCTCGCCGATTGGGTCGATCGATCCCTCGGGCCATGGTCCTGAACCGGAAACCCTCGGAAAAAAGCATGAAAAGGCGGTCGAGAAGCACCAGAATACAGTGAACAATCGACGTGCGCAGGTCGACATCGGCGGCAGCAGAAGCGAGCCGGTCAAGGTGACCCGGCAAAAGAAGATAAAGAACAAAAAATCGAGTTCGGCGGTCATTCCCGACGAAGTCAGGGAGCAGCCGATCTCCGACAAGAGGAAACGCGCCGGGCACAAACCTTCGCAGAGTGTCGTCGAGCTCAAGGCACGCCACGTGAAATCCGAATCCAACTTAAATCTTGCCGACAGACGCGCAGACATAAAGGCCGGCCTCGAGCAGACCAAGAATCAGCTTCTGGAGCTGGAAAAAGCGGGAAAAATCGACAAGACGACGCCTGGAAAGCTGTGGCGCGTGGCCTATGACAGCGACAAGGGCGCATCGTCCGTCAAGGCACTGGCGACGTGGAAGGCCGAAGCTGCTTCCGTGCGAGCAGAGTGGGTGAAGGAAGCCACCGACCCGACCGAGCGAGCCATGCGCGAGCGAGTGACCGTGGTGACGAGCACCAAGAAGAGCCTGATGGAGGCCCACGCGGAAACCAGCCGCCGGTTGTGGCAGCAACGCAAGCAAGCTATCGCCAGGACCGCGAAATCCCTAGCGATAGAGGGGCTCGAAACCGGCGGAAAGATGATACCGTTCGCCGGCATTGCGGTTGGGCTCGCTTCGTGCGGCGACAATCTCAGGGAAGGCCGCTATTTCGAGGCCGCCGTCGACGCGGTCGGACTTATCCCGGTGGTCGGAGATGCGGTCGAAGTGGCGGTCTTCGTCATAACCGCCGGCGATGCGGTTGACACTCTGGCGCCCGTGGCAGCGCAATATTTGGAGGAGAACCTGCCGATGAGGGAGATCGGGATCATGGTCAACCGCGCCACCGGCATCGAGGAGATGAACAACGCAATGGACAGGATGCATCAATGGGGCTCGGTCGCGCCCGGAGGCAAATCGGTTCCGTTCAACCAGCCTTCCCCTTACTGACGATCGTAAGACGGCGGGCAATAGTTACGGAAAGCCGCTCCTTGGTCTTTTGCAGGAGCCGCTCCTGAACCGAGAAGTTGAATGGACGCAATGCGGCACATCGGTTAAGTAATTGGAACGCAATCATAGACGGTGGGAGAGCCGGTATGTGCGCAGCCGTGAGTGGAAGCGGGTCGGACTCCCCGCCGAGTTTCTCCATTTCAGGAACCGTTCGCTTCGCCAACCAGGCTCCGGCGCCAGGTGTCACCGTAACAGCCTTCGATCGTGACATGCGCCGCGCGCAAAAGGTCGGCGAGGCCTACACCGACCGCGAGGGCGCCTATCGGATCGAATTCACCAGGAGAAGCTCCAACAAGCGCGAGTGGGCCGGACCGAATTTGTTCGTGAAGGTGTCCGTCAACGGGGCGATCCTGTCTGCATCACAAACTGTGTTCAACGCCGGCCGGGCCTCGGTGATAGACGTGGTGGTCCCGCGCCCGCCGAGCAGCCTCATCGAGCGCATCGAAACAGCGGTTACGCCGTTGCTCGGCCGATTGGCCCCTGAGGCGCTCGAGCAGGATGCAGACCATCAGGATTTGGAATTTCTTGCCGGCGAAACCGGTTTCGCCATGGCCGACCTCGCGCGTTACGGGCTCGCGCATCGCCTTGCGCGATGGGCCGCGATCGCGACTAGCGAGGAGCGCCCTCCCGCGGGCTCGCGCCCATTGCCCGCACGAAGCAAAAAGGCCCTTGAAAAAGAGTTCTGGTTTGCGCTTCTGGGCGGCTCTGCCTTCAACTATGACGAAGGCCAGAGCCTCACGCAGAATGAACAAGCCTTCCGTCACGTTCTGCCAACGCTCGATGCTCCGGCCGTCCGCAAGGCTTTGATGCGTGCCTTCAGACTCGACGAGATCCCGGCCCGGCTGGGGGAGCAAAGCGATCGCTCGGTCTCGGCCTTTCTCGACCTGACGGCGCGTGTTTCGCTTGGCTCCGACAAGAGCCCAAGCTTTACAAAAGCTGCCCTTGAGCACGCAGGCATCAAGGCACCCGAAAAACAGCGCCGGTTCGCGCAGTTGCTCATCGAGCATGGCACGCTCAACCCGACAATGCTGAAGGCGCTAGGAAAATCATTCAAGAAATCCGAAATCGATGACCTTCGCACCTCCTTCCGCCTCGCCGAGCTCACCCAGGGCGATTTTTCGGTGGTGCGGATACTCAAGCAAGGCTTCGAGCTCAAGCGGCCCGAGCAAATCCCCCGGCTCGCTCGCCTCGACGAGGCCGAATGGACAAGGCTTCTGGCGCGCCACCCCAATGACATAAAGCTCCCGATCGGTAGCAGCGAGCAGCCGGGGCCGCCGCCGGAGGCTCTGTATGCAAAGACCCTCGAGCGGCAATTCAGGGAAGCCTTTCCGACAGCGGCCTTCGGGGGCGCCCTGGCGAAGGCGCTTAAGAACGGTGAAGCCAAAGCCCTTCGTCATGCCCGCACGGTCTCGCACATCATCGATCGCCACCCGGAATTCGACCTTCATCGCACGCCGATCGACTCCTTCCTCGATGGCCGTGGCGGCAGCGGTCTCGGCGACGCCGCGCACGACCCCGACCTGCGCGCCGAGCTCAAGGCCGTACAGCGGCTGTTCAAGTTTGCGCCGCGGTTCGAAACCACGCAGGCGCTGCTGGGCGACGGCATTCGTTCGGCGCAAGGGGCATACCGTCTTGGCGAGAGCGAGTTCATCCGCCGCTATTCCACAACGGCCGGCATGTCGTCCTCCGATGCCCGCACAGCCTGGGCGCGCGCCGCCGACGCGGTGGCAGCAACGCTAACAATCGTCAGCGATCTCAAAGCGTTGGATCCGGAAGGCCTGCCGGCAGCGCTGCCTAACAGCGGCGACGCGCTCGCTCGCTTCCCCAATTGGAAAAATCTGTTCCAGTCAGGCGACCTTTGCCATTGCGAGCATTGCCGCTCGACGCTGAGCCCCGGGGCCTATCTTGCGGATCTGCTGATGTTCCTTCGTGCACGGCGCACGCGGGCGGGCGCCGATCCGAACGCAAGTGTCAGCAGCGTCCTTTTCGGCCGCCGACCCGATCTGGGTTATATCGAACTCAATTGCGCGAACGCTCTTACTCCGCTGCCCTATGTCGACATCGTCTGCGAGGTGCTCGAGGCGGCGATCGCTGGCGACGAGAATGACGTGGAGCTCGCGGGCCTGGTCGCCATGCCGGCCGATCCCGCGGCGGCGAAGGCCGCAACGACACAGGCCCTGATGGTTGCATCGATCGGCGTTGGTGGCGACTTCTCGCTCTCGCAAGTTGATCCTGCCGATGCGGATCGCTGGGTCGTGCACGGCGAGGACGCCACCTACCTGCTCAAGAGAAAGACGTCCTCGGTCAATTTCTTTGCTCAGATATTGCCAAATACCAAATCTTCTAGCGCGGCGCTTCGCGCCTATCCCGCCTTCGTCAACCACAAAGCCTATCTCAAGTTGAAGGAGGCCCGCTTCCCCCTCCACCTGCCATTCGACCTCGATGCGCAGGAGGTCGACGCTGCCCTGTCCAGGGCGAAGGTCGACCGCTGGGAGCTGATGAGCGTCTTTGCGCGGGGAGCCGGCGCTTCCGAGGGCGATATTGCCGCCGCTTATTTCCGGATCAGCTGCAGCAGTACCATTCCCAATGAAGAGAGCCTGATAACATTGGCCGAGCCGACCGATGCCAGTCAGCAAGAGGCGTGGGGCGAGGCAAATGCAGCCGACTGGAAGGCCCGCATCGCGATCGTGGATACGTTCCTTGCCAAGTCCGGCCTTGAATACGAGCAGATGCTGCAGCTTTTCGACCTGCCGTTCATCGATCCGGCGGGCGATATCGCGGTCGTTCAAGAGGATGGTTCTTGCGACACGACAAAGATGCGGATCGAGGGGCTCGACGCAGGCAAGCTCGACCGCATCCTGCGCTTCCTGCGACTCTGGCGCAAACGCGACTGGGCGATGTGGGAGCTGGATCTTGCGCTGCGCAATCCCGGCATCGGGAACAACACACTCGATGAGCCCAGCCTGATCAACCTCTTCTACCTGATGCGCCTGAAGACGCGCCTGGGCGAACCGACGATCGAGGAATTGTGTGCGCTCTTTAGCGATCTCAACACCTCCCAGCGCTTCGCCGGCCCGCACCAGAAAAGGGCCGAGGGACTCTACCAGCAGGTGTTCCTCAATCCGGGCAAGATGCAGCCCCTCGACCCGGCCTTCACGCTTGCCGAAGTCACCTCGGCAACGAATGAGGGAATCAAGGCCCATGCCGATAGCGTGCTTGCCGCGCTCGGCATCAAGGCGGCGGACCTCAACGCCTTGCTCGAGCTTGCCGGAACGACCGGTGATCCGTTGACGGACGGCAAGCTGACGCTCGCCAATCTGTCCTTCCTCTGGCGCCATGCATTCCTCGCAAAGCGCATGAAATTAAGTCAGGGAGCATGGCAGTCCGTGTTAAGGCTACTGCAGCAGGACGTCACTTCCTTTGTCGATGCCAAGTCCGCATTCGATTATGCCGAGCGCGTCGATGAGCTTCTCGCGACTGGCCTCAGGCCCGAAGAACTAACATGGCTGCTTCTGGCCGACGCGGCGTCGCCTGCCGCCATGCCACAACCCCAGGCGGCCCGATTCCTTCAAACCCTGTGGAACGAACTCGCAGCCGTGCGAGCAGAGCATAGCCCGCAGCGCCATGAACTCCTCGATCCACCCAACGAACCCGCCAAGCTCGAGACCTTCCTCATCTCTCAGCTCCAGAAATTGCGGCGCAGTGAGACGGAGGCCCGTTTCTTCGTCGACGTGCTACGGGACGAAGTCCGGCAAACTCAGCCCGTCAGCGGGCTTCCCGCCGGCTTCGCCTTCCCGGCCCAGACCACCGACGACATCCGGATCCGCTATGACGCGCAAGCGCAGCAGCTGCATCTGACGGGCCTCATCGACGACGCTCAGAAAGCGCAGCTCCTGACCATTCCGCAGGCGGCCGGCAACGCCATATATCAGCAAGCGATCGAGGAATTTCACCGCGGGCCGCAGCTGGCGTTGCGCTTCTTCGAACCGTTCTTCTCGGCGCCGCTCGCGAGCCTTCCGGCAGGAGTGCTCTTCAAGAACCTCCCCGACCGGGAGCTTCGTGAGAAGATCACCTATGATGCCGAGGCGGCAATGCTATCCTTCAATGGGATCATGTCGCACGCGGAACGCGCCGCCCTGGAATCACTTTCGTCCGATCCTGCCTTTCACACGGCGATCGCCGCGCTCTTCGACCAGCCGCGCGGCCCCGGCATCGCCGCGGAGAATATCTGGCTTCGAAGCGATGTGGATCTTGCGCTGCCGTTGCGCAGTGCCGGCGATCCTGCGGCCGACAATCTCGGCCGAAATCTGGCTGAAGCAGCACGGCGCGGTCTTGCCTATCTCTCGAAGATATCGTCCGAGCAGCTTGTTTTGCAGCGAACCGGCACCTTACTCGGCCTCAACGAGGCTCTGACCCGACGGCTGCTCACCGATTACGCCATCCTTCCCGAAACTCTTCTTGCACATTTTACGGGCGCGTTCGCCGAGGCGGTTGCGGCGATGACCCCGGCCGCCCGTCCGGCGACCTTCGAAGCACTTCATTGGGCGCAGCGCGTCGCAAGGCTTTGGGGGAAATGGAAGCTTAGCCTCGCCGACATCGACAGAACAAACGATCTGAGGGCCGACGCGAGACTCCCCGACTTCGCTGCGCTGCCGCTTCGCGAGAGCGATGCTGCGCTCGATATTGCGGACATCGTCCGTCTCGACCGGCTGCTCCGGTTCCAGATGCGGCATATGGCCGGTGAGCGCTCCTTTCTTGAAATTCTGATCAATCGTCGAGACGGAGCCCTGGCCACACTGCCGGACCTGGCTGCGGCGATAGCCGCCGCAAACCCCGATTGGTCCCAGGCCCAAGTCGAAGCAATGTTGGAAGCGGTCGATCCGCTGCTCCAGGACGACTACCTCAGTGCGGTGACCTGGGAGCACCTGGCGCGCGCCTTCGCTCTGGCGGGAAGGCTCAATGCTGAGCCGGTGCATGTGTCGGCGCTCGCCTCGCCCGCCCTGGGCCCGGCACACGTCCAGACGGCCAGGAACCTGTTGCGCGGCAAGTTCGGCGAAGCCGCCTGGTCGGTGTTGAGCGTGGAAATTCAGGATGCGGTGCGCGAGGCGAAGCGCGATGCGCTCTCGGCGTATCTTCTGACCCGCCCCGCGCCGCCGGACGCGCCCGGCGGCAAATGGCAGGGCAAGAATGATCTTTATGCCTATTTCCTGCTCGACGTGGAGATGGGCGCGTGCCTTTTGACGAGCCGCCTCGTTCAGGCAACCAACTCGGTGCAGCTCTTCGTGCAGCGCTGTTTCATGGGCCTCGAGGCGGACGTGCTCGTGGTGGCCGAGGGAGCGGACGGCGACAGCGCCTGGCGCTGGTGGCAATGGATGCGCAAGTATCGCCTATGGGAAGCCAATATGAAGGTCTTCCTCTGGCCCGAAAACTGGATCGAACCAGAGCTGAAGCGGGACCGGTCGCCTTTCTTCAGGGAACTGGAGGATGAACTGCTCCAAGGCGAGATCAACGACCTGACCGTTGAAACCGCCTTTGCCAATTACCTGGAGAAGCTCGACAAGGTCTCACAACTCGAGGTCGCCGCCCTCCATCAAGAGGATGACGGCGACGAGGCGATCGTCCATGTATTTGGCAGAACGCCTGGCGCCGAACCCCACGAGATCTATTATCGAACCTTCGATTATCGCCGGTGGAGCCCGTGGTCGAAGGTCGACCTCGACATCCAGGGCGATTACCTGACGCCATTGGTCATAAATGGCAGACCGTTCCTTTTCTGGCCTCTGTTCAGCGAATCCAATGACGAAACCGGCAACAGCAATGCCCCCCTGCCGACATCAGGGGCGACCAGCGCATCGGTGCCGAAATCATCAAAGCGTTTGAAGATGCGCTTGGCGGTCAGCGATTATCGGCGCGATCGATGGTCGCCGCCACGCCTTTCAAAGCGCGAACTCGAGTCCCAGCATACCCACCAGCAGGATATTGCGTACAAGTACTACCGCTTCTTCGCCCTAGATCGCAGCGGAATAGATGGACGGTTCTATATACGGGTCGACGGCGAGAGCGTCACCCGCGAAGGTTTTCCCGCGGCCGAGCTTAGCGGCGCCTTCGACATCGCCGGATGCACCGGCGCGCCTGAACCCGCCTCAATTACCGGCCAATTCTTCCCCATGGTGCGCCCCGAGGTTTATTCGGTAGGTTATCCGCCTCAATATGGGCGCTGGCACGAGCTCGGCGAAGCGGCGAGCTTCGTCAACCTGCTGGCGCGCATCGACTGGCCGCAAAACGATCTTACTCTTGAGAACGGATGGACGTCCGGTAGCGCCAAATACACCGAGCTGCTGAGGGAGACACCGGCTTTCTTCCGAGTGACCTCTGCGTGGCACCTGTCTTACATGGATCGGCTACTGCAAAGCGGAATGTTGGCGTTGGCCGAAACGATCGGACGGACGAACGAGCCATTCCCGCTGGGAGTGGGCGCCTGGCTGCCTTTTTTCTATGCCGACAAAGGCCGTACCTTCCTGGTGCTCCCGGCGCTGAGGCGGACGCCCATTGATCGCGAGCCGGGAAGCAGTGCTGGCCTGCTTTACTACCCCGATCTCAAGCGCGGACTGCGAAACTGGGAAGCCTCGTTCGAAACCCAGATCAGAAGCTGGGTTGACGCTTTCGATCTCGCCACGCTGTCGCCGGCACAGCGCAGCGTGCTCGAAACCGCGCTGCATTCACGATCTCCTGGCGATACGGCGCCTCCCTTCACCGATGAGGAATTTCGCAATCGCCTCACTCGTGCACTGATGCGCTTTGCCCATCTACAGATCGGCAGCGCCTCGCTGCAGCTCCTCCAGTCGCTCCGGTTCCACTTCCTCAATTTCTATCATCCCTTCGCCTGCGACTTCGCCAGGATGCTCCGCGACCCTCGCCGGGGCGTGCAGGCGCTGATGAGCAGGGAGACACAGTTCAAAAACAGCGGCTTCAGCTTCCGGCACGTTTACTGGCCAAGTGGCGCGGTCATCGATCCCTCCATCGAGGATCCGGCATTGCCGCCATGGGAGGTCACGCCCGGATACCCGAAGGAAATCGTCGATTTTGCTCCCTCTGGCGCTTATTCATCCTATAATTGGGAACTGTTCTTCCATGCCCCGCTGCTGATCGCCAACGCGCTCAGTCGAAACCAGCGCTTCGCGGAAGCGCGCGACTGGTACCATTTTATCTTCAATCCAATCGGCCCGGAGGGTCCCAGCAATGGCGGCTCGCCGGTGGCCCGCTACTGGATCACCAAGCCGTTTTTCGAGACCACCGATCCGACATATGTGCAGCAGCGCATCGAGGCGCTGCTGCACATGCTGGCCGGAGATCCCAGTGTCCCCGGTTTCTCCGTGCAGGCGCGGGACAAATTGCTCGCGCAAGTGCTGGACTGGCGCGCGCATCCCTACGAGCCGCACCGGATCGCCGCCTATCGCACCGTCGCTTATCAGAAGACGGTGGTGATGAAATATCTGGATAATCTGCTTTCCTGGGGAGACCATTTGTTCCGGCAGGACAGTATGGAAAGCATCAATGAGGCGACCCAGCTCTATATATTGGCGGCCGAACTCCTCGGGCCACGGCCGAAGACGATTCCGGCTCAGACGAAGCCGGCCGACCAAAGCTTCAACGAGCTGGAGCACCAGCTCGATGCCATGGCGAACGCGCTGGTCGAAGTCGAAAATCTTGTCCCGCCGCCGAATGGTGGCGGCAACACCGGTCAGGCCGGCCCGCCGCTTCCGAGCCTCTATTTCTGCATCCCCCATAACGAGAAACTGCTCGCTTACTGGGACCGTGTCTCCGACCGGCTCTACAAGATTCGCAACTGCCTCAATATCGACGGCGTGGCCCGGCAGCTCGCGCTCTTCGAACCGCCGATAGACCCGGCGCTGCTGGTGAAAGCGCGCGCGGCGGGGCTCGACATCGGCGCTGCGTTCTCGGATCTTAACGCTCCACTCCCCCTCTACCGGTTCGCCGTGACGGTTCAGAAGGCGAACGAGGTCTGCAACGACGTCAAGGCGCTCGGAGCCGCACTGCTCACCGCGCTCGAAAAGAAGGACGGCGAGGCTCTGGCGCTGCTGCGCCAAGGGCACGAGCTGCGCGCGCTGAACGCGCTGAAAGCCGTCAGGCGCCGGCAGGTCGACGAGGCGGGTCAATCACTACAGGGCCTGCATCATGCCAAGGAATTGACGGAGCGACGCCGCGACTTCTACCGCGATGTCGAGAAGATCAACGACTGGGAGGAAGCGTCGCGCATTTCGCACTCCGCCGCTATAGCATCCGAGATCGCGGCGACACTGCTGAATAAATCGGCCGGCGCCGCCCACCTCATGCCGCAAGTCTCGATCGGTAGCGCGGGCATCGGTGGATCGCCCGTCGCCCTTACGCATTACGGCGGCAACAAGATCGCCGAAGCTGGCACCAATTGGGCGGCCGCGCTGAGCGGTCTAGCTGGTATTTCCCACTCATTCGCCAATCTTGCGGGCACGCAAGCGGGCTACGAGCGGCGATGGGAGGAGTGGAAACTGCAGGAGAGCCTGGCGGAGAAGGAATTGGAGCAGCTCGACAGGCAAATCGTCGCCGCTGAGCTTCGCCTGGCGATAGCAACAAGGGAGCAGGAGAATTTGCTTGAGCAAATCGAGGACGCTCAGGCGATCGATGAGTTCATGCGCAGCAAATTTACGAGCGAAGAGCTCTATCAGTGGCAGGTTGGCCAGATCGCCAACACGTATTTCGAAAGCTACCGGCTTGCCCACGACCTCGCAAAACGCGCCGAACGCTGCTTCCGGTTCGAGCTTGGCCTCATGGAGAGCGATTTCATCTCCTACGGCTATTGGGACAGCTTGAAGAAGGGCCTGCTTGCCGGCGAGAAACTGCAGGTTGACTTGCGGCGGCTTGAGGCCGCTTACCTTGAACAGAACCGGCGCGAGTTTGAACTCACCAAGCATGTCTCGGTGGCGCAGCTCGACCCGCTGTCTTTGATCGAGCTTCGCGAGACCGGCCGCTGCCAGCTCTCGCTGCCTGAAACCATATTCGACCTTGATTATCCGGGACATTATTTCCGGACGATCGCTTCGGTGAGCCTCACTTTGCCTGCGGTGGCAGGCCCCTACACGACGATTGGCTGCACGCTTCGCCTGCTGCGCAACGAGATCCGGATCACGTCGGATGTAGCCGGCGGCTATGCTCGCGCGACGGACGGGGACGGGATTCCGGCAGACGATCCACGCTTCGTCGAGAATAACATCCCCGTGAAATCCATTGCGGTCAGCAGCGGCCAGAACGACAGCGGTATGTTCGAGTTCAGCTTCCGCGATGAACGCTATTTGCCGTTCGAGGGCGCCGGAGCGATCAGCAGATGGTCGATCGAATTGTTTCACGACGTCGCCACCAACAGCGAGGACTTGGGGCGTTCGTTGCGCCAGTTCGATTACGACACCATCAGCGACGTCATCCTTCACCTTAAATACACCGCCCGCGAGGATGCAGGCGCTTTGAAGGCGGCCGCTATTTCCAATCTGCGCGAGCATCTTGGCGCGGAGCCTCCCAACAGCTTCATCGCGCTCGACCTTCGCCGACAATTTGCGTCCCACTGGTCTCGATTCCTCCACCCGACGGATCCGCAGGCCGGCAACATCCTTGAACTGGATCTGTCGCCTGATTTCTTCCCGTCGCGCGATGCGGGCCAGAGGCTAGCGGTCGTCAGAGCCGCATTGTTCGCCCGACCCGCTGACGATGCTGATGAACTCGAGGCATCGATTGGCGCAGGTTCTGCGGCCCCAGCCCCACTCCTGCTGGCCGGCCGGGAGAGCTATGGCGAACTGCTGGTCGGGGAAGCGGAGCTTGGCGGCGCCCAAACCGAACTGGACCCGAGTGCCCCGCCTGTACGATGGCGCATCAGGGTCGCGGCGACATCGAGCGACCCCCTGCAGTTGTCCGATCTATTGCTCGTTCTGGCTTACCGGCGGGTAAATTGAAGCCCGCGTCAATGATTTCCCAGAATTTCATGTCGCTTCGCATTTGGTTAGATCTCCCTCACTTCGTGTGGTGCTGCAGCACCAGACTATAGCGCCTGTCCCGATAGCGGACGGCTGAGCCGAAATCGGCATGACTGGCTCACCCACAGCCTTCGGGATCAGGTAACGGGAAACACCGACTTCCCAGAAGCCCAAGCCCAGAAAATAAAAGCAGTCAGGGTTGGCCATGGCAGCTGGGTTCATGCAAGCCACGGGCTCGCATGATCGGTTCCATTCGATACATTATGCGATCTTCTTGGCCCAAATGGTGAACATCACAGCAACAAGCCGTGCAGCGCTCATGGAAGCACGATTCTGTCCGCGCCTAAGTTGACGTCCACGCTTAAGTCGGTGAACGGCGGCATTGCGCTCCACATCGGTCATGAGCTTAGCCAAGCCGCCTCTCAGAAACGGTCATCGGTGATGTCTCTCAAATCGTGTTCAACCGGGGAGCCTTGACCATCTTATAGCAGTCTCAAGAGTACAACTTCAAAGCCGCACATTGCTGGTGGATTACTGATGATCATCCTCGACATAGTTGCGCGAAAATAAGTATGTTGGCGCAATGATCGACCAGGATGAAATAAAAGCCAAAGCATTGGAATTCGACATTCATCATCCGAATGTCGAGCGGGATTACGTCTTCGGTTGGCTGCTGAAGTCGATATACGAGAATGAATTTCTTCGAACGCGCGTCGTGTTCAAAGGCGGCAACTGCCTACGCAAGGCGTATTATCCCGACACGCGGTTCTCTGCCGATTTGGATTTTTCCGTCAGTGATGCCGTCGACCTCGAGCGGACTGCTAAAGAGATTAATAATGCTTGCCGCGAAGCACAGGCGGCATGTGGCGTAGAGTTTCTGATAAACCGGAATACATTTGAGCCTGGACCGATGGTGGACAAGACACGACGTTCCTACAAGGGGCGCGTGTATTTCACCGACTTCTTCGGCAAGCAAGACGATCTGACCATCAGTGTCAAAGTCGATATGACAGACTTAGACCGACTTTATTTGCCCGCCACCACACGCAAGCTCATTCATCCGTACTCCGATGCAGGAGCTTGTACTGCCGACATAACTTGCATGGCTCTGGAGGAGGTGGTTGCTAGCAAATTGAAATGCCTTATTCAACGTCGCCATTCCCACGATCTCTTTGATCTGGTCTACGCCACGTTCATTGACCGCTCGATCGAACTGGACCGTGCGTTGGTTCTTCGCACGTTCCTGGGCAAGACAATTTTCAGCGGCAGTCCAGCGGCAGCAAAAACCATACTGCTAGGCATTCCCATGAGCTTTTTCCGCGGTGTTTGGGAAAGGTACATAAAATGTCCGAAAGCGACGCGCTTCAGCTTCGAATGCGCGACTGAGGGATTTAAGGACACTATCGAGCAGTTGTTCGGTGGGGTTGGCGGCGGAGCCTGGGGAGAGCAGCTCTATTACGGCCCCGAACACCGTAACCTCATCATGGAGGCCGGGGCGTCAAGGAAACTTATGAAGCTCGGCTATCATGGCGTTGAGCGGGTGATCGAGCCGTATTCCCTGTCGTACAAAAAGGCGCAAGGCAAACCTGCGCGTGAGTACTTCTATGCTTGGGACCGGACGCGCGGTCCCAGCATAAAGACCTTTTTCAATACTGACGTTGAATCGCTTGCCATCCTCGATGAAACCTTCGAGCCCCAGTTCGAAATCGAGCTGTCGAAGGCAGGAGAAGAAGCCCGCAAAGCCTACTTCGGTAAACCCTTCAGCGAAGGAACTCGTCGGGAGGGAAGCTCGACCCGGGTTCGGACCCGGCGAACCAATGCATCTAGCGGTTTCGGTGGCTTTGAACAAACCCACAAGGTGCAATGTCCGTACTGTCAAAAAATTTTCACGAGAAAAACCCAGTCTCTCACGCTGAATGAACACAAGTCGCCGGACGGCTACCGTTGCGGTGGTCGCGCGGGCTATAGGGTATTTTGAGCGCCGACACCACCATGGATACCTTCTTGAATGTCTTCGTAGACGAGAGCATTCACGTTCGCGGTGACTTCATCGTCGTGGCGGCAGTGTGTGCCCATGCTGACGTTCAGCAGGAGGTTGTTCAGGCCTTACACGATTGCGGTTTCGATCCCGCCCGCGACGAGTTTAAGAGCAGCATGAGGATGCATGGGAACCCTGCGGGACAGGAATTGCGCCAACGTCTCCAGATCATTTTGAACGACTGTAAGATCGGGGTGGCCATTTGCCCAACCTCCGAGCGTGCCAAAATCGTGACCCATGTCGCCGCGCTTCTCTCAAAACTCGATATCCCGCCGAGAACGCACATTGCAGCGGTCCATCTCGATGAGGGCATGAGGCCTGCCAACGCAAAAATGCCAGCCGACGCGACGGTAAAACTCGGCTGCGATTCAAGGTTGGTGACAGGCATCCAGCTAGCGGACTGCGCCGCGCATTTGATTTCCACGATGCTTCTTGAAGAATTAGGTCTTATGTCGAAGACCGTTCCGGCAAGCAGTGTTTACGAGGAGCAGGAGGGCGAGATCGCACTGGCCTGGACCCTCTGGGCGACCGTACGTTACGCACTCTCAGGTAGGAAATCGGTCGGAGAAAGTGACGAGTGCGGCCTACCAGACCCGACGATGAATCCTTTTGGCCTGGTCGTGTCGGATGCTTGCTCAGATGCTGTAAAAGCGGCGGTTGAGAAGCGGCTATCGACTGTGTGGGTGGGTTGTATTCATTGAATGCAACAGAGCTTAGCCCCGACTGAGACTGCTTTTGACAAAAGCGGAACCCGCAGGCCGATTTCGGCGGTTGATGACTACGCGTTTCCTAGTCGGGTCGATCATGCCGATCATCTCAGCACTCGCCAATAAGCCAGAGTGGTCGATGAGTGGTTGACCGCGATATGGCACGCACTCAGACGAACCAACGCCGTTATGATCTACAAGCGACAGGCAATCTTCGTGTAATCCAAATCCTGCTTGGACATACCAAGATCGAGAACATGGTTAGGCACCTGGGCGTGGAAATCGAGGATGCGCTGGATCTGGCGGAGCATACAGAGATTTGATCCGCACCCATATCGGCCGTTCAAGTCAGGCCCTTGTTCTCGATAAGCCGCGACCCGTTTCTCTTGAGGGGTCAAGGGCTTCGTCAACACGAGAGAGACAAAGTCACACGAAAGGTTTAAAAGCTAGAAGACTGATTCAAGGCGAGCATTCTTTAGATGACCGAAACCGCACTAGACAGACTTAGGGGGGGGCGACGCCTCCCGATGGAGCCACATTACCGAAGCCGAGGTCAGCAGCGCAGAGCGTTTGAAGGTTCTTGCCAAACTTGCGGACGGTTTGCTGCCCACGGACGAAGGGAGTTTTGTCGTGTTCGGTTCGCTCGCGCGGGGCGAATACACGACTGGAAGTGACCTCGACTGGACAGTGCTCATCGATGGACGCGCGGATTCATTACACCTTCAGATAGCGCACAAACTCACGTCCGAGCTTGAAAAAGCAGGGTTTGGAAAACCGGGTCCGACAGAAGTTTTTGGGGGCCTGATCTTCAGCCATGATTTGGTACATGCCGTCGGCGGCGATGAGGATTCCAACAAAAATATGACTCGTCGCCTATTACTATTGTTGGAGTCTACGCCCATAAATGTAGCTGGGAGCGTAGATACGCACGCCCGCATTGTGCAGGCAATTCTGAACCGCTATGTCCAGGAAGATGCGAGCTTCATCGGGAGTAATAAACGGCCTGACCGGATTCCCCGCTTTCTCCTAAATGATGTCGTTCGCTTTTGGCGAACCATGGCGGTTGACTACGCCAACAAGTACCGGGCAAGGGCCGGTCAAAAGTGGGCCCTACGAAACATAAAGCTTCGGATGTCGAGGAAGTTGTTATTCGTTTCCGGCTTTCTCATGTGTCTTTCCTGGGCGCTTGAGGACCGCTCCCAGCAGGATAATGACTATGAGGCACAGGATCTCGTTGACCATCTGCTTGCCTGGACGAAGCGTCCACCGCTTCAATCTTTAGCTGAAATTGTGGAGCGCTATGCGCCCTCATTGGCCTCCGATGTTTTTGGTAATTATGATGCGTTTCTCGCTATTCTTGATGATGAGTCCAGCCGTAATAGTCTTGAAGAGTTGTCTCCGCAAGCAGCGTATGAAGACGGGGTATTTTTGGGGGCTAGGGAAATAGCAACCCGGTTTGACACTGCGTTGACCGAGTTGTTGTTCGAGACAAATCCAACATTGGCCAAGTTGGTAAAGAAATACGGAGTATTCTGATGACGACGATTGGTTTTTCAACAGGCGCGATAGCCAGAGACGATTTTGCTACGGCGTTGGATTTGCTTGAGCCAACACACACATCAGCAGTGGAGCTGTCTGCATTACGCGCCGCTGAGTTACCTCCTCTGCTGGCGGCATTGCCAGGCCTTTTGCCTCGTCTGAACCAACGATACCGCTATATTAGTTTTCACGCGCCGACCAATTTCGATGATGAGCAGTCCTTGGTTCGAGAGCTTATGGTCATTGCGGATCTTGGCCTAAATATTGTCGTTCACCCCGATACCATCGGCGACTTTGACCATTGGCGTAGTCTTGGATCGCAGCTTTGCCTGGAAAACATGGATTCTCGAAAGCCAATCGGCAGAACTGCGGAAGAACTGGAGCCGTTCTTTGAGAGGCTGCCGGAAGCTAAGCTGTGTCTCGACCTTGCTCATGCCCGCCAGATAGACTCTTCGATGAACCAAGCGGTGCGCATCTTACGGCGCTTCGGCAGTCGGCTGGCTCAGTTTCATATCAGTGAAATAAATAGCAAGGGCACGCATTTCGCGATGTCTTTCGCTGCAAGGCGAGCATACGAGCCTTTTGCACCCATCTTGTCTCGTACACCAGTTATTATCGAGTCTATAGTCGGGCGACACGAAATCGCGCGAGAGATAGCCGCGACAGAAGAACTTGTGACGCAAACTGCCGGAGCGGGCTCTCGGGGATTTGCGGCTTAATCGCGGTCACCCGAAGTGGGTTATTTGCTGAATAGCTTCTATTTCGCCCAACTGCCGCCGGTCCACCCCCGGCCCCAATTGAGTCGCAGGGTCATGCCAAGTATACGCTCCGGACGCTCCCTGGGTGTTCAGAGCAAAGGGTGTTAACTCGAACTCCATCGACCGAGACGGCCGGAACCGGCAACATATGGCCCAGTCCGGACGCGTCCCTCGCCTTGAACGGATTGGAACCGATGGCCCTGCTATTACACCTTATCCGCATCAGATTCTCTAGACGAGCTCAGGCATCAACTTAAACTAGGTGCTAATCCGTGGACGCATGCGGACCGCCAGACCGCGGCGGAAGGCGGTCCGCCAGCCCCTGACAAGCGCCACTCAGCCTCCGCCTCGAACCCGGTTCGAGACGCGTGAACCAGCCGCTCATGCGGGTTGCGCGACCCGCTCCGCTTTCCCCTGGGCTTATCCACAAATCGCTCTACCTGCTTAATGAAACAAGGGGACGCCATTTCATCCACTTGCACGGGAGTCAGCGGAAGGACATGAGCGAGGAAAGCAACAGGGACTACGGCTCGGGATCGATAGCTCCGGCACAGCCGTCCAAGCTTCCAACACTCGCTGCGATGGCTGCCGCGGTGGCTGTCCTCTATTTCGCCCGAGCCGTATTCCTGCCTTTGGCCGTTGCCATCCTGCTTACGTTCGCGCTGGCACCCGTCGTCGCGAACCTCAGGAAAGTCGGTTTGCCGCGCATGCCCGCCGTCATCGTCAGCGTGGCCGCGGCCTTTCTCTCGCTCTCGATCTTCAGCGCCGTCGTGGCGATGCAGGTCAGCGAGGTTGCGCGGAACCTCCCCACGTACCAGTCCAACATCGTCGACAAGATCAGGGCCCTGAAAGAGGCGGAGTCGGAAAACAGCGTGATCGAGCGGCTTGGCCGTCTCGTGGAAAGGATCGGGACCGAACTCAACCGGTCGGAACCTCAAGGCCAACCTTCTTCCGAGGCGCAGTCGCCCAAGCCGCTTCTGGTAGAGATCTTCTCGCCTCAGCGCCCGATCGAAATGCTGAGGAGCATTGTCAATCCTCTCGTTGGTCCTTTGGCCACGACCGGTCTCATCATCATCGTCGTCATCTTCATGCTTCTGGAGCGGGAGGACCTCAGGGACCGTTTCATCCGCCTCGTGGGCTACGGAGACCTCCACCGCACAACGCAAGCCCTCCAGGATGCCGGCTCTCGGGTCGGCCGATACCTGCTCATGCAGCTCGTGGTCAACATCACCTATGGCATACCGCTGGCCGCCGGTCTCTGGGTGCTGGGCATACCCAATGCGGTCCTCTGGGGCATGCTGGCAATCGTCCTCAGATTCGTGCCCTATATCGGCCCCATCATCGCCGCGCTCGTTCCCTTGTTCCTGGCTTTTTCGGTGGCGCCGGGCTGGAGCGTGCTGCTCTGGACCGCAGCTCTGTTCGTTCTCCTCGAAGTTCTCAGCAACAATGTCGTGGAGCCCTGGCTTTACGGCTCGCGCACCGGCCTGTCCCCGCTTGCAATCATCGTGGCGGCGATCTTCTGGGCCTGGCTCTGGGGACCCGTCGGGCTGGTGCTGTCTACGCCGCTGACGGTTTGCCTCGTTGTTCTCGGCCGCCATGTTCCCCAGTTCGAGTTCTTCGAAATCCTTTTTGGCAATGAGCCGGTGCTCGATCCCAAGGAACGCCTATATCAGCGCCTGCTCGCGGGCGATCCCGACGAGGCGACCGACAATGCCGAGGAGATGCTCGAGGAGAAGTATCTCATCGAATTCTACGACACCGTCGCCATTCCGGCGCTGCTGCTCGCAGAACGGGATCGCGCGCGAAAGGCGATGACGGACGCGCAACTGGAGCAGGTTGCCGAGAGCGGGCACGTGCTCGTCGCCAATCTTCAAGAAATCGCGAGCGAAGAAGAGGAGGAAGAGGAGGACGATAACGCCGACGTTTCAGATGAAGACGATGAGGCCGACGACTATGTTTTGCCGGACGGGGACGGGAAGTCCGTTCTTTGCATCGGGGGAAGGGGCGATCTGGACGACGTGGCTGCCTCGATGTTGTCGCAGGTCGTCGCGATCCAGGGTGCCGAGGCTACATCGGCAAGCTACCGGGACCTGAAACTCGGCAACATCAGGGCTCTGGCGCTGGAGGGCCGTACCGCGGTCATCATCGGCTTTCTCAACCGGGATTCCGGGAGGCATGCCAAATTCATCGTGCGCAGGCTGAAGCGTTTGACGCCGACGGTGCGCATCGGCATCGTATTCTGGCGGGAAAACCGAGAAGGAGCGTCCCGCGCAAAGGAGCAGCTCATCGAAGAGTTGCAGGCGGATTTCGTGGCCTTTTCGATCGTCGATGCGGCGCGCGAAGGCCTTTCCGAAGGAGAAGCGCGACCTGTGAAAGCGGCGCGCATGAGGATTGTTCGTCGCTCCGCCACCCGCAGGGCGGGCACACAAAGGAAGGAAAAGGCGCCCGCCTAGAGTATTTCGTTTTGGTTCAGAGACATATTCTGGACGCTCGGCAGCACGGAGCTGATAGCTTCCGGGAAAGTCATTGCGCCGGACGCTGACCTTTGAGAGGCGCTTGGCGTAGCGATTTCTGCAATGGGCGCCGATGGCCGGCGCTGCAAGGGGTCTGTCCATGTCCGCACTCGACCTGTTGCCGTCGTTCATATCACTGCGCGCCAAGGCTGCCTTGAGCTGATGTCGCTTTCCATTTAATGGCCAGACTCTGGTTGCAATAATTTCAAATAGTTAGTCACGCACATAAATTGAGAATTGCCACTTAATTGGGTCTTCCTCAATTTGTGTGGTTCACTCAGCGTTAGACATGATGCCGCTATGGGCGGGCATGCAAACCAAATCAAAATGGTCGCCCGGCCCAGGGGCAAAAGTTCTGGGTGTCGCGCTCACGGATGATGATAGTTGGGTTGTTTCCGCTGCCGGACCGGCTTTCGGCATTTGCCCTGATTGTGGACGGCGGACCCGAAATCGGCACGGTTGGTCCAACCGAAGCCTTCAAGATCTGCCGGTCCAGGGCAAGGCCGTCACGGTGAAGCTTCGGTTGAGCCGCTGGCGGTGCGCACATCAGAACTGTGAACGACAAACGTTTTCCGACCGATTGCCAACGATTGCTTCCCCTTATGCGCGCCGGACAAGGCGGGTCGCGGAGATTGTCGGTCTGCTCGGTCATAGTGCAGGCGGCCGACCCGGCGAGCGCTTGATGCGACGGCTCGGCATGCCTGTCAGCGACGACACGATCCTGCGTCAGCTGAAACGGGATGTCGCGCTCGCTGATTGCGACGCCACGATCCGGGTTGTTGGGATAGATGACTGGAGCTGGCGGCGATCCTGGCGCTACGGCACGGTGATCGTCGACCTGGAGCGCCGTTCGGTTGTGGACATCCTTGACGACCGGAGCGTGGCGAGTGCCGCGCGATGGCTGAAGCGGCACCCTTCTGTCGAGATCGTGAGCCGAGACCGATGCGGGCTGTATGCGCAAGCTGCTCGCGAGGGTGCGCCGCAAGCACGTCAGGTGGCTGATCGGTTCCATCTCATGCAGAATCTGCGGGTCGCAATCGAGGAGCAGATGAGCCTTTCCGGCCGCGCCACGGGACGAGCATTGCTGCCGGACAAAATCATCGGGAGCGCGCAAGTCGATCTGATTCAGGATGATCCGCACGTTGACGCAACGCATCGGCTCCGGGTGCGTCACGCTCATCGACAATCACGGCAGGTGGTGTTCGATACGGTGCACGCCTTGCGCAACGAAGGTCTGTCCTGTTCGGAGATCGCACGTCGCACCGGCTACGGCCGACGCAGCATCGCGAAATGGCTGACTTTCGAGACGCCACCCGACCGGCGAAGGTCGGCGTTGAAGCCGACATCCCCACTATACTTCGAGGCGTTCCTCGCCGAGTGCTGGAAAGATGGCAATCGCTGCGGACGGCATCTGTTCCACGATATCAAACAGCGCGGCTACACGGGCAGTTTCTCGAATCTCGAGCGGCTTCTCGCAAGCTGGCGCCGCGCCGAAAGGTCGGTCAAGGACAGTGCGTCGCCGGCTCCTATCAATCCGCATCACCCGAACCGCGATGCTGTCATCCCGATAAGCGATCCGGAGACTGGCCATGTGATCTCGCCGGTGGTCGCGGCTGCCCTTTGCATCAAACCACGGGGCATGCTGACGATCAATCAGGCTAGCAAGGTAGACGTCCTGAAGCAGGGATCACATGCGTTTGCCCTAATGCGCAGCCTTGCCATGCGATTTCGCGGCATTCTCCGGAGCGGTGAATCGAGCAAACTCGACATTTGGATCGACGACGCCGTCAGCTCCGGGCTTTCCCCGATGGTGCGGTTCGCCCGGGTTTTGCACCGTGACATCGACGCCGTTCGCAACGCCATCGAATTGCCCTGGAGCAACGGCCAGACGGAAGGCCAGATCAACCGCCTGAAGACGATCAAACGTGCGATGTATGGCAAAGCAGGCACGGAGCTCCTCAGAGCACGCATGCTACCGCTCATCAATAATCATCACCACACAAATTGAGGAAGACCCCGTTTAAGTGCCAAGCGACAGGCGATTTCTACGACACTCGTGCACGTCAGGATGAATCGTGGGAGCAGTGCATCGATGCCATCGAGGGGCGAGGGGCGCGGAGTTGTCCGCTTGATGACAATTCATAAGTCCAAGGGTCTCGAGTATCACACCGTGTTCTTTGTGGAACTCAATGACGATGTCTTCTGGAATACTACGGACGATGCCAACGTGTTTCTTGTGGCCCTTTCGAGAGCGCGGGAGAGGGTCAAATTCTCGTTCTGTGAGGATAGCAGTGGATTCAAGAATGGCAGGCGGTTCATCGCGCCCCTCGAGAGGGCTGCGGTGCAGTTCATCAGAAGACATACAGCCCACTGAGGCCTTGGCGATATGGTCTCCATCAGCTTTCGGCAAAAAGACCTTACGGAGTATTACAAGGTCTTCGCAGTGTTGCGGTCTCCGCAATCGTTCGACTCAATTCGGCAATGGCATGCTCGATAAACGCGCTTGCGATCGCCGAGAGTTTTTCGCCTCGCTGACGATAGATGCTGTAGCTGATGGAAAGATTGGGTTCGAAGGGCTTGACAACCATACCTGCAAGGTGGGTTGCCTGGGTCGAGAGAAAGTCGATTACTGTGACCCCCGATCCGAGAGAAGCGAATGCAATGGCCGCGCTGGCAAGATTTGTTTCTATCCTCGCTGAAAGTCGAACTCCTTCCATCGCTGCATGTTGCTCGAGCTGGATCGAGAGAGGATCGGAAGGCAAGAGCGACACAAAAGGGGTGGCTTCTAAATCCTTTAGGCGCACGACTTCTGCTATCGCTAGAATATGGTCCTTTGGCATGACGCAGACGATCGGGACTGGGGGAAGCTGACGTCTGACAATGGCAGGATTCTCGATCTGCGAAGTTACGCCAATTGCGAGGTCAATTTGATTGCGGCCGGCCCACTCAATCAGTGTCTGAGTCGACCGAATGTTCAAGGTAGCGGATACAGTCGGATGCTGAGACAGGAAGTCGTGAACGATCTTTGGCACAAGGCCGCTTCCCAAGGCAGGCAAGACACCGATCTTCAATCGTCCCGTCCGCAGATCACCAATATCGCGAGCCACACGGGAAATCTCGCGGACCGAGACGAGCGACCGCTCGACTTCGGCATAGAGGGTGAGCGCTTCAGGCGTGGGGATCAGACGCTGCTTCTGTCGGACGAAAACCGTGAAGCCAGCTTTTGACTCGAACTGTGCCAAAAGCTTGCTCACCCCCGGCTGGGCGATGTCAAGGAAATCAGCCGCCTTAGTGACCGTGCCGTGCCGCATTACGGCGGCAAAAGCTTCGACCTCGCGGAGCGAAAAATCCTTTCGCATCTGACCTCACATAGCATAGCGTCCGGTCAACTTACGAACTGCGATGATAAAACAAAAGCTGTTTGTTTGCCCTAGGCGACGAGTTGGGGCCGCTTTGTCTTGGCAAAACGCTTCAATCCAAACGCTTCCATCGATTGTGGAACGGCGCCTTCAACGATCCATTTCGCGCTCTCAAAGGCGTGGATCGCGGCGAGCGACACTCCGCTATGGCAGGTCACGAGGAAGGCGCCGGGGACCAACTCGTCGTAAATGGGTGAAGCATCCGGCGAAAGGATTCGCAGTGCCGCCCATGTCCTGATGATCTTCACATCAGCCAGAAACGGGAAGAAGTCGATGGCATCATTCGCGATCCGGCGACTGGTCTCGTCCGTGGTGCTGAGGTCAAAGCCGACATCCTCCCAACTGGTTCCAATAAGGAGCGTGCCATCGTCGGTCTGCCGGACCTGCTCCATCGCGAGACCGAACATCTGAGGCAGACGTTCCGTGACCATGATCTGCCCTCGCATGGGACGTATCGGTATTTCGACGCCCAGCATGTCGCCAAGCTTGACGTTGCCCAAGCCCGCGGACAACACGATGCGCTGCGCTCTCACGATGCCGTCCGTGGTCCGGACCTCGAACTTACCTTCGACATGGCGGATTCCCAGCACGCCATTGTTCGCAAGGTACGTTCCCCCGAGGGCGCCGTATGCCCTGTGAAATGCTCTCAGGAGTCGGATTGGATTGGCTTGACCGTCGTAGTCGGAGTAACTTGCTCCTGCGATAGTGTGCCCGATTTCGGGGACCATCTTCCGGACGCCCGCATTGTCGAGAATGTCGTAGTTGTACTCACCTCCGAACTGCGCCTTAACCTGAGCCATATCGGCGACACGCTGCGCCAATGCTTCTGGCGTTTTGCAGAAAAACAACCCGCCAGTCTGCATAAGACCGACGTCGATCGATGTTTCCGACATCAGCCTCTCTGCCAACTCGGGCCAGTACTCGGCGGCCTTCATCGCCCAAGGTGTATATTCCTTCAGCAGAAGACCCTTGCCCTGAACCCATACCAATCCGAAGTTCCCACGACTCGCCCGAATGGCGCCGTCGCCCTCATCCAGCACTATCGACGAGACCTTCTGGTTCGCCAGCCCATACGCAATCGCGATCCCAACAAGACCGCCACCGATGACGGCGACGTCGGTTTCATGCAACATGATGGTGGTCCTCCTGAGTATCGAGATCTTTGCAGGCCGCGATCTCGCGCACCGGAACGGGTTTGAGTGGGAATCTGACGCTGTATGCATCTATGTCGCCGACGGGTCGATTGATCGCTTCAGCGATGACCTGCGAGACCACTGATCCGCACACTCTACCCTGGCACGCGCCCATTCCGCACCGGGTGAACGCCTTCGCCTGTGATGGGCCAACAGCGCCGTCACTGATAGCTTGCCTGAGATCGGCGCCGCTGACGCTCTCGCAGCGACATACAATGGTATCGTCGCTTACCGATGCCGCCGCGAGCCCAGGCTGGTAGATTGCATCAAGAAACGGTCGGAAGGCCTGTTCCTTGCGAAGCTTCTGACGGGTTCGGGCAATTCGCTTTCCGTTGTCGGTTTTCCGGCCCAATTGCTCCATCACGCGCGCGACCGCGATCTCAGCGCTGGCTGGTGCAGCGGTAGCGCCATTGATTGCCATTGCATCACCGATAACGAAGGCGCCGCCAAGTGACGTCTCGCCGTGTTCATCAAGCACCGGCCGGAGGCATCGTTGAACAGGATCCCATTCATGACGGCATTTCAAGGCACGAGTTATCTGGGTGTTTGGGATAACCCCTTCGTGCACCAGGAGATGATCGACGTTCATTACCCGAGCTCCGGCCTCGGCAACGAATTCCAGGGATTGAACTCTTCCATCTCCTTTGGCTTTGAGATCGGTTACCCGACGTATGACTGGGACACCCGATCGCTTGAGGCTGCGGATGAGCGCAAGGCCTTTAGCAACCTTATCGAAATTCGCGAACAATCCGCCGCAGTTCCTGACGGCGGCCTGCAAGATCGAAACCTCCGGAGCTGTATCAAGGATGGCCGCCGGCTTCACATCCAGTTTCGAAAGTTGAGCTGCGAAGAGTAGCAAGAGAGGGCCGTTTCCGGCCAATATCAACCTTCCCTTGGGCACAATGCCTGACGTTTTGAGGAGTAGCTGTGCTGCTCCTATGTTCATGACGCCAGGGAGTGTCCAGCCTTCGAAGGGTACAGAGCGCTCCATTGCACCCGTCGCGAGGATCAGCTTCTTGAATTTCTTTCGCCATGACTTTCCCTTGCTGGAAAAGTTCACCGCGAACGCATCATCCTCGGCGTCGATTCTCCAGACCGACGTTTCGAACCGCCGATCGAGCCTGGCATTGGCGAACGCCTCGATGATCGCCGTGCCCCGCGAATAGTCGGCCCCGAGAATTCGACTATTCTGGAATGGTCCACCGACCAATCCGCGGTAGATCTGACCACCTGCGGTCGGTCGCTCGTCCAGGAGAGTGACGTCCAGACCGCTGTTCGCCGCCAGCGTGGCTGCCACCATCCCCGCTGGGCCACCGCCGATCACGCAAAGATCGCTTATCGTCATGCGACGTTCTCCCGCGCAGGGTTATGGATAGAAAGCTGGCGACGAACCACCATCCCTGCCTCCACAGGCCTGAGGCAGCCTTGCTGGTTGGGAACCCCATCGATTTCGACAAGGCATTCAAAGCAGATGCCCATCATGCACAGAGGCGCCCTCGCCTCGCCCGTTACCGAACTGCGTCGGTACGGTGTCGTGTTCGCGAGCATGACGACGCCCGCAACCGTATCGCCCTCGAAGCACTCTACCTGCTGGTCATCGATGGTCAGAGTGAGCCTTCTGCGATCGTCGAAAGCCATTGAACGAGAGAACACGATCAGCCTCCTTTGCAAACCGCGATCGCGGTCACTTCAATCAGGTACGGACCGTCGAGATCGCTCACACCAATCGTGGCGCGGGCCGGAAGCCGGTCTGGCGTGAATCTTTTTCTCCAGACTTCGTTCATCGCAGGCTTCTTCGACATGTCGGTCAAGAAGATCGTCGCGGACAGCACATCGTCCAAGCCAGATCCGATCACCTGTAGTTGCCGCTCTAATTTGCTCAGGACCTGATCGGTCTGGATTTCCACGGATGCATTGCCGTCGTCAGCGACGAGCCCGGAAATGAAGGCAAGGCTATCCTTCACGACTGCGCGATGGAAGTTCGCAGTCGGCTCAATGTAACGGGTATTCATGTTTGTTCCTCAGGCGACCAATGCTGGTTTGAGTTGGATTTGTCCGGCGAAGTGGCAAGCGGCGGTTTGCGCGCCCCTGACCGAGACGTTTTGGGGTGTCGTGGCACATATCGCTTGCCGTGCCGGGCACCTTGTGCGGAACCGGCAGCCGCTCGGTGGATTTGCCGGACTTGGCACATCGCCCTCCAGGATGATGCGCCCCCGATGACGCTCGATCCGCGGGTCAGGGTCAGGGACGGCACCCAGCAGCGACTGTGTGTAGGGGTGGAGAGGCGTGGCATAGAGCTGCTCGCTCGGCCCCTCCTCTACGATCTTCCCGAGATACATCACGTAGATCCTCGAAGCCGCCTGTCGAACGATCGCAAGATCATGCGCGATGAAGAGCAGTGACACGCCCTTTTCGTCCCGCAGCCGCAGAAACAGGTTCATGACTTGGGCGCGGATCGATACGTCCAGCGAGCTTACAGGCTCGTCGCAGATCAGCACCTTGGGATTGACGACGAGCGATCGCGCGATACAGACACGCTGGCGCTGACCGCCGGACAGTTCACGCGCATAGCGCTCGATCACATTGTGCGGCAGACCAACATCCGAAAGCAGCTCTTTCGCTCTCGCCACCCGTCCAGCCGAGTTGCTCTCGCCGCTAATGATAAGCGCTTCATCGAGCAGTTGCCCTATCGTCTGCCGCGGATTGAGTGCGGAATACGGATCCTGGAAAACGTATTGGATTCCTCGACCAAGTCTCCGGCGCTTCATCATGGAGACAGAAAGTAAGTTCGTTCCGTTGAAATCGATCCTGCCACCATTCGCGCGCTCAAGCCCTACAATGGTGCGGCCGAGCGTTGATTTCCCGCATCCGGATTCACCGACGAGACCCACAATCTCCGCCTCTCCTATGGTCAGCGAGACGTCGTCACAGGCATTGACATATTGACCGGTTGCTCGGTCTTGGAAAGTCGTTGTCAGGTTATTGATTGTCAGCATAGTTTTACTCCGCGACCTCTAGGACTGCAGATTCGGCGAGCGGGCACGCCGCATAACGTGTCGGCCCAACCTGCTGCAGCAACGGTCGCTTGTATGCGCACGACGGCATCGCGAACTCGCATCGTTCGTAAAAGGCACATCCGTTCAGCTTTTTGGAAAGATCCGGCGGCAGGCCCGCTAGACCGCGGAAGGGTGATCCGACAGCCGCGTTCAAGCGCGGAACGGATGCGAGCAGCGCCTTCGTGTAGGGATGCTTGGGAGCCGTCAGGATGTCGAACGCAGGCCCCTTTTCCACGACGGAACCTGCATACATGACGACCAGATCGTCAGCCATTCCTGAAACGACGCCGATATCATGCGTCACCAGGACGATAGCCATGCCGAGTCTCTTTTGGAGATCCTGAAGAAGACAAACGATCTGAGCCTGAACCGTCACATCGAGCGCTGTCGTCGGTTCATCGGCAACCAGAAGAGACGGTTCAGCCGAGATGCCGCTGGCGATCACGACACGCTGGCGCATGCCACCCGACAGCTCATGAGGATACTGGTAGAACTTGGACGCAGGATCAGGGATCCCGACAAGGCCAAGCAGATCAATCGCCAGCTTCTCAGCGGACTTGGCAGTCAGACCTTTGTGATGTTCAATGACTTCAGTAATCTGATAGCCGATTTTCCGCGCTGGATTAAGCGCGCTAAGTGGATCCTGAAAGACAACGCCGATCTTCCCGCCGCGAACACTCCTCATCTCACTTTCACGAAGACTGAGGAGGTTCTGTCCGGCGAACTCTACGTTTCCGTCGAGATCGGAGGTGACACCCGCAGGCAACAGGCCGAGTGGCGCCATATTCATTACGGTCTTGCCGCTACCGCTTTCGCCGACGATGGCGACAGTCCTTCCGGCATGCACGTCATAGCTGACGTTGCGGACAGGCCGGATGGACATGGATTCGGTATGCAGGGTAACCGAGAGGTTCTCGACTCGAAGCAAGGGCTTTGGGTTGATGTTGGTCATCATGCGTTGACCTCCTTGGCAACAACTTCACGGCGCAGGCGCAGGAGCTTCCAGCTCAAGCGCCTGGGAGCCTTGGCGAGAGCCAGCCCCTCACCGAGCAAGTTGAATCCAGTGACCATGATCGTGAGTGCGATACCCGGCAGGATAACCTGTCTCGGACTTTCCTCGATGTAGGGAAGCGCATCAACCAGCATCTGTCCCCATTCCGCCATCGGGGGCTGCACGCCGAGTCCGAGGAAGGACAAGGTTGCGATTGTCAGCGCCAGGATTCCGGCGTCCGCGCTTGCATAGACGAGCACTGCTGCAACTGCGGTCGGGATCAGGTGCCGACAGAGGATCCGCGTGTTGCTTGCCCCAAGCACCCACAGGCTCTCGATATGAGGTTGGTGGACAGTGGCAGCGACGGTCGCACGGCTCAGTCGCGCATAGCTCGGAACCCATGCGATCGTCAGCGCGATGATCATGTTGCCGTAGGATGGCCCGAAGACGCCGATAACCGACAGTGCCACGATATTGCTTGGGATGCTCAGACCGAAGTCGACGAAGCGCATGATAACCTCATCGACGATTCCGCCCACAAAGCCTGCGATCGATCCGATCGTCACCCCTATCATTAATGCGAGGATGACGACGGTCGTCACAGCGAACAATGTCGTCTGCGCGCCCATCAGCAGGCGGCTTGCGGTGTCCCGGCCGAGGTTGTCGGTGCCGAGGAGATGGGCCCACGACATGCCTTCGTTGCTCATCATGAGATCTTGGGCAGAGGGGTCGTAAGGTGCGATAACAGGAGCGAAGATGCCCGCGAGGAGGAAGATCCCGACAAGGGCAAGTGCTGGCCAGCCGACGCGAATGATCCGTTTGAAAGCTTGAGCGATTGGCAACATCACGCCCTCCGTGGTCGGCGCTGCTTGGGATCGATGGTCAGCACGACCAGATCGACGACAAGGTTCACCAGGATGAAAAAGATCGAGAACATCAGAAGGCTCGACTGGAGCACGACGTAGTCCCGGAAGCGGGCTGCATCGACGAAGTATGATGCGACACCCGGCCAGGCGAAGATCGGCTCGATGACGATCGCTGCCTGTACCATGTAGGCAAAGTGGATGCCGAAGGCGTTGACTGCCACGGGCAACACATTGGGAAGAGCATCGACGATGAGTATCCTCGTGCGGCTTAGCCCCTTGCTGATGGCGGTTGTCACATATGGACGCGCCATCGCTTCCTCCAATGCAACGCGCGTTACGCGGCTGATCAAGGCGCCGGGCACGATGCCGATGGATACGGCAGGAAGGATCCAGGATGCAGGGCCGTCGAACCCGAAGGTAGGCAGGGCACGCAACAACACGCCGAACGCATAGACAAGCAGCGCTGCGACGAAGAACTTCGGCATGGAAGCTCCCACCAGCGCTATTGCGCGGGTCCCTCGGTCGATGATCGTTCTCGGGAACAATGCGCCGAGGAAGCTGAGTGTCAGCCCGAAGAACAGAGCAAACACGCCGCCGCACATGATCAGGGTCGCCGTTGGCACAGCGCGCTGCATCAGCGTGCTGGCCACGTCCTCGTTTGTGCGAAGCGACCGTCCAAGATTGCCACTTGCCGTTTCACCAAGCCAACGGCCATACCGCACCAGGAGAGGGTCGCGGAGTCCATATTCTTTTTCGATCTGCTCAACCACCGCGGTCGAGACAGTAGCCGATCTCTGCTCAGCGATGACCAGCGCAACGTTCCCCGGGAACGTTGCGATGAGCATGAAGCAGAAGATCGAAGCGATAGCAATCAACGTGACTGCACCCAGCATCCGCCGGAGCACGAGACGTCCCATGATTGTTTCCTCCGTGGGAGATTGACCGATCAGCTCAAGCTGATGCCTTCGTGGGGCATCTCGTACTCGGTTGGCGGAATGTGGAAGTTCTTGACTCGTTCGCCATGTGCCCAGATCCGCGATGCGTGATAGATCGGCACAATCGCATGGTGATCTTCCAGCCAGTCATAGAATGCCTGGTAGGCGGCTGGCGCATCTGCGGCACTTGCAGAGAGCGCAGCGAGTACGAGCGGATCGAGATTCTTAGCATCCATGAACATCTTGCCGTCAGTTCCGGTGCGGTAGGTGCTCAGGAAATACGTCGTCAGGGATGAATGCGGATCGTAGGGCGCACCCGCCGAGATGAAGAGGGCCATGTCATACTTCAACTGCGGAATGTCATCATGACGGCTGACATGATCGACGAGCTTGAGCTGAATATCGATCCCGGCTTCCTTGACCTGGTTCTGGATGACCTCACCGAGCGCCCTGGATCCCGCGACTGCATCTTCGGAGATGACCAATTCCAGAGAAAGCGGCCTTCCGTCCTTCTGGCGAACGCCCTCTCCTTTCCATCCGGCCTGATCGAGAAGCTCCTTCGCCTTGGCTACGTCGCGCCCCGAGACTGGGACGCGCTTGCCTGAATTGGGGATCACTTCCGGAAAGAGATTAGAAGTCGGCGTAGCGAAGCCGCGCAACAACTTGGTGCATATAGCAGTCTTGTCCAGACAAAGACCGATCGCCTGCCGCACCAACGGATCCTGGATGATCACCCGGTCCGGATTGAAACCGAGGACCATCGTGTCAGTTCCAAGTTCCTTGATGACAGCGGTTCCTGAACTTTCGAGGGTGGAAGCCTCCTGCGGCGAGATGGCCGCGACAAATGCGCCGCCGATGATGTCGACCAGCCCAGCCCGGAGCGCTTCAAGACGGCTCCGGGCGTTCGGCATCACAACGAGGCTTACCTTGTCGAAACTCGGCTTTTGGCCCCAATACAGATCATTGCGAACCAACTCGGTCCCAGTAGCATCGTTCTTGGTGACAGCCCATGGACCGGTACCAACCGGATCCTTCATGCTTCCATCGGGATTCGTGGCGTTGGGGCTTTGGAAACGCACCGGACGGATCGTTGTCAGCTCCGGCAGCGCCGACGGAACGGCCTGCTTGAGATGAAGCGAAATGGTATACTGATCGACGACTTCTGTTTTCTCATGCGCTGCCGAAATCAGAAGCCAACTGCTGTCCTCCTTGCCGATCCAGCGGTCGAAATTCCACTTCGCAGCGTCAGCATCGAACGGGGTGCCGTCGCTGAACTTGATATCTTGGCGCAGCTTGAAGGTCAGAAGCTTTCCGTCTTCGGAGACAGTCCAGCTCTCTGCGAGCGCGGGTTCGATGTGACCGCCTTCCCCGTAGCGGACAAGCGGCTCGAAGATCATCGCTTGGACGGCCCAGACCGCGATGTACTTATTGAGGTCAAGGTTGCCTGCAGGCTTGTTAAGCGCGATCCGCAACGTATCGCCGTCTGCGGCGAATGCTTGGATACCAAATGGAGAGGCAAGCGATGCCAGGACGCCGAGCGTGGCACTGCCGACCAGCAGATTTCTTCGTGTAGTTTCCATGTTCACCCTCTTTTTACTTGTCTAGCGTGGAGAGGCCTCGAAGGGCCGCCCCCATCGACCGCGAAACTCTCGACGCAGGAAACATGCCAGCGCGTTTAGACGCGTTCCAATATGAAATGAGGGAGAGTTCATATGCAAAAGTTATGAGCACATACAGAAAGAGAACATCAAATGGCAGCGCAAGGGAGGTCTGGCCGCGTCATATGGCGTGGGGTCTTAAGTCCGGCTCGGCAACCCGTTAACGATCGTCGCAGGTTGTCGAACCTGACCACACGGGGGAATAGGTCGCTACTGCGACACGGTCTGAACCGCCAAGATCGACCCTATGCGGTCATAGCTTGGGACACGACGAATGGCACGGTTTGTCCCCGTTGCGGACATCAACACGGATGCAAGAAACCATCTCTGGTCTCTTCCGTACGACACTCCGTTTGTTCAGGACGCGATGTCACCGGCTTCACCAAGATCCAAGAAGAGGCTGACGAGGGTCGTGCTGTTCCTGATCAGGACGAGCTCATCAGCCCCGGCGCAGTCTTCTCCAGGTCGAGGACGGGCGTGCATACCAGTGGTCGATGGTCAGCTAGGGTCACCCGGCATCATCGAGTGAGGCATCGGAGGTGCTTGTAGCTGCTTTAAGCACATGGGACCGCCTGAGCAGGCTGTAACGTGATTTGCCGACGGTTCGCCTCGCGGGGCAGATCGCCACGGGGCGCATGTGAGAAAACGCCCGGTGCCTTGGCACCGGGCGAATTAGCGGGAAGCGGCGCGACTTCCCGCAGGGGAACTTCTCCGGGATTCGCGTCGAAAATTGCCACCGAGGCACTTCCCAACCTCTCCGGATTTTCCGCAAGCGTTCGGCCATGGATCCGCCCAGGAGCGCATCGAACTCGGCCCTGCTGACCCTCCCGCGAGTTTCCTGAGCGCCGTTCGCGGGCACTCCCCAAAAATCACGGCGACCCGCTTCTTCAGTGAAGTGCAGAACGCCGACCTTCGTGAAGCTCGGAGGCGAATAGGCAAGCGGCACTGTGGCCGGATGAGAGGCCGTGCACCGCCGGCATCTTCTGAGAGCAGTTCTCGACGGCAAGAGGGCAGCGGGTCCTGAACCTGCAGCCGGAGGGCGGATTCGTCGGACTCGGCACCTCCCCCACCAGCAGCGGCCCATTGCGGAGCTTCTCGACGCGCGGATCCACCTCTGGAACCGACGCCAGCAGCATCTGCGAGTAAGGATGGCTCGGATGGTCGTAAAGCTCCTGGGAGGGTCCCTGCTCCACGATCTTGCCGAGATACATCACATAGACCCGTGAGGCCGCCTGTCGCACCAGGGCAAGATCGTGGGCGATGAACAGGCACGCCACCCCCAGGTCCTTCTGCAGCCGCAGGAACAGGTTCATCACCTGCGCCCGAATGGAGAGATCCAGGGCGCTCACCGGCTCGTCGCAGATCAGCACTCTTGGATTGACAGCAAGCGACCGGGCAATCGCAACGCGCTGACGCTGGCCGCCCGAGAGCTCGCGTGTGTGCCGGTCCTTGACGGAGGTTGCAAGGCCGACCTGATCCAGCAGCTCCTTGGTACGGCGATCACGCTCAGCGTGCGAGCTGAGTCCGTCGATGAGCAGGGCTTCATCGATGGCTTCACCGACCGTCTGGCGATCGTTCAGACACGAATAGGGATCCTGGAACACATATTGCAGTGCCCGGCGGCTTTTGCGTAGTGCTGCGCCTGAGAGAGTGCTGAGGTCAACTCCGTCGAGCAAAACGCGCCCGGCGCTTGCCTTCTCGAGTCCTACGATAGTTCGGCCGAGCGTCGACTTTCCGCAACCGGATTCGCCAACAAGGCCGACAATCTCTCCCGGATAAAGCTCGATCGAAACGTCGTCGACTGCATGGATGAATTTACCCCGCTGTACGCTTTTGAAGCGGGTCTGAAGGTTTTCGACCTTGAGTACAGGTGAGTTCGTCATGCCGCAGCCTTTCCTTGATTGACGACCGAGCAGGCCACAGAAACATTGCCGTCACCAGTCGGCACCATTGCCGGTCGGTTATGCGAGCACGCGGCCACGGCGAGTTCGCAGCGCGGTGCGAAGGCACAGCCCTTGATCGGGGCGCCGAGCGTCGGCGGCACGCCCGGAAGCCCACGGAATTCGGAACCGATCGGGTCTTCCCGCCTCGGTATCGCGTTGATCAGGCCCTTGGTGTACGGATGACGGGGGTTCACCAGGACCTTGTCGACGGGGCCGCATTCGGCGGGGCGGGCAGCATACATGACGACGATATTGTCCGCCGCTCCCGCGACCACGCCCATGTCGTGGGTGATCAGCACCATCCCCATGTTGAGACGACTCTGTACGTCCTTCAGCAGCCGCAAGATCTGCGCCTGAACCGTCACATCGAGCGCGGTCGTCGGCTCGTCGGCGATCAAGAGCTTCGGCTCGCCCGCAAGCGCAATGGCGATGACGATGCGCTGTCGCAGTCCGCCGGAAAGCTCGTGCGGATATTGCCGGAGCCGTGCCATAGGGTCGGAAATGCCAACGAGCTTTACGAGCTCAAGGGCGCGAGCCTCGGCCGCCTTGGGCGTCATGTTGAGATGCAGCTCGGCCATTTCGGCAATCTGACGCCCGATCCGGCGTACCGGGTTGAGGGCGCTCATCGGATCCTGGAAGATGAAGCCGACCGACTTGCCGCGGAGCTTCTGGATTTCGGCCTCGGGCAAGCCGATCAATTCGCGCCCCTCGAGCTTGACGGAGCCAGACAGCATTGTCGTCACACCGGTCGGCATCAAGCCGAGCGGCGCGAAGTTCATCACCGTCTTGCCGCTGCCGCTTTCGCCGACGATGGCGAGACATTCGCCCTGCCGGACCGAGTAGCTGACACCGTCGACGGGGCGGACCGCCGATTTCGCAGTCAACAAACTAACGGTCAGATTGCTAACGTTCAGGAGCGGTTCGTCACGCATCGGGATTCTCCTTGCTCCAGCTTACGACCTCAAGCCGACGCGCTGTAAGCATGCGCCTCGTGAGGGGTTTCGGTATGCGGTTGAGCGCGATGGATTCGCCGAGAGTGTTGAAGCCGATGACGGCTGCCGTGAGCGCAAGCCCAGGCAGGAGAACCTGGCGCGGATCAGATTCGAGATAGGGCAATGCGTCCACAAGCATCTGGCCCCACTCTGGCGTCGGCGGCTGAATGCCGAGTCCAAGGAAGCTCAGCGTCGCGACCGCCAGGGCGGCCGTGCCGGCGTCTGCCGTCGCATAGACCATCACCGAACCGATCGTGCCGGGGAGAAGATGGCCGAAATAGATGCGCCAGGGGCTGGCACCCAGCACACGCAACGCCTCGATATGCGGCTTGCTCATGATGCTGACGGCAACCGCACGGCTTATGCGACCGCTCATGGGCCACCAGGCGAGCGCCAGTGCGAGCACCATAGTCCAGTAGCCCGGACCAACGATGCCGATCACCGCAAGCGCGATGATCAGGCTCGGGATGGAGAGGCCGACGTCGACGATGCGCATCAAGAGATCGTCCACCCAGCCGCGGTGGTAGCCGGCGATCGTTCCCATTGCGATGCCGATCGTCATCGCAATGATGAGCACCGAGCCAACACTGATCAGCGATGTGTTCGCGGCAATGATCAGTCGGCTGAAAGTGTCGCGGCCGAGGTTGTCGGTTCCCAGCCAATGCGCGGCACTTGGCCCCATGCCCGCGTCCAGAAGGTTTTGAGCACTCGGATCCTGCGGGGCCAGCCAGGGCGCGAAGGTGCCAAGGGCAACGAATAGGCCGATGGTGATCAGCGCCGCGCGCGGCATCTTGTTCAATCGGGCCAGAATAACTTTGAGCATGTTCATGATCAGCTCCATTGGCGGCGGATGCGTGGATCGGTCAGCAGAACCGCCAGATCGACGATCAGATTCACCACGATGAAGAAGGTGAGAAAGATGAGCAGGCACGCCTGCACCACCATGAAATCGCGGAAACGCACGCCGGCCAGGAAATAGTCTCCCAGGCCCTGCCAGGCGAACAGCGGCTCGACGATGATGGCGGTCGCAGTCATCAAGCCGACTTGGGTGCCGAGCGCATTGATGAAGAGGGGCGTGATGTTGGGTAGCGCCTCGCGAAACAATATAGCGGTGCGACCGAGACCCTTGCTTTTGGCGGTCAAAACAAAGGGGCTGGCCATAGCCTCCTCCAACCCAACCCGCACGACGCGACTGAGGACGGCGGCCGGCAGAACGGCGACGGTGAGCCATGGCAGAATCCAGCTTTTCGGGCCGGCGAAACCGAACGACGGCAGGAGTTGGAAGGTGACGGAGAAGGCGTAGATCATCAGCGCGCCGACGAAGAAAGTCGGTGTCGATGCGCCAAGGAGCGCCAGACCGCGCGAAACGCGGTCCGGCAGTTTGTAGGGCCAGAAGGCACCAAGGAACCCCAAAGCCAGGCTGATCAGAGTGGCGATCGCAGCCGAGCCCGCAATCAAGATTCCCGTCACGAACATCCGGTTCGCGAGGTCCGCGCTGACGTCCTGTCCGGTTCTATAGGAGATGCCGAAGTCCCCGCGAACAGCGTCACCAAGCCAATCCACGTAGCGCATCAGCAGTGGCTTGTTCAGTCCAATCTCTTCGGCAACCTGTTCGACATAACCGGGTGTGGCGACGGCCCCCCGAAGCTCGGCGATCAGGACGGCAACATTGCCGGGTGCCGACACCACGAGTGTGAAGCAGACCACGGACGCCAGGAACAAAAGGACCAGGGAATGCTTCAGCCGCTTGCTGATGAAGTGGATCAAGGCACCCTCCTGTTATTCGGCCAAGACGATGTTTTCGTACGGCATGTCGTATTCGGTCACTGGACTAGTGAAGCCCTGGATCCGCTTGGAGTGCGCCCAGATGCTCGGCACGTAGACCAGTGGCGCGATCGCGTCGTTGTCGCGCAGCCAGTCGTAGACCTTCTGAATCGTCGGCTGGATCTGATCTCCGGTCGCGGCCGTCGCCGCATTGATCAACGGATCGAGATTGACTGGATCGGTGACCAGCTTGCCCTCGACATCGTTGTGGAAGGTCGACAGGCACAGGCCCACGATGGAGCCGAACGGATCGTAGGGAGCACCATAGGTCAGGAAGAAGCCGAGATCGTACTTCTGCTCCAGCATGTCGGTGTGCTTGGAGGCATGGTCGACCGAGCGGATCACGAGATCGATGCCAATCTCCTTCATTTCGGACTGGATGACTTCGGCGATCACACGCGACCCCGGCACAGCGTCCGGGCTGACGACCAGTTCGAGCGTCAACGGCTTGCCGTTCTTGGATCGGATGGGGCTTCCCGTCCAACCGGCCTTTTCGAGCAGCGCCGATGCGGCCGCAGCATCGCGCACGGGCGGGTCATATTGCGTTCCGGCATAGGGCAAGGCGCCCGAGAACATGTTGCCGGCGGGCTTCGCGTAGCCATGGTAGAGCACCTTGGAGATAGCCGCGCGATCGATGCCGATGCTGACCGCCTTGCGCACCTGCGGATCCTTGAGCGCCTCGGCGCGGTCGGGATTGAACGCCATCACCAGCGTGACGTTGCCCGGATCGACGACGACGTTGACGCCGGCCGCCTCGAGCTGCTTGCCCTCTTCCGGGGTCAAGGGCGCAATCCAGAATCCACCGATCAGGTCGATTTCGCCGGAGCGCAATGCCGCAACTCGCGACCGTGCATCGGGGATGACCTTGGCCTCGAGGCGCTCATAGGTCGGTTTGTCGCCCCAATAGCCATCAAAGTGCTCGAAGACGCTCTGGCTGTCGTCCGCACTGACCTGAACCCAAGGCCCGGTGCCCACCGGCTCCTTGAACTTACCGTCGGCACCAACTGATTTGGGCGAAAGGAAGCGCGTCGGCCGGGTGTAGGAGAGCTCCTGCATGAGCGCGAGGACCGGGTCCTTGAAATGCAGGGTGATATGGTAGTCGTCGACGACGTCCAGTGACTGGAAGTGCTTCGAGCAGTTCATCCAACTGAACTGGTCGAGCCCCATCCAGCGTTCGAGGTTCCATTTGCACGCGGCGGCATCGAACTTGGTGCCGTCCTGGAACATGACGCCCTGGCGCAGCGTCAGATGCAGCGTCTTGCCGCCGTCCTCTATCTTCCAATCGGTTGCCAGGCACGGCTCGATCTGGCCGCCCTTGCCGTACTTCACAAGCGGCTCGAACATGAGGTCCTGGATGGCCCAAATCGCGTAGTGGCTCTGCGGGTCGAGGTTGCCGGCTGGTTTTGCGATGGCGACCCGCAAAGTGCCCGACGCACCCTGTGCGTAGGCAATCTTCGACAATGCGCCCTGCGCCAAGGCCAACGCCACGGCGCCGCCTGCTCCCTGCAGGAAGGTACGTCTGTTCACTGACATGCGATGCTCCTCCTCTTTTAATGCTCCCCGGCGCGTCGATCACCTCGGCTTTTTTAGCGCCGTTCTTGTATAGACAAGTCCACTGTCTCATGTATACAATCCATGGTCAAGATTGTATTTTATTTTTGTTTGACGAAACCCTCGAAGCCGCGTGAGGAGTGGCGGAGTATGAAGGATGACATCGAGCGCAGCGGTCGTTTTGCGCCACAAAAGCGAGGAAAGGCGCCCAGCAGCATGTTCATGCTGCACGAGACTATGAGATTGCTTTGTAGACATCGCATTTAATTGTGTTACTAATTGTATACAACGAGGTCCAAATGCTCATCAAACTGATAAATCCAAACACGACTGCGGCCATGACGGAGCTCATGGGGCATACCGCTCGTAAGGTCGCAGCGGCTGATAGCGAGATTGTCCTTGCGACGTCTCGCTCAGGCGCAGCATCGATCGAAGGGCACTACGACGAGGCCCTCAGCGTGATGGGGGTGATCGACGAGATACGGGGAGGAGTGCCGGCCGACGCCTATGTCATAGCCTGCTTTGGCGATCCGGGACTCCTCGCTGCGCGTGAAATTACTGCGTCGCCTGTCTTGGGGGTCGCCGAGGCCGCAATGCACGCGGCAACTTTTTTGGCGACCAGCTTTTCCATCGTGACCACGCTTGAGCGTACACGGATCATGTCGGAGCACCTGGTTCGCAGCTACGGCATGCAGAACCATTGCCGCCGGGTGCGCGCCACCGACGTACCCGTGCTCGAACTCGAAAACCCCGATTCAAGCGCGCGCGCCGTCATATTTGCCGAGTGCGAGAAGGCCGTTCGCGATGACCAGGCGGAAGCCATCGTTCTCGGGTGCGCCGGCATGTCGAATCTGGCGAAGCACCTGCAGGAAAGGCTCGGCCTTCCCGTCGTCGATGGTGTGGCCGCCGCAGTAAAGTTCGCCGAGGCCATTGTGGGGATGGGACTGCGCACCTCGAAGATCGGAGATCTGGCGTTTCCGCTGCCAAAATCCTACGCCGGAAAGCTTGCCGAGTATGCTCCAGCCGCCCTGGTCCGGGGCATCGATCATCAACTTGCCGGCCGCACTGCAGCCGAACGGAGCTAGCCATGGATTTCGATTTTGCCGAACTCCCGGAAAAGGACCGCTACCGCCTCTTGTGCAGCTTCGTTGGGCCGCGGCCGATCGCGCTCGTCACCACCGTTGACGAGCACGGCCGCAACAACGCCGCTCCAATGAGCTTCTTCAACGTATTCTCCCACGATCCGCCGCTGCTGATCCTCGGCATGCAAACCCGGCCGGACGGCAGTTCGAAGGACACGGTGGCCAATATCCGCCGCTCGGGTGAATTCGTCGTCCACATGGTCGACATGGCGATCGCCAAGGAGATGATTGTCACCGGCATCAATTTCCCCAGCGATGTCGATGAGATCGCAGTTTCAGGGCTGACGAGCGTGCCATCGCTCAAGGTGGCGGCGTCCCGCATCAAGGAATCGCCCTGCGCCATGGAATGCCGCGTCTCGCAAATTCTCGACTACGGCCGCCGCACGATCGTCATCGGCGAAGTCGTGCAGATGTATGTGCGCGACGAGTGCCTAGACGAACGTGGTCGCTATGTGCTTCCTGAGGTCTACCAGCCAATCGCGCGCCTGCATGCTGACAACTACATCGTTGCCGACAGCCAGTTTGTGCTGAAGAAGCCCGCCGAACTTGCTCACCACGACATCGCTGCGGGTTATGGCGAGCCGACGCCTGTCAAGAGCCGCGCTACCGAGATCGGCACCCCGTCGGACCAGGATGGAAACCACTCCCTTCAGAAACTCGAACGCTAGGCGGCGCTCAGATGTCAGGACTCCTACTCAAAAATATTCGACCCTTTGGCGGCGCAGCTACGAACATCCTGATTCGCGACGGACGAATTGCCTCGATTGGGAGCGGCGAACCCGAGAACGTCAAAGTGGAAGACGGGAACGGCGCGATCGCTATTCCAGGGTTTGTCGAGGCGCATGCGCATCTCGACAAATCCCTGTGGGGCATGGGATGGCACGCCCACCAGGCCGGGCCTACTCTCGAGGACAAAATATCGACCGAGCGCCGGCTGCGCCGCGAACTCGACATCGATCCTCGCCGCCAATCGGCCCGGCAGGTAGCCCTTGCCGCGTCGCATGGCACCACTGCCATCCGCAGTCATGTGGACGTGGACACCGACCAGAAGCTCTGGTGTTTCGAGGGCGTGGCAGAGACGCGACAGCATTTTCGCGATGTCGTCGACATGGAAATCGTCGCCTTTCCGCAGTCCGGCATGATGATCCGTCCGGGCACCTTGGAACTCATGGACGCAGCGCTTGCCGCCGGCGCCGACGTCGTCGGCGGCCTCGACCCCTGCGGCATCGACCGGGATCCGAAGGGGCAGCTCGATGCGGTCTTCGGTCTTGCAGAGAAGCACGGCAAACCGATCGACATTCACCTGCATGAGCCCGATGCCCTCGGCGCGTTTTCGTTGGAGCTGATCATCGAGCGCACGCGCGCGCTCGGCATGCGGGGCAAGGTGACAGTCAGCCACGCCTTTTGCCTTGGCATGACCGATCGTTTGCGCGTCAATGCCTTGGTGGAGCAGTTGGCCCGCGAAGACATCGCGATCGCTACGACGGCGCCGGCTGGTTGGCCCGCTCCAGCCGCGGACGAACTGCGCCGAGCCGGCGTCCGCCTGTGCGCCGGCTCTGACGGGATTCGCGATACCTGGGGTCCCTACGGGAATCTCGACATGCTCGAGCGCGCGTTGTTCATCGGCCTGCGCAACAATTTCCGCAATGATAGCGACGTCGAATACGCCTTGCACGTCTGCACACAGGGGGGCGCCGACGTGCTGAAACTCGAAAGCTACGGACTCCACGAGGGCGCCCATGCGGATCTGGTGCTGATCGATGCCGAGACGATCCCGGAAGCAGTCGCGGCCCGTCCCAAGCGCAAGCTTGTGCTCAAGCGGGGTCAGCCAATCGCACGCGACGGGCAGGCATTGATTACAGTCGAATGAGTGAAGCGGGGAATTTTGCCAAGGAATTGCTGCTCGAAGGCGCACTGGTTTCTAGTTGCTCTAGCTTCGCAGCCAACTTCGGTCCCCTTCGCTCCGAATGCCCGGCCAACTTCGCCGGGAGTGAGGTACACCAGTAGACGCAATGAGAATTTGATAATAAATCCCAGGTTACGGACGCTATGGAAGCAACTCAATGTTCAACGAGGACAGATCAGCGGAGAAACAGACCAGTTGGTGGCCGATCTACATCGCCCTGCGCGATGCGATCGTCAGTCACAGGCTGACACCGGGCACCAAGCTTCCGGAGGACGAGCTCGCGTCGATCTACGCCGTTAGCCGAACCGTGGTACGATCAGCGCTTCAAGCGCTGACCCATGACCGGCTAGCGCGTCTGCAGCCAAATCGCGGCACATTCATTTCCAGTCCCAGCAAGGCAGAAGCGCGCGAAGTCTTTGAGGCGCGCATACTGATCGAACCGAAAGTTGCAGCAATTGCAGCCGAGACCGCGAAGAAGTCAGACATCGCCAAGCTGCGCAAGCACATGCACGTCGAACACGAGGCGGTCAGCTCAGGCGACGCGAGCCAGGCGATCGCCGCATCTGCACAATTTCACATAGAAATTGCCGAGATCGCCAACCATACGGTCCTGACGGATTTCGTCCGCGAGCTGGTTTCCAACTCGTCGCTGGTGGTGGCGCTTTACTGGAAAAGGCGCGAGACGACCTGCGAGAGCCATGCTCACGAAACCTTGGTCGAAGCGATAGCAAACGGCGACGGGTCGCGGGCAGCCGACCTGATGAAGAGGCATCTGGAGGATGTCTTGTCGGGGATGGACCTCGGCCCAACGGAGAGAAAGCAGGATCGGCTGGCCGACATTCTCCGGTTGCGCTGAGCAGGGCGAACTTAAAACGGCCGCCTCTATCCGGGCTGTTGCTTATTCGTTCGTACCGTTCTTCTCGACGATGTCTCGTCTCATAATCGAGCTCGCGACAATGAGCGGCTTTCCAGAGGTGCTTGAAGTTGGAAGCACCATTCGGACGAATTGCTGCCGCCCAGAAACCATGAGGATGTAGAGCCGGTTTACCTCCGCTGAGCTGCGCTCTTCAGAGATTTTTTCGGCATCTGTCCGGGTGAAGAAAGCCTTCTGAAACTCTCCCGGATCGATGTGGGGTAGCGCCAATGTGCATGTATGTACGGGCTTGCCGTCGAGCGATGCTTCGGTGAAGGCGATGATGGTCCCCGCCGGCAGACCACCATCGGGTTTGGTCGTCAGCCAGACCCGGACCATGTCCGGATTGGCGATCGGTGCCAGGTCATCAAAAGCGACTTCGGCCAGCAATTCCCAATCGCGACCATACGCATCCTGGCTCATCCGCAGGAAATCCGGCCCCTCGGCCAGACAAATGTGGTGGAATTCTTCCACAGCCCGGACAGTGTTGCTGGCGGAATGGGCTGACAACGGTGCCAGAGCGACGAGAACGGCGGCGACCATTGCGGTTCGACAGGGCACGGAAGAACTCATGATTCTTTGTCAGTTGCGCAATGAAGTTTAACGCCTGCATTCCATGCTTGGTTCCGGCTAGGACACATCGTGTGCCGGACCTCGTTCAAATCAGGCCCTGACAATGCTCGCCTGTTGGCCGGTGGCGAGCTGTCGCCGGCGTGTGCCGCCGGCGACATGCCCCCCTCGAATTACATCATGCGCTTGATGTCCGACTATGCACCCTCGTCTTCAAGGTGACGGTCGCCGGCTCGCTCGTGCGGTTACGCCAGAACCACCCGTGATTGCCATCGAACGCAAGTTCGGCCTTCTCATGCGTATGGTCGGCATGGTGGTGGTATGTGACGTCTCCCGCCGCATCGGCAAGCTCGAAGTCGTCATGGGAGTGGTCGCCATGATCGTAATGCCTGCCAGCATCCATTACCTTCACGCTGGCGGAATGCAGGCGCGGTGAATGGGAGCTCGGCGCTGACAACGCGTACATCAGCATGGCAATGACGGCCGCGAAGGCGGCGAGAATTGTCTGCAGTCGCAGGCCCGGACGAAGCAACATGGCCGCACTGATACTGGTGTTCGCGCATTCGAGTAAGGCTGCATGGTTGCAATATCCCCTCCAGGGGGATAGGACGGAGCCATGACAGAGAACAGGCACGAAACCCATCCGGAAATCGTCAAGCGGCTGAAACGAGCCGAAGGACATCTGAAAAGCGTCATCGCCATGATCGAGGGCGGCAGGCACTGCCTCGACATCGCCCAGCAACTCCACGCGGTGGAGAAGGCGATCACGCAGGCGAAGCGGACGCTAATCCAGGACCACCTGGACCATTGTCTCGAGGAGACGGTCGGCGCACTTCCTCGCGACCAGCGCCAGTCAATCGACGAGTTCAAGTCGATCACGAAATATCTCTGAGGTCTGCCAATGCCCGCTTTCGCCGATCTGATTGCGCAGGGGTCCGCCCATGCCTGGCTGTTCGTTCCAAGCGCCATCCTGCTCGGCGCGCTGCATGGGCTGGAGCCCGATCACTTCCTTTCGGCGCAGCCGGCGGTAGCCGTGGCAACATCCGCTGTCGATGAGTGGGCTCAGATCTAAGTCATGCTGAAAGTCCTCGCCAACCGCACTTACCGCCACCTCTTCCTCGCCCAGGTGATCGCGCTTGTCGGAACCGGCCTCGCCACCGTCGCACTCGGCCTTCTCGCCTATGATCTGGCGGGGGCCGAGGCGGGGGCGGTGCTCGGCACGGCGCTCGCCATCAAGATGATCGCCTATGTCGGCGTCGCGCCCGTCGCCGCCGCCTTCGCCGAGCGGCTTCCGCGCCGCGCGATGCTCGTCTGCCTCGATCTCGTCCGTGGCGCGGTAGCGCTGTTGCTGCCGTTCGTCAGCGAGGTCTGGCAGGTCTATGTCCTGATCTTCGTGCTGCAATCGGCGTCGGCCGCCTTCACGCCGACCTTCCAGGCGACCATTCCCGACGTCCTGCCAGACGAGAAGGAGTATACGCGGGCGCTTTCGCTGTCGCGTCTTGCCTATGATCTCGAGAGCGTCGCAAGTCCGATGCTCGCAGCCGCTCTGCTGACCGTTGTCAGCTTCCATAGTCTGTTCGCGGGCACCGTGATCGGCTTCCTCGCTTCGGCGGCCCTGGTCATCTCGGTCGTGCTGCCGAGCCCGAAGGCGGCGGAGCGGCGCGGCATCTATGACCGGACGACACGGGGTCTGCGCATCTATCTTGCCACGCCGCGGCTGCGCGGCCTGCTCGCGCTCAACCTCGCGGTGGCGGCGGCCGGATCGATGGTCATCGTCAACACCGTGGTGCTGGTCCAGGCGGAATTCGGGCTCACGCAGCGTGCGACGGCTATCGCTCTAGCGGCTTTCGGCGGTGGCTCGATGATCGCCGCGCTGCTGCTGCCACGACTTCTCGACAAAAGGCCGGACCGGGCTGCCATGCTGGCGGGTGCCGCGGTACTCGCCGCCGGTCTGTTCATCGGCGTGTTCGTCCAGAGCTTTGCACTGCTGCTGCCGCTGTGGGTCGCCATCGGCCTCGGCTATTCGCTGACGCAGACGCCATCCGGCCGGCTGCTGCGCCGGTCATCGCATCCGGAGGACCGGCCGGCGCTTTTTGCGGCACAGTTCGCGCTGTCGCATGCCTGCTGGCTGATCACCTATCCGCTCGCCGGATGGCTTGGCGCGACGGTCGGTCTGCCGGCGACGTTCGGCACACTCGGCGTGATCGCCACAACCGCGATCGTCGCTGCGACGCGGCTCTGGCCCGCGCATGATCCCGACGAGATCGAGCACGTCCACGAAGAGCTTGCCGAGGACCATCCCCACCTCGCCGGAGCGACGCCAGTCGGTAACGCACACAAGCATACCCATGTCTTCGTGATCGACAGCCACCATCCCGACTGGCCTGCGGAACGATGAGCGACCTCACCGCATACGCGGGGCTGTTTGCGGTGGCGCTCGCTGCCGCCACGATCCTACCGATGCAGTCGGAGGCTGCGTTGGCAGGGTTGCTGGTCGCCGGCTACTCGCCATGGCTGCTCATTGCCATAGCGAGCCTCGGCAATGTGCTCGGCTCAGTCGTGAACTGGCTGATCGGCCGCGGCATCGAGCGTTTCCGGAGCAGGCACTGGTTCCCGGCAAGCGACGCCGGGCTTGAACGGGCTCAACGCTGGTATCACCGTTACGGCAAGTGGTCGCTGCTCTTGAGCTGGATGCCGATCGTCGGCGACCCGATCACCGTGGCCGCAGGGGTCATGAAAGAGCCACTAACGCATTTTGTGGTGCTGGTGGCGATCTCCAAGATAACACGCTACCTGACCGTCGCGGGCATCGCACTCAACTGGGCATAAGGGCTTTGCTGCAAACGATAATAGACATTCAGCGGGACATCTATCTCGCCTTCGCCGAACACATCAAAACCTTCGCGAATGGCGGCGGCTGGACGGCCTTCCTCGCCTTTCTCCCCATGGGCATCGTCTTCGGCGCGGTGCATGCGCTGACGCCTGGCCACAGCAAGGCCGTGCTCGCCACCTACCTGACGGGATCGTCGGCAGGGATGACCCGCGGTCTCACGGTGTCGATCGCGCTGTCGGTGACGCACGTGACCATGGCAGTGCTGATCGCGCTGTTCTCGCTACCGCTGGTCTCGGTCATGCTCGGCAGCGCCGGTTCGGCCCCGCTGCTGGAGGACGTCAGCCGCGGCCTGCTCGGCGCGATCGGCGTCTGGATGCTTTGGAGCGCCCTGTTCCGCCCCCCGCATCACCATGGCGAAGGCGAGAGCGTCGCCGTCGGCTTCATGGCCGGCCTCATCCCCTGTCCTCTGACCTTATTTGTCATGACCTTCGCCATGTCGCGCGGTGTACCTGAGGCCGGTATCATGTTCGCGATCGTGATGATGACCGGGGTGACACTGACGCTCTCAAGCGTCGCGCTGGCCACGGTGTTCTTCCGGACGCGGATCGAGAGGTTGCTCGCCACCCGGCGTGAGCTGCTGGTCACGGCAGCGAAGACGCTCGAGGCGGCCGCCGGCGTGATCCTCGTCGCGGTCGCGATTCACGAGATCTTCATGCGGTGATGTCGGTGGTCGCGCCCTTGGCTGACGTGATGCCAACGAAGCCAAAATGGCGGCCCTGGGGAAGTCACTCTTGTGCGCGACGAAACTTCGCCCCCCAGCCCAGAAGCTCCTGCTTCGTACGGGTGACGCCGACCGCGCAATCGCTGAGACTGGGCTGACGCACTCGCTGAGGTGCTGTCTCAATATTGGAAGCCATTTTCGCCACAGTCGACATTGCCAAGTCGGTGGGCACCCCGGTTAAACGGACGGCATTTTCAGCCGCAACGAGTGCGTCCTGGTACCGCGAAAGACCGGTCAGGCCGCGGCAGATGTAGGTCTGCTCCATATGCCGGAAAGACGCTCGCATCAGCCCGTCCACGGCCTCCTGATAGGGATCCGCCAAAGCTGGGATAGCGGGCGTTGAGATGGCAAACACTGCCACGATCCTGATGAAATTCATGTCGCCGCCCTGCTGCTGTATGACTTGGAACATCGGATGAACCGAATTCCGAATATGCGACTTAATAATGTCAAAGCGCCATCGGTGGAAAACCTGCCCTCCATGGCCTCGCCGATCCTTAGGGCAACTCCCTTATCGGCCACTTTTCCCGACTCCCCCATGCCTTTCCGCTCACTTCAATGGTCGCTTGCGAGCATAGCGGTTTAGCCGCCGCCATCGTCGTGCGCGGCGAGAGCCGTGCCTACCCCGTCGAAGGCCAATTTCTGGAACATCCGGTCGACCTCTTGCGGAGGCAGTCTTCCATCTCCGTCAAGCCACCAGTGCATGACCTCGAAGAACGCGCCGGTAACGAAGCGCGTGGCGATCTCAAGCCTCACCCGATCCTTGCCACCATCTGCGATGCCAGCCAGTTCGCGGCGTATTTGCCCGCTGATCCAGTCGCGGATCTCTTTCGGTATTTCGCGCTTTGTCCCGCCCATCAGCCCCCGATGCATCTCCCGCGTTGCATAAGCATGCGCAAATGCCGGCCCGCTGAAGGAGAAGCTCTCGAAGTCTCGCATCGAATGACGCTCGGCACCGCGCGCCTGCAGGCTCTTCATATGCTCGTCGATCGTTGCCTTTCTCAGGCACTCCTTATCGGGATAATGCGTGTAGAAGGTCGAGCGTCCGACATCGGCTTCCCTGCAGATGTCCTCGACGGTGACCGCTCCATATTCTTTTTCGGCAGTCAGCTTGAGCAGCGCCTGTTGCAGGCGGCTCCGGGTTCGGGCGACACGGCGATCGATCGATCCGGCGGTCACTGATGCTGTCCCTTTTCGGTCACAAGCCACCAACCTGTCCAATATTGGGCGTTATGGCGCGCCGCGCCCAGTAAAACGGATACTGGACACGCCGTCCAGTATCTTATGCTCCTGCAGACGGTTCGAAGCGAACCAGGCCGACAGGAGAGACGCCATGCACCCCAGCTTTTTTGAGAAAATTCACGGAAGGCTTCCGCTGCGGGCGGCAGTCGTTATCAAACTCGTCCTGGTGGTCGCGGCGCTTGCCCTGCTAGGGCAGGCAAATGCGATCTTCTCCCTGGGAATTCCTGTTCTCCTCCTTCATGTCGGCGCACTCGCGATCATTGCCGTCTTGGTTATCTGGCCCCGCGCTCACCGTTCACTGACCGCCACCACCGAAAAATCGGTCCCCGGAGCGGCGAAGACGCCGCATATCGGCATCCTGCTGCACTCCGCCGCCCTCTACGACATTCTGGCCTGGTTTCTGACCTACGGCCGCGAGCGCGCTTTCCGCGAGAAGATGCTGAGTTTCGCGAGGCTGAAGCCGGGAGAAGCGGTCCTCGATATCGGCTGCGGCACCGGCACCGTGGCGTTGCTCGCCAAGCAGCAGGTCGGACCGGCGGGACGTGTAGACGGGGTCGATGCATCAGCCGAGATGGTCGCACGCGCGACGGCAAAAGCCCATCGAGCGGGGCTCCGGATCAGTTTCACAACCGCCACCGCCCAGCAACTGCCGTACCAGAACGGGGAATTCGACGTCGTCCTCAGCACCCTTATGTTGCATCACCTGCCGAAGACGGGCCGCGCGGAATTCGGCAGAGAAGCTTTGCGGGTTTTGAAGCCGGGCGGGCGCGTGCTGATCGTCGACTTTGCAAAGTCAGCGAGGCAGAACCACATTTTCCGTTTCCACCGGCACGGCCACGTCGATCTGGGTAAGGTCGCGACCGATCTCAGCCAAAACGGCTTCAGGATTGTCGAGCAAGGTGACGTCGGAGCCAAGGGGCTCCGATACCTGATTGCGCAGTCCGCAGGACCCCTGAAGGCGTAATAGCGGCCAAACTACCCTCTGTCCTCTTTGTCCATTCATGCGCTGACCGAGCGATCGATCCGCCTTGACAGCTCCGGTCAAAGCGAGCAAAAAATCGCGCATGGGGTTGCGATCACCCCACGAGGCGACAGCCGAAGTATCGCGTCCATTCAACCGCTCACCCGGAGGACGCGCCATGTCGTCACTTCTTGAAATTTCACCTGACAAACTCGCCCGCTTGATCGGCACCCCGAAGTGCCCTGCGCTGATCGACGTCCGCATCGACGAGGACTTCGAGGTCGACCCGCGCCTGGTACCGGGATCGGTACGGCGCGATTATCGCAACGTGCAGGACTGGGCTGCGGAGATCGATAGCGACTCCGCCGTCGTCGTCTGCCATCGCGGCAAGAAACTCAGCGCCGGTGTCGCCGCCTGGCTCCGGAACTATGGCATTGCCGCCGAGGTGCTCGAGGGCGGTTTCGAAGCCTGGGCAGAGGGCGGCCATCCGGCCGTGCCTATATCCGCGATGCCGGAGCGGGATGCCAGCGGACGCACTGTCTGGGTAACGCGGGCGCGGCCGAAGATCGACCGCATCGCCTGCCCTTGGCTGATCCGCCGTTTTGTCGATCCGCGGGCGGTCTTCCTGTACGTGTCGCCGCCCGAGGTCGAAATGGTCGGCGAACGTTTTGCTGCAACCCCCTTCGACATCGACTCTCCCGTTCGCTGGAGCCATAGGGGCGAGCTTTGCACCTTCGATGTCATGGTCGAGGAATTCGGCCTTGCGACGGAACCGATGCTGCGGCTCGCGACCATCGTGCGCGGCGCGGACACTGCCCGCCTCGACCTCGCTCCGGAGGCGCCGGGCCTGCTCGCGGCATCGCTCGGCCTGTCGCGCATGTACGCCGATGATCTCGAGCAGCTCGAGGCGGGGATGCTGCTCTATGACGCCTTCTACCGTTGGTGCCGTGATGCGACCGACGAAACGCATAACTGGCCGTCGCCGAAAAAGGATGCCTGAGATGACCGAGCTTGCCGACAAGGCCGCGCCCGATGCGGCGCGGCAGCCGTACAGCCACGGCATCCCGTTCAGCGAAGGCGTCTGGGTCTGGCTGAGAGTGGCGGCGTTGAGCTTCGGCGGCCCTGCCGGGCAGATCGCGGTGATGCACCGCATCCTCGTCGACGAGAAGCGCTGGATCGGAGAGCATCGCTTCCTGCACGCGTTGAACTACTGCATGCTGCTGCCCGGACCCGAAGCGCAGCAGCTCGCCGTCTATATCGGCTGGCTCTTGCACCGCACTGCCGGCGGCCTCGTTGCCGGTACGCTCTTCGTGCTGCCCGGTTTCCTCGCCATTCTGGGTCTGAGCTACATCTATGCCGCCTTCGGCAACGTTACCGTTGTCGAGGGCTTGTTCTTCGGCCTCAAGGCAGCGGTGCTTGCGGTCGTCGTCCATGCCGTCTTTCGGATTGGCAGCAGGGCGCTCAAAAACCGACTGATGATCGGCATCGCCGCGGCCGCCTTCGTCGCCATCTTTTTCTTCCGCGTGCCGTTTCCGCTGATCATCCTGGCCGCCGGCATCATTGGCTATGTCGGCGGCCGGTCCGGTTCACCGCTCTTCCAGATCGGCGGCGGTCACAAGGCGGGCACGGGACCCATCCTCAAGGACGAGGACTCGGTTCTTGGCGAAGAAACGCCGATTCATGCTCGCCCGAACCTCGCCTGGTCGCTGCGGGTGTCGGCTGTGTTCTTTGCGCTCTGGTTCGTGCCGTTGGCGCTGCTGACAGCCTTCCTCGGCGTCGACAACGTCTTCACCCAGATCGGCGTGTTCTTCAGCAAGATGGCGGTCGTTACCTTCGGCGGAGCCTACGCGGTCCTTGCCTATGTCGCCCAGGAGGCGGTTCAGCATTACGGCTGGCTGAAACCCGGTGAGATGCTCGACGGTCTCGGAATGGCCGAGACGACGCCTGGCCCGCTGATCATGGTGGTTCAGTTCGTCGGCTTCATGGGAGCCTACCGCGATCCTGGATCGCTGAACCCGATGACGGCGGCGACGCTTGCGGCGATCCTGACGACCTGGGTGACCTTCGTCCCCTGCTTCCTCTGGATCTTCCTCGGAGCGCCGTTCATCGAACGGCTGCGCAACAACGTGGCGCTCACCGGCGCGATGTCGGCGATCACCGCCGCCGTCGTCGGGGTGATCCTCAATCTGGCTGTCTGGTTCGGCCTGCACACGCTGTTTTCCGAGGTCGTCACCCGGAACCTCGGCCGGTTCTCGCTCGACGTGCCGGTGCTGAGCTCGCTCGTTCTGCCGTCGCTCGTGCTGACCGTGGCAGCAGGGATTGCAATCTTCCGGTTCCGTGTATCAGTGATTGCGACGCTGCTGGCCTGTGCCGTCGCCGGTATGACGTGGACGCTGATGATGTCGTAAACGCTAAAGCTGAGCGCAGGAGGCCGCTGGGCGATAGATGCCGTGAGATCCGTGCAAAGCACCCATCCGGCAACATATCTTTTCGGAGCGCGCACTTTACGCGACTTCGGCGACGGGTTCGTGGCTATCCTCTTGCCGGTCTATCTGCTCGCCCTCGGATTCGCGCCGCTGCAGGTCGGCCTCATTGCGACGGCATCGCTCTTTGGCTCTGCGCTCTTGACGATTGCCGTCGGGTTCCTCGGCGCGCGCCACGATCTTCGCTGGTTGCTGCTCGCCGCCGCGAGCCTGATGACCGCCACGGGCGTCGCCATGTCCCTGGTGCACGATTATCTGCTGCTGCTGGTGGTCGCATTTGCCGGCACAATCAATCCGTCGGCAGGCAGCGTGAGTGTCTTCGTGCCGCTGGAGCACGCGGCGCTCACACGCGAAGTGACCGATGCGGAGCGGACGAGGATGTTTGCCCGCTACAGCCTCGTCGGAGCGCTCGCCAGTGCCGCCGGCGCGCTCGCGTCCGCCCTGCCGGATTTCACAATTGTCACGGGGCTGGGACGATTGACGGCAATCAAGCTGATGTTCGTGCTCTACGCGCTCCTGGGCATTGCCGGCGGCCTTCTGTATGCCCGCATACCGAAGCGCATCGCCAGCCACGAAACTGCCAAAACCGCTGCGCTCGGTCCTTCGCGCCCCGTCGTTCTGAAGCTCGCAGCCCTGTTCAGCCTCGACGCCTTCGCCGGCGGCTTCGTCGTCCAGTCGCTGCTGGCGCTGTGGCTGTTCGAACGTTTCGATCTGTCGCTCGCGCAAGCCGGGGTGTTCTTCTTCTGGGCAGGCGTGCTGTCGGCGTTCTCGTTTCCTGTCGCCGCATGGCTATCGCGGCGTATCGGTCTCATCAACACCATGGTGTTCACCCACATTCCGTCGAGCATCGCACTTCTGCTGGCTGCGTTCGCGCCCACCTTGCCTCTGGCGCTTGCCCTGCTGCTGGTCCGAGCGGCGCTGTCGCAGATGGACGTGCCGACGCGTTCGTCCTATGTGATGGCCGTTGTGACGGAGGCGGAGCGGGCCGCCGCCGCGAGCTTCACATCCGTGCCGCGCAGTCTGGCCGCAGCGGCGAGCCCTGCCCTTGCGGGTGCTCTCTTTGCCGCCTCCTATCGGTCTTTGCCGCTCGTCATCTGTGCCGCGCTGAAGATCACCTACGACCTTCTATTGTTGCTGCAGTTCCGGCAACTCAAGCCGCCGGAGGAACGGTAGACCATTCGATGGTCAAAGTACCGTGGCACTCGCTTGCCCGAACGAGCGCGTCCGGCCATGAGTGAGAGTTCGACTGGATCAGATGGGCTTCCGTTTTGGGTAAAGTTCACTCGAGGGCGATGAACGCCCGCAGTGCAGGCAATGCTGCCATTCGATACTCTGCCAGCGAATTGCTGGATTCCACCCACCTGTGCCGCTGACGGCGACACCTGGAAGGACCGGATGGGGCTCGCCAGCAGACCTTCGCCGCAAGTAAGCTCGGCGACTGTCTTGCGCCTCATGTCGGCCGTAGAGATCAGGTTTGCCACTTCCTGAAAGCAGACTCGCCGACGACGACGCTATAGGTCGAGGTTGCGCCAGGAGCGGAAGTTATCCTGGAAGCGCCAGTCTCCGCTCTCGAGCCGTTGCGGTCATTCGTGGTCAACGTCGCGACGGCATTTTCGGTCATTCCGGGAAATGTGCGCAAACGTCTCGAATGGGTTTCCAAACCGCCATTGAGCAGCCACGGCAAATACAGCCCGCGCAACGCCGTTCGCAAATGTGAAGGTTTGCTTGCGGGCGGGTGGACTACTCGGGATAGGTCTCAACGCCCTCCGGGGTCGCCTTGTGGAAAAGGATGAATACCAAGGGGTTGCCGGGTTCCGCCATTGCATCGCTTCGCTGGCCGATTAGCTCTCCGGACACCCCGCTCGTATATTCTGCAACCACTTCGCCGAAGCTGTTGCGCTGGACGGCTATCTTCTGTCCGGGCTCGACCTTGTCGTTCAGCTTGACCAGATGCTCGACGATCCCTCCCTCCGTGGCCAGGATCGGGAAGGAACTGTCGCCGATAAAGACAGTCACGTCCTTGGCTGTACGGCCCATCGGCCCGGCAACGATCCCATGATGTTTGAGGACGTTCATCGTCCCTTCCACGAACAGTGGGATCATTTCGAGGTCCAGCACGCGCGCGGCGCCGACCTCCGGCGTAAAGGCCGGGATGCCCACGTCCATGAACGCGTTCTGCAGGACGCCCGGATAGATATGGTTGTCGTAGATCTGGCTGATCGGATAGAGCTCCACCATCGCCTTGACCTCGGGTACGTCCATGCCGCCGACATTGAAGTCGGTGACTTCGAATCCGGTTGTGCCGGTGTGGAAGTCGAGCGCGAAGTCGGCGTTCGGCCGCAGCAGCCTGTTGAACAGGAGCCAGGCGTGTCGGCCGGGTGCAGTGACGTCGTTCTCGTTCCCGGGCCACACCCGGTTCAAATCGATCAGGTCGATGCCTCTGCCCTGGTTGGGCCATCTGCGCTGCATGCTTTGCAGGGCTGGAGGGGACACGTCCGTGACCGCCGTCACCGTGCCCGACATCTCAGCGGGGTCGAGCTGGTTCATCACGGTCTGGACCGTATGTATGCTGCTAATCTCGTCGCCGTGTACACCGCTGGTAAGAACGCCACGCTTGCCCGGCTTCGCCCCCTTGGCGACCGTCACGGAGACATACCAGTGCTGTCCGCTGGGCATCTGCACGCCCTGGAAATACAGAAGGTGCTTCCTTCCAGGCTCCAGGTCGTTCACGTCGAGCATGCTGACGACTTTCTTCCCGTCGATCACATCGCCCGTATAAGTCGTCCCCAGTGGTGCCACCGATGCCGTATTGCCGGAGGATGCAGACGTGTCCTGGGCTTGCGCAGGGCCAGCGTTGCGGGCGAGGACAGCGGACGCGCCCACGGTGGCGATTGATGCAATCACAAAGTCGCGGCGATCGAGGCCCTTCTCAGATTTTTCCGACATGATGGGGAAGCTCCTTTGTGCTGAAAAGCTACGCTACAGCGCCGCGCGTCTTATTGGACGCGCAAGGGTCGCTGTAGCCATTTGAATTTCTGCATGTTTTTATCCTTCAATCGATTACGATTGAAGGATACATGCAGCAGGATAGCGGCATGCACATCGGTCGCGAAAATCCCCCTGCGACCTAAGACACCACCATGTTCCTGACCTCTCAGAGTTGCAGGCCTTCAATGGAGCTATGTCTGCGAGGGGAGCGTTTTGCGCCTTTGCAGCGCCGTCCGGCAAGTTCCGCATTTGGCGCAACTTGCTCGTTCAGTTGAGCAAGGCGAAGGGACGCCTTTCACCCAAGGCGAAGCTTAGCATCCTAAGGGGGCGAGGTCCGCTTCGGGTCAGCCAAGACACTGCGCCTTGCATGCTGAACGTCCGCTATCGCTCGCCGCAAACCGAAAGCGGTTCGGCCGCTCTCGTGAAGAGTTTCGGGCGCCGGCGGGCGTACGAAAGTCCCCGAGGAAGGAACCCGCGGGCCACAGGGCGAAGGTTATGGAGATTTCGGATTTCGGCAGATGTCGGCGATGGCTGGCGCGTCGCCGGGAGGTAACAGGTTGGATGCGGACGGGCCGCTTCGTTGCGCCTCAGCGCGGTGTTGTCGACCCGGCACACGGCTGGTTGTGGCTCTGTCGGCGTCGATGATCGCCATGGGCACGCGTGGATCCGTTGCCGGAGTTTGAGCGCCTGCGGCTTGGGGTTGAAGCATGTCATGCCGGGTCATGGGACGGTCTCCCGGTTCGCTTTCGAAGTGTCCGGGGGTCCACGAGGCTGCCTCCACCGTTCGAACACCTCGATGACGACTATGCGTCCGCCGCAGCAGGGGCATATCGGGCTGAAGTCCTCCGGCTTTTTCGGGGTGCCGTCATCGGGCGGCGCGGCGATGTTTAGCAGTTCGCGCGCAAGCAGGAGGCTGGCCTTGCGGGCGGAGCCGGCGAGCAATCCGTAGTGCCGGATGCGGTGGAAGCCTCGCGGCAGGACATGGAGCAGGAAGCGGCGGATGAACTCGTCAGCGCCGAGCGTCATGACCTGCTGCCGGTCGGCGCCGGCGCGGCGATAATCCTTGTAGCGGAAGGTGATGCCGCTCGCGTCGAAGGCGATCAGGCGGCTGTTCGAGATCGCGACCCGGTGGGTGTATCGCGACAGGTAAGCGAGCACTGCTTCCGGTCCGGCGAAGGGCGCCTTCGCGTAGACCACCCAGTGCTTCTTCCGGACCGGCGCCAAGTGACGCAGGAAGGCGCGTCGCTCGGCGAGGTGCGCCAACGATCCGAAGAAGGTAAGCCGGTCCACCTCGTACAGCGCGAGCAGCCGGGTGAGGAACAATCGACGGAACAGCTTGCCGAGCACACGCACCGGAAGCAGGAATGCCGGCCGCGACGATATCCAGTGGCTTGCGTTGAGTGCAATACCGCCGCCCGGCACGATCATGTGCACGTGGGGATGGTGGGTCATCGCCGAGCCCCAGGTGTGAAGCACGGCGGTGATACCAATCCTGGCTCCGAGGTGCCTGGGATCAGCCGCGATCGTCAGCATCGTCTCCGACGCTGGCTTAAACAGCAGGTCGTAGACGAGCGCCTTGTTCTGGAAGGCAATGTCGGCAACCTCGGTGGGCAACGTAAATACAACGTGGAAATATCCGACCGGCAAGAGGTCGGCCTCACGCTTGGCGAACCATGTCCGCGCTGCCGCGCCCTGGCACTTGGGACAGTGGCGGTTACGGCAGGAGTTGTAGGCGACGCGCCAGTGGCCGCAGTCCTCGCAGGCTTCGACATGACCGCCAAGGGCAGCAGTGCGGCAGTTCTCGATAGCCGACATCACCTTGAGCTGGGCGAGGCTCAGTTGGCCGGCATGGGCGGCCCGATAGGCGGGTCCTGCGGCACGGAAGATGTCGGCGACCTCGATCGAGACGCGCACGGCTCAGCCGTCGGGCGAGTTCTCTCCCGGCTTGAACAGCCCGAGCTTGTCGAACGGGCTCGTGACCGTGCGCACTGTCCGGGTCGCGACCTTGGTGTAGAAGGCGGTGCTGTTCAGCTTGGCGTGCCCGAGCAGGACCTGGATGATCCGGATATCGGTGCCGTCCTCCAACAGGTGTGTCGCGAAGCTGTGACGCAGCGTGTGCGGCCCGACCCGCTTGGCGATGTCGGCGGCCTGCGCCGCCTCGACGACGATACGATAGAGCTGCCGCGTGCTAATCGGCTTCATCGCGTGCTGCCCTGGGAACAGCCAGCCGTCGCGGTGCATCACGCCTTGCTGACGTCCGACCTTCCACCACTCACGCAGAAGCGTGAGCAGGTCCGGCGACAGCATGGCATTGCGATAGCGCCCGCCCTTGCCGCGCTCGACACGCAACAGCATGCGCTCACTGTCGACGTCGGCGACCTTCAGCATCGACACCTCGGCGACCCGCAGGCCTGCGCCGTAGGCGACCGAGAGCGCGACTTGGTGTTTGAGGCAGGTGGTGGCGTTGAGGAGGCGCGCGACCTCGTCGCGACTGAGCACCACGGGCAGCTTGCGCGGATGCGCCAGACGAACCAGCTTGCGGGCCAGGTCCGGCCGGTCGACCGTATGGGTAAAGAAGAAGCGCAGCGCCGACACGATGCTGTTCATGGTCGGCACGGGAACGCCATCCTCCTGCTGCTCGATCTGGAACCGCCGCAGGTCGTCGGCGGTCGCCGTGTCTGGTGAACGCCCGAGGAATGTCGCCAAGCGTCCGATGTCACGGAGATAGTTGCGCTGCGTTTCCCGCGAGAAACGCCGCATGTTCATGTCATCGATTAGCCGTTGGCGTAGCGGGCTGATCGGTGCATCGAGAACGGGATGGGTCATGGTCAGGCTCCTTGTTGAAGAAGCCCGCCATGCTCTGCCTCAGCCAAACCACGCTCAATGCACACGCGACGACCGGCCTGTGCCCTCTACCTCAAACGCGGGCGCACTCCCGCGCAGCGGGTTCGTTCATCGGCCCCATTTTGGTCACCGCCAACCATGTTCGAGACGACCGCTTTTGGCGCACCTCGGCCGACGTTGACCGCAGTGAGCGACTGCCTGCCTGAACGTTTTTTGGATGCGCGCCGAGAGATGACGGTTGCCACCGGCTGTGTTTCGGCTTGGAGAACCTTGTAGGGGAAGCCGCGGAGGCGGTCGATCTATCGCCCATCTAACCGTCGACTGCGCATGCCTCGCCTTGAGGAGAATCGAACCGCGGACCCCATGATGCTCGCTGTGAAATCCCTGCAGCCTTAATGTTTGAAGCAGTTTTCGCGGTGCCATCGGAGGAAGTGCGGATGCGGCCTTTCGAAAGCCCGATGCGGCACGATCGCTCGCCCCGTTCTGTTGATGAGCAACCGGATGCTCTCCGGGTCGTTCACCTGCCGTGAAACAAGGATGTCCAAATCGTCGGAAAGGCTGATTAGGCCCCGGTCGAACATCCAGTGCGCTGTTCCGGAAAGGGCAATGCCATTGCTCAGAATATCGGGGCCTTTGGCTTCCACCGGGCGAATATGCGCGGCGTCGACTTCGGCACGACCGCCGCCGTTAATCAGCTTCAGCCCGGTGATCGCGCATCGTTTGTCGTAGGCTTTGAGGACAAGGCGGCGGAAAAAACGATTGCGAACGATTCGAGACGTAAGCTGAGCGACGCGATCACGTTCCTGTTCAAAAACGAAGGGACCCTGCGGTTGCTCGCCCAGTCCCGGCGCCGGATTGACTATCTCTGGCTCGCCGACCCGTGGCAACTCCGGCTCGTGTTCATCGAAACCTAGTAACAGAATGCGATTGAAATCACCCGGAGAGATCGGCCTTACGGCGGATTGCGCCCGTCCGGAGATGCGGCCGTCGTCATTCAGCACGCCGCGTTCGATCACCCCTTCGGCATTGCTAAAGGGAACCGGGTTGATGAAATCGAGATAGGTCCCCGGCTCCATCAGCGCGACGTACATGCCGGGCGCTTTGGGGTCTGGAATAACCTGACCGACTTTGGCGATGGCAAAGTACCCGCGCGTCCCAGCAACCTTCCTCGGCTCGTAGTAAATGATCCAATCTCCGATGCACGCCTGGACACGTCCCAAATATTGTCTCGGAAACTGATATCGTTCCGCCGGACTGTCGTCGTAGATCGAATCTGAGCGATGAATGAAAACCCCGAATCCCATATTGCGGCTATAGCAGATTCTCGGGCCTGCTCGACAGAGTTGAAATCAAGACTTTCACGGCGCTCGCACGTCCATCCTGAAGAGATTCAGTTTTCGTTAACCATATCGGCTTAGCAGGCCCGCCCGGCACCAAATCAGCCAAGGATCACGTGAACTGCTTATCGCCATGAGAAACCAGTCTACTTCATCCCTTCACTTCCAGCGCAAGATCTCTGAATTCTGCGACGTCCGTATCGCTCCGTTCGCCTCGAAGCGGGCGCTTGAGAACATCAGGCCTTATCTCATTAGTCTGGTCATCTACCGAAAGACGCCGCCCCTGCGGAACGGGCGGATCGATTGGCAGGCGGTCACGGAGGCCTGCGGCATCGAAGATGAGATGACGGCGGAGCTGAAGAAGACCGTTCGTTCTGGCCTTGAAGCCATCATCCGGTGGTTGGGCAAGGAACGACCGGCAGAGGATGACCGCCCCGTAGTCGAGCGGCCCAAGAGAAAAGCAAAGGCTGCAGCCGGTTCGGCTAAAATAGTGATGACTCGGAGGCGCTCCTCGGCGGCGATGGGTAGCGTTGAACGAGAGCAGACCAGAGCGAAACCGGGCGTTCAGCCAAAGCCGATCGAGGAATTTCCGACGCCGCTGTTCGACTGGACCGAGGAGCCCGAAGGGTTTCAACAGGCGTTGATTTATCACATGCGCCGGCACGGCGACAGCTATTGGCATCTGCATCGCGCCGTTGTCCGCGAAGAAGATACCTTCGATCACAAAACGCTCCTGAGCTGGACGGCGGCCACCAAGGTGCCGCGGTCTCTCGCGAGCTTCGATATCCTCTCTCGCATCGAACGACGGTACCGGCTTCCCGACGGCTACTTCAAAGCCAAGCTGCCGCACCAGGCGCGATCGGCGTCGGGCCACGAGGTTGGAAGCGATATCGGTGCCGCGGAGCGGCGCCGGCTCGCCTGGCATCTGCCGGACAACTTCAACAGCCTGTCCTTTGCCAAGCGCGAGGAAATCCTGGAATGGGTTCGCCGGGTGATCATTTCCGGTTCCACCGACTACCGTCGTTTCCAGGCTATGGCGACGAGGCAGCGTTACGCCATCCGCTTCCCGGCGATTTCCTACGGCGGGTCTCCTTCACCGCGAGCGCCAGCCGAGGGCCCGGATTGGCGGGAGGACGACACGGCGATCGAGGATCCCGATCTTCTCTCCGGTGTGGTCGACGCCCCTCCCCGACTGGCCATCGAAATGGCCAATCTCATCCGTTTCAAGACGGCGACGCTGACGGCACTCGGGTTCCAGCGAAACGGCGTCTGGGGAGAGGAAACGGCTGCGCAGAAGATCGAACATCTCGGCCTGATGTTCGGTGCCCTGGCGGCATCTCCGAAGGGCCCGGTCAAAGGCTATGGCGTTCCGCTGAGCCAGCTGACCTTCGGCATCCTGGTTTTCCCCGGAGTCTGGGACTGGTATCTGCAGTGGCGTGAGCGCCGACGAGGCTTCTACACCACCTGGGAAGAGGACATGCTGAGCGTTCTTCTGAATCTGCTGCGCGCCGAAACGGGTTGGCTTTGGCAACATCCGGAACTCATCCAACAAGTGAAGCCGATCCCCGGACTGATCTCCGCGGCGGAAATCGCGGCGGCCAAACGGGATTGGCATGCGGCCTGCAACACGTGCTTCAAACACGCGTCGCATCGTTCGAAGGAGATCCAGCGGGTGATGCGGGTTCATCGAGATCCGTTCGAACCGATCATGTGCGTGCTCGAGGCGGACAGCCCGCTCGCCGAGTATCGCAAGATCACAGACGAGATTCTCAAGCGCATGCCGGACGAGGATCGCTATCCGCGGGCCGCCGCCGAGGCTGTCAGGTCGTTCCTGATGTTGCGGCTCGGCCTGCACCTCGGCCTTCGCCAGAAGAACCTGCGGCAATTGCTTGTCTGCCCGCGCGGGCATTTCCCGACATCGGAGCGCCGGCTTGAGGATATGAAGCGTGGCGAAATCCGCTGGAGCGATCGCGACTGCGGCTGGGAGGTGCTCGTCCCGGCGAACGCTTTCAAGAATGCCAACTCCTCCTTCTTCGGCTCGAAACCCTTCCGCCTGATCCTGCCGGACCTTCTCGACCTCTACAAATACCTCAACGCCTACATCGAGCGGCATCGCGGCGTGCTCCTCGCTGGCGCCGACGATTCCGGCACTCTGTTCGTGAAGACGGTGAAGGCCAACAGCCGGGACGCGGCGTACAACCAGACGACCTTCTATGAAGCCTGGCGCCTGACGATCCAACGCTATGGCATCTACAATCCCTATACCGGTCGCGGCGCGATCAAGGGCCTGCTGCCGCATGGGCCGCATAATGTCCGTGACGTGCTCGCCACCCATATTCTCAAGCAGACGGGCTCCTACGAGCAGGCGAGCTATGCCATCCAGGACACCGCCGAAATGGTCGCCAGTCACTATGGCCGCTTCTTGCCCCAGGACAAGGCCGCGCTTGCAGCCAAGATCCTAAACCAGGTGTGGGAGGCGGCATAGTCCACGAACGTCCAAACGGGCGTGAGAAGCCGTGCCGCGGTGTGTTGTCCATTCCTCTGCCCGGCTGGCCGAGGTGATGCGGCGCTGAAGCCGCCGTACTAACTCTTTTGTGTAGCTTTTCCTCGCCAGGCTCGCGCGGTTACCATCTACGCGCGAAATGGCGGAGAGGGGCATGTACTATCGCCCGCAAAGGAGGCCGGTGCTGTTCACGGCACCTGGACTTGTCATCGGCGCGCTCGCGGTCGGTGCTGCGGGCGGCATCAGCGTAAGCCCGGCTGAGATCCTAGCGCTCATCGAAAAGCCTCACCTCCTCGTCGCCGTTCTGGTCGTCGGCGCCTTTGCTGGCATTACGGTTGAGCAGGCATTGAGCCGGATACGAAGGCAGGCATGGCGGGCAAGAAACCGCTCACGCTGGCAGGGAGGTCCTGGGACGAACATCGCTTCAGGGCCATGGGTTCCCACGAGTATTCCGGACTCACCGAAACGGCCCGACGCCGCCGAACAGCTGCGGATTGTCATGGGCTCGAGCTTCACGATTCAGCCGCTGCTCAACAAGAGCGAGGCGCGCGTCTTCAAGGAGCTCGATCGCCTGGTGATCGGCTGCAATCCGACTTGGCAGGTGATGGCACAAGTCTCGTTGGGAGAAATCCTCCGCAGTAAAGACGCGAACGCGTTCAGTTGCGTCAACGCGAAGCGAGTCGACCTCCTGCTGGTGGATGGTAACTGCCAGCCTCGGCACGCCATCGAGTACCAGGGCGGAGCGCATCATCAGGGCGCCGCGGCCGCGCGCGATGCCGTCAAGAAAGAGGCGCTGCGGCGGGCGGGAATCGGCTATTACGAGGTCGTGGCCGGGCAGACCACTCCGTCAGACCTAAAGCGATTGGTCGAAAAGTTGGTGGACAAGCCGGAACTCCCGAAATGCGGTTCGCGCTGACGATGGGATTCCGCTCCCCCTGCTTCTCCGCTGACGTGCTCCCAAGCGCCACTACACGTCGGCTCACCTTCATGGGGCTGACACCCACGGATAGCCTGACCGCATCTGAATGGCTGGTCGCCCATGGCATCTGATTTCACGACGGTTCGAGAGAACCTGTTTCCAGCCAGTCACGGCGCCATCGGCGATTGGGTCACATTTCCCTGGCATCGTGACCGCGCCAACAGAATTCAGGCGCACAAGCCTCATTCATCGCAAGCGATCGCGATTGATGTATTCGGCACACTCAAGATGAGCATCGATCGCGATCGCGTCCTCGATGCTATTGCTCAGCATGTGGGCGTGGCACCCGGCGGTCCCTGGTCGATAACGCTCGAATGGACGGATAAGGATCGGCTCTTGCGCGAATCCCGGCCCACGCAGGTCGATGCCCTTGCAGTCGGCTCGAACGCTGCGCTCGTGATCGAATGCAAGTTTACCGAGCCGGGTGGGAAATGCAGCCAAACCGCCGGGTCACGCACCAGAAAGCCCCAGTGCACTGGGAGCTATGCCGAGCAGGTCAATCCACTTAGCGGTGTGCGTTCCCGATGTAGCCTCGCAGGCAAAGGGATTCGCTATTGGGATTACATTCCCAAGGTCTTCGCATTGGACCCCGCGGGAGACTATGCGCCCTGCCCCTTCGCGAGCGACGCGTATCAATGGATGCGGAATGCGGTGCTCGCGGCGGCCATAGGCGAGCACCGTAAGCTTCAGACCGCCGCCGTCGCCGCATTTGCCGACCACCCAAATTTTCCGACAGCACGGAAGGCTAAGCTGGGACTGATCAATCCGAGGCATAGCAGCGGCAAAGCCGCTGTCACGCCAATCTCCTATCAACGGATCATCGACATTGCGCGCCACGTTGGGCTGGATCAGCAGCTTTGGGCCGAACTGTCCGCATGGGTCGAGCAAAAGATCGCCGAAGTCTCGTCGCGAGGACTTGATCGCAGTTAATGGCCTCAAGGGCGCTCGTCACGCGGCAGATGTTGCTCGCTTACTAACCGGGGATCGGCCCGGAGCATTTGGGAGTACCCGCTGGCACAGAACGCGATCTTGCCGCCCGGAGGCGAGTTCAAGCTGATCGTCCAACGCCAAAACTCGAACGGTCGCACCAAGCGCTCCCGAGTGACCCGGTCGATGGATGGTTCGCTCAAGGCGGTCCGCCCCTCGCTGTCGCCGTGATCTATGGACAGCTGCAGATCAGCGACGTCGTGGAACATCAGCGTGGCTGGCGCCACGCGGAAGCGAGCCTCCCCGGAACCCTCACAAAGCCACTCGACGATGAAGTCGATGTCGAGTACCAGGTCGCTGCGCCAATCTTGCCTTTCCGGATCGCCAATATCGAACCGTATCCCGTAGATGAGATTGTCGTGCCATCGCCAGGCGAGATCGTCGTCGCGTGTGCCATCATCCTCAGCGTCAGTTACCATCAGAGCAGTTCTCCCGGTGAGGCAGCGGCCGCGTCTACTTGTCATCAAGCTCGTCGGGCCACATCTGAGCGCCATGCAACACACGCAGAATACGAACCCTATCCGCCATCACCACATAGGCAGCAATGTAAGGCGTGCGCGGGATGACAAGCTCGCGCGTTCCGGCAATCCGGCCAGGCCGACCACTTTCGGGAAAGTCGAGAAGGCGACGTGCTGCGCGGACGATCTCCTCGTCGACATGAATTGCCGCCTTCGGGTTCTCGCTTTCAATGCGACTGAAGATGGTGTCCCGATCGTCAAGGGCGTACCGTGCCCAGACAAGCCTCATCGGTCACCCACCACGGCCTTGCGCAAGGCCGCCGCCCGGCGCGCGCGAAAGTGCGCATCGGCATCGGCATCATCGACGTCGGATCGGGTGTCCTCGAGCGCCTGCAATACCTTGGCGCGGAACCAGGCATCATAGGCCTCGCTATGGCTGACAAGTTCCAGCGGCAGGGCGCCTTCATTCGCCGTCCGGGTTAATAGGATTCGAACGGCATCCGAGACCGTCAAGCCCATGTTTTCTAGGACCGCCGTGGCGCGCTCTTTGACGTCAGCATCTATCCGAGTCTGGACCAGTGCATTTGAAACCATTTGCCAGTCTCCCTTCACTCATAGTCAGTGTAATGCACCCGCATGACAAATTCCAGAGCCACTCCGAAGTCTGGTCCGAACCGACCTCGCATTCGACGCGTCGACCAGCGCAGTTCCCGACGATACATTATGCGATCTTTTTGGCCCGAACCGTGAACATCCTGGCAACACGCTGTGCGCTGGGCTCGGAAGAACTGCCCTTGTCCTTTCTCTCCATCGCAATGAGAATCCGTGAACGCGGGCCTCCCTTGTGAAACGACGAGCCAATCTCTGGTCGCGCCTAGATCTCTCCGGCGGCCTTCGCGCTAGCCTCGGGCATCAAGGCAATCATTTCCTCAAAAACGGTGAAAAACTGCGATAGGCTTTCGACGTCACCTTCCCTGCCGTCGTGGTCCCGTCGCTCCTCACTAGGATAGTAGATCATTGCAGCTTCCGAAGCTCTGATTTCGTCGGCCGAGATGTCCTCAACCCCCCAGCGCAAATGCTTGTTCTGGCGCCGCCGGCCACGCCAGCCCAGTCCATAGAAGCGTTTCATATAGGCGTTTACAAAGGTCAGATTTCCCGTCTGATTGAGGACTGCTTTGAACCTCGGGTTGATTTTTAATGTTTGGCCGCCTTCGATCTTGGTATGGCGCTCTAATGCTCTGGCATCACGTTCGGATGTCCCCACAACAAGCAATGGCAAGGAATGTTGACCAGCCGGGATAAAAGCATCAAACGCGCTGGCTTTTGGCTGGTGCTGTTCATTCCATCCGAGCGCCCGAAGTCGCGGATAAACGACGGTATCGAGTAGATCGCAACAGGCTGGGGAAACCAGCGATCGCAGCCGAGACGGTGTGACAAGCGGCATTGTTCTCGTCACAAAGTTGCTCGTCGCAAAAGTTTCCGCCGCTGAGGATTGATCGATGACCGGACGGAAATACTTTACATTCCAGTTGAATCCGGTCGCATCCGGATCAATGACAGCATACGCTACCGGACCGATATGTTCCGTGCCCGCAAAAGACTGCGCTTCGACCAAGTTGGATGCGTCAAAGTAATCCGACACGAGCATTATCCCAAAATTGCCCGTCCGTAATCGCTCCGCCATCATCGACACAATCGAAGCGCTAGGAACCGCATCGCCGTTGCTGGCGGCCAGCCAGTCGACAATGCATTCTTCCAAGCTGCGCGCATCCGTGCGGAAAGAAATCTGAGGCTTCGTCTTCTCAAAACCAGTCAGAAAGCGATGAGTATAACGAACGATCTCCTGCCACGACATCGTCATGAGAGCTTTGCGATACCGGGTGAGTTGGTCACGCCAGATCCGCGCGCCGGATTCTCGAGAGAAGTTGAACTTCACCTCGATAAGCCAAACCATTCCGGTGCAATCTACTGTCAGCAGGTCTGCACTTCCGTTTCCGCCCCGGCGACCGGCGTCGTGCAAAGTGAGCTCATGGGCCCAGAATAGCGTTTTTGCAGCGGGAGTTCCGCGAAATATGTCAGGAAAAGCGTCTGGATTGTCGATTATGCGCTGATGAAAATCAGCCTCGTTTGCGAAGTGCCGTGACATCCGCTTTGCCCCCACTGGAGTACCTAGAAATTTGCTTTGAATGCTTTTCAACCCGGGGCAATGCACTGCGCATCATTAGTCAACCATGGCGGAATCGGAGCACGCGAGAGTCCGCAAACGCTCGCAGAGCATGTCGCTTCGGCTAACGTCAACTGTAGCCATTTTCAACCAACGATCCATACCGTTGACTTTATGCGCTGCTTGGATGCCATCGGTTCGTGTAATCGCCGAGTGATGTGGGTAGAGCAATGTCAGTCGGTCACATTGGTAAAGTTGCCCATAAGCCATCATCTGATAGACGTCACCCTGCGCCACACCCTGCTTCGGATCATCCACGCGAGGCGAGATCCGCTTCCACTTCGTATCGATGATCTGCACGATCTCTTCGCCACACTTCACTAAGATATCGGGACGGGTCTGGAACAGACCGCGTCGATCATCTGTTTCGAGGCAATAAAGCCGCCCTCCCTGGCTGACAACGCGAAGATTTGTGTCGGCCAGCGCGCGCTTCAACATCCGGGCGACGTATTCCTCAAACAACGTGTGCATTTCGAACAGCAGAGAAAACCCGCTGCTACCGCCTGCGGAGGTCGTCTGAAACCGCTCACCGAGCAAAAGGCGGGCGAGATTGATCAACTCACGCCAGCGGTTGTTTGTGCGATCAAGCACGACTTCATCCCAGCGCAGAGCCGCAACTGGCACAGCCGCAATGTCGGCATATGCGAATGCCAACTCGTGCAACCGCCGTTGATTGTCAGTGTTGCGTGCAATCCGCGCAAGTCGCGCGACAGCTGCCTTCATGATCCGATTGAGGGCGACGTCGGCCGTTAGCGCATCGTATCGGCAGGCAAGGCGGGATGGTTCGGCGGCGAGTGCCGTGAACTGCCGCATTACGTCAAGCCTTCCGCGCAACACGGGCAGGTCGTCAGTATGCTCGACATAACGGCGCGGCATACCCTGACGGACGGCATCGACGAGCTTCTCGGAGAACAATCTAATAAGGATCTCGAGCAGGGTCTCACGTTGCCAATCCAACGCGGTGATCTGTCCCGCATCGATCTTCAGATCCAGCGCGACGGCGAGCATGTGGACGAGACGACGTCGAATACGGCCGGTCAACTCGGCGCCATCCTCGCCTGGGAAGTCAATCTTGGGCAGTATTTCCAACGCACAGCCTTCAGCGGCAATGACGCCGACAACCCCTTTCGCTCGAAGGCGACTACGTCCGTGTTCCAAGACGCCGCCCCCACCCCGGCCACCTAGCGGCGATACTGTCGCCACCGCAGCAATGCGGTCGGCAGCATGGGCCGGAATTTCATCCGAGGCCGTGCCGTATTTGATTGTTTCCCATTCGAGAATTGTACGACGGATCATTCGGCTAAGAAGTCGTCATATGAGAACTTTTCCCGAACGCTCCAACGATAGCGGGGCGTGGCATCGTCATCGTTCATCATGCCCTTGGGCGGTTTTAACCGACGTCGATCAATGAAGTTACCCTCGCGGTCGCCCTCGCTGTCGTGACCATCGCCGAGGACCGCCGCGACTTTCGCCCAATCCTCATAGAAGTACTCGGCAAGCAAGGGGATGACCTTGTGCTGCATCACCTCGTTTACATCTGCAAGGGACTTACAATTTATGAAATACGCATGGCCGATCTGATGCTCGCGATCAAACAGGTACTCGATGCGCTCATTTATGGTGGCGAGCATTTTGGCAAGGCTAATGCCATTAACCGGCTGGAGCAAGGAGGCGCGGGGCATCAACTCGCGGAACTCAAAGCGACGTCGAAGCGCGGTGTCGAGCAGTGCGATCGAACGATCTGCCGTATTCATCGTGCCGATGATGTGGAGATTTGAAGGCACACCAAACATGTCCCCCGAGTAAGGCAGCCGAACCTTTAGTGCATTCGTCTGACCAATGCGTTTGTCCGGCTCGAGTAAGGTGATTAGCTCGCCGAATACCTTCGAAATGTTGGCACGATTGATCTCATCAATAATCAGCACAAAGGATTCGGGGGCGCCGGTCCCCGTGTCTTGCTGGCTGGCGATATAGCGTTCGAGCGCCGGCACGTTCAAATCTGAATCGGTCAACTGATAAATCGACTTCATTGTGAAGTTACGCGCATAGATCTCGCTTACACGCACGCCTGCACGGTCAACCCACAACCACCGAACTGCACGACGGTGTCCATAGGTCCCGCCCTCGCGCGGCAAGAACTGATAATCGCCTGTAACCTCGCCGATCGCGCGGAACAGGCTATTGCCCTTCGACACGATCACGATATCGCCTGTCTTAACCCAATTGCGGAAGATGAAGGGCATTTGGACCCGCCCACTCATCGCGTTGGGTTCGTTTTTTTCTAAGACTCCTTGAACGCGAACAGTTTCGATGATCGCTTCACGGTTGGCGAAACGTTGGTCGCTCCAATCGATTTCCTCGAACCCGAGCAGCGTGTAGCCGCCGGCAATAGCCTCCTCGAATAGATGGGCGTCCTCAGGGTTGGCAGCCTCACCGATCGACATTTTGAAAACCTGGCGATCTGCAATTGAGAAGCTCGTTTCACCCGGTCCGGTGCTTGTCTCCGCGCGCCGCGCGATTCTACGAAAAACTCCTTGCTCAGGTCTAAGCTCGAAACCAGCGGATCCATCATCGCCTAGTTGCGTAGGCCGCAGCGCCTCAACAAAATCCTCGTACGAAGTGGATTGGTGAAACGTGACAAACTCGATGCGACCGGCATCCAACAGGCGACGATAGGCGGCCATGAGCTCGTCCCGATCTTGGGGCACGGGCTCCCCGCACAATCGGATGGCTTCTGTTGCCGTCGCGTAGGTCTTTCCCGTACCGGGCGGCCCATAAAGAATGAGATTCGTTGGTTTGGCCACCTGCAGCTCCACTTTATTGTGCATCATCCCCCGACCCTCGCTCGCGGATTGGCCAAGCTCACCTGTAGCCGGAACTCCAATTTGTTTTGCGATCGCCGGGTCAAGCTCATAGCGCACGAGTTTCTGTTTACCGTAGCTGAGATAGTTCACACTCCCACCGTTAACGGATTGCATCCTCGCGGGCCGACCATCGATTAACAATGCGCGCGCTACCTCCGCGATTGTTTCCACCTCAACCGCCTCGTCTGCCCTATTGCTGGCGCCCGCTGGCTTGATTCGGTAGGCTGATTGCCCAGTTTGGCGGTTCTGATTGACGACCGGTTTAAAGGCCGCCCCAGCTGCATCGAAGAGGACGAAGGGAGTTGTTTTAGCTGCATCGATTTCCAATTGAGCCGCTTCGTTCAACCGATACCGGAAGACTGTCGCCGAACTTTGGGGGGCTCCGATCCGTTCGGGAGCTTCGACTTCGGCCATGTCAAGAAAGATGGAGTTTGTGATAGCTTGGCAGATATTGGGCCATGCTTGATTAAGGCCGAGCGCATCGTTGATCTCACGGACCAACACATCGACGGTTGGGGCATCGCGCTCGCGCCCAGGCTCAATGTAGCTCTCAAGGACGTACTGTCGGATGCGATCGGCATCGCGTTGGCCGCGGGGCTCACCACTCAGAAACTGCCCATACTGCCCGAGCCACGATCCCCAACTCGACAGTCGATTATCGGGGTTGTCTGATTTAGGCATCAGAATTTGATAGTCGATGCCGCCTTTTCGGAAATCTTCTCGCAGCTCCTTCAACTTATGGCGGAGCTGTTGAAAGCGATCCTCCCTCCATGCGCTGTCGAGATCCGCATGGGGAGATTCAAGCGCTGCTAAATTGCTTTCTATTGTTCTGACTGCATAAGCGCGCGTTTTCCGTGCAGTCTCAGCTCTCGCGCCCCCGGCCTCAAGCCAAGCTTTAAATTCTTCTTCCCTCACTTAATCCCCTCGTTCAACTTTAATATGTTGTTGCCCCCACAAAACAATCCTTGCGATCGCAGAAAATTTGTATGGAGGCAATGGTAATGCGTCGCCGGACGACTGCACGGCCTCGTCGTTACAGGGGACCATCATTCCGTCACGCGCGCCACCCGCAGCAGAGCACCGACGACAGGCATGTGAATCCAAAGCTCCTCGCACGATCGCCCCGACACCATAGCGACGGCTTCGCCATAAAGCCCAAGCTGAGGAGCGTGGTGGAGAGCGAGCCCCTCCCACTGCTCCATCCGTCCAGGGAAGCTCTTATGATCTATAATTGCAGAGCTATCTTCCAGGTTCACGAGCAGATCGATCCTGCCTTGAACGAGCTGGTCGCCAAAGCGCGCGGTCATCGGCGCCTCAGGAAGCATACTTCCGTTTGGCCAGCGGTTTCTGAGCCAAACAGAAAGTCTGTCGCACGCGGTCAGCGCATCGACCGCGGCGAACCCTTTCACCCCCCAACTGGTGAGCATCGCGTCGGCGTCTGCAAGCCGTTGCGCTGTCTCCCGGCTGCCATCATCGTAGGCAATGATGGCATGCAAGGCTTCCCCGAGCGCAGCCATGTCTGCGACCCCATCGATCGGCAAGCGCCCACCGAGGTTCACTCGTTCCACAACCCTCCAATCGCCTCCTTCGGCGTCGCTGGGTCGCAGGTATAGCGGTGGCCGTTCAGCAGGAGCGCTTCGCGGCCGGACGAAAGATGGTTGCGCGTAACGCTCCTCCGGGGCTTCATCCGCTGCAAGCGGCCGGACATGCGCAACAAATGTTCGGCCGCCGACCGTCAATAGATTGTCGTCCGCCGGCGGTGGGACAACGTGTGGAGCACCATCAGGGTCATCCAGCAATCTCAGCCAATTCAATGCCCCTTTGGCTGGCGGCGCGAACACGAGGTAATCACGAGCACGCGTCACCCCGACATAGAGGAGTCGGATGTCTTCCTGCACGGCGCGGCGCCAGGCGCCCTGACCATGCTCGGAAGCGAACGCCGCAACTTCCAGCGCGCTGTCTTTACCAGACTGGCCATAAGGCCACGGCCAGAATCGGATCCACCGCCTCTCGAGGGGCGCGCGCCAGTCGAGCTCGCCATTTACCTCCGCGACCGGCTCGAACACCCGCGCCCTCGGCTCCCATGCAAGCCCCGTCAAGACGGTCATAGGCCACTCCAGACCCTTCGCACCATGATAGGTCATCACCTGAATTGCGTCCTTGGCGAGACTCGGTGGTCGCTTTGGATCGGCACCCTCGAGGCTGAGGAGCAGGCCGTGCAGCGTCGCCGGTGCCCCGGAGGAGGCGCATTCGTTTTCATAGGCGGTGGCGAAGCCCCGAAGCGCTTCAAGATCGTCGAAACGAATAGCAGGGTCACCCCACTGCTCAATTTGCGCCATCATTGCCGGCAAGGCGAGCACCGAATCCACGAGTTCGGCGGGCGTCAGGTTCAGTACCCGTTCGCGAAGCCGCTCAAGCTCATCTGCGACAGGAACTCTTGCGCGCAGCGCAGCGACGGAGTCCTCAGCGGCCGCTGCAATCAGCCAGTCGTTTGACACCGCATCGTCGCCGAAGAACCGGGCCAGTTCAGCGAGCGCCAACCGGTCGGTCGCGTCGGCCAGCCAACGGCAGGCCGCCAGAACCAGCTCGACGTGCGGGGTACGTGCCAGACCAGAGCGCTCCACCGCGACCGGCAAACCAGCTCGGCTGAGTGCCCGTGCAAAACGGGCAACATCGATATTCGTACGGCAAAGGACGGCAACATCGCCCGATCTGAGTGGTCGGTGCTCGCGTCGCAGGCCTTCGACCATCCACTGCGAGGCATCCGCCAGGCAGTCACGGATTCCCTCCGCCAGCGCTTGCGCTTGTTCCTCGACTTTGCCAAGGAGCGGCCACCAGGCGATTGGCGGCTGATCGAACCCGAGGTCCGAGCGCTCGGCTCCGGAAAATGCATGCTGAGCCGCCGGCAAGCCCATCCGCTCGAAAGCTGGGGTAAACAAAGCGTTCGACAGCTCGATCACCCCGGGACGACTCCGCCAGGATTTGGCGAGGACGTCTTGCGGTTCCGCGGTGACGCCGGCGCCAGTAAAAGCGGCTTGGGTGAGTTCCGTATCGGCTCCGCGGAAGCCATATATTGCCTGTTTCGGGTCGCCGACCCAGGTGCTTTCCTCAGCGACTTCCGCCAAAGCCGAGAACACCGCCAGCTGCAGCGGGCTGGAATCCTGAAACTCATCCACGAACACCCGGCCAACACGTTCGCGCAGCCGCCCAACGCGAATAGGATCCTTCAACACCTCGAGGGCGAGTGCCTCCTGATCCGTGAAATCGAGAAGACCACGCTCGGCCTTCCAGTGTTGATAGGAGGTCAGGGCCTCCGCTGCACAACTGAACGTCTCACGAGCGAACTGCTCGGTCTCGGCCCGCAGCCGGGGGTGATCCACATGACGCCCGGCAGCAGCGATCAGATCGTCCAAGGCTTCTGCGTAGGCCGGTCCATCCTTGGTCCGGGCGCAGGCGACCTTCGTCAGTTTTGCCCATATCGGCCAGTTGAGCGTTTCCCCTCGCAACGCGCGCTCATGCGCAGCACGAATGGTTGGCAGATGCCCTTCCGCAGTCTTGCTTAACTTTGCCGGACGGGCGGCCATGACGGCCGCGAGCGCCGCGGCGATTGCTGTATCCAGCGCTGCACCGTCCACAGCTGGCGGCGGCTGGAGCGCTCGGTAGGTTTCGACCGAGAGCTCTGCCGACGCTAGTAGGCCTGTGGCATCGAGACCGTTGGCTCGTGCCAGATTGACGATGGCTCGGACCGTGCGCCGCCAGTCCGGTGGCTCACCGCTATCCGGACGCCTCGGGTCATTGTAGCCGAAGCGTTCGGCCAGAGGGTTCAGCACGCTGGCTCTTGCCGCAATGGCGGCATCCGCGGCTACACTGAAGACCAGAGCCTCGTTGCCTTCGCCGATAACACTCGTTGACGGCGAGCGCCCCAGATCCATCGCAAAGTCGCTGACGATCTGGCCGCACACAGCGTTCACGGTGCCAAAACTTGCCCCAAGAAGACGCACGGCGGCATCAGTGTTCCCCCCGTCGAAGAGCTTCGCCCGGGCGCGCTCGACAAGTTCGTCAGCGGCTTTGATCGTAAAGGTGGTAGCTAAGATTTCTTCTGGCGAACGGATGGTGACCTCTCGCGCAATGTCGGCGACGATACGCGTGGTTTTGCCGGCACCAGCGGCTGCCGTGATGGTGTTAAGTCGACGCATCAGATGGCCTCCACTTGGACACGGCACAGACTCGTTAAATCGCAGAAGCGGCAAGGTTCCTTCGGCGCCTCGAACGCAAGACCCTCGGGCCGGTGCTCGGAGGCGTCCTCGAAACCGGCCGCCACCAAAACGCCCGATGAGGCGAGATCACGCCAGTGCTTCCAATCACCCGCAACCATGTCCAGCGTTTCGCTGTCAGAGCGTTCGGATTCGATCGGTTGGTCGGTGAGGATCGACCCCTCACCGGCCAGGATGCTGCGCTGGCGCAGCAGGAAGTAGCCTCCTGAACCCTGGGCGCCGGCGTCATTCGCAATCGCACGATATACGGCCAACTGAACGGCGCTCCCTTCGGCGATTTCCTCCCGATAGCGCCGCTCGGAGCGGGTCCATTTCAGGTCAAGGACAGCAACCCGCGACCCGCGGCGGACGAGCAGGTCCAACCTGCCCTGAAGGGCGAGATTTTGGTGAGAACCTTCGCGTTCCAGTTCCGAGCCAACGACTTCCAGTTTGCGCTCATGCAGCAAACGCACGAGCGACACCAACGCAGCTGGCACAAGGTCGCGGGCGGCGGAGAGCTCGCCAGCAAGTTCGGGCTGCAACAGCGGAGCGGCAATCTGCGGCAGCAGGACTTCAAACAGATCCCTGGCGGTGGCGCGAACACCCTCGAGCGGCGGCGGCGGCCCGGCGGGTAGTAACTGTCTCGCAATCTCATGTGCCAGGTTTCCGAAGAGCTGGTCCGGCCCTGGAATCTCGGCGAAGCGGCCGGGCCGCACGCCCAGCACATCCTGAGCGAACCAACCAAACTGGCAGTTCAGGAGCCGGCGAAGCGACGTCGCGCTCTCTCGCCGTCCCTCCATCAAGGCGGCCGCGCTCGAAGGCAAGGCCCACCTAGCAGCCCCGACGGGCGGTTGCGTGACCTCGGCGGTCTGACGGGCGAGAACCCGTCCTGAGAGTATTGCAGCGGGTTCGCGCAGGGCACGCTCCGCTTTGAACGCCACCCCGTCGGCAGCGCCTTCAAGGATGGGCTTCAACTGGTGAGCCAGAGGGTGCAACGTGGTGTGGTCATCTCGTGAAAGCGCCGGCCGCACAAAAAGCACCCGCTCTGACGAGCGCTGCAGGACCTGAGTGTAGCCGGCTCCAATCCTACGCGCTGCCTCGGCGGAAGGCTCGAGGGTAACGCCCGCTGCCTCGAGAGCCTTGACCTCAGCTCGGTCCCAAGGGCAGCGGAAGACGCGTTCGCCTGGGCCAACGAACCCCCACCAAATTATCCGAGGCGCCGCAGACCAAATTGCTCCGGGGAAACGAACAGCGCGCACATCTCCTGCCTCCGGAACATGCGCTGGATTGGCTACGCCTTCTGACAGCACCTGACCGACGATTCGCTCAAGGAGCAATGCCGGAATGACCTCCAGCTCCAACCGGTTGAGCGCGTCCACGACGGCACCCGCCGCACCGGCGACTGCTAACAAGAGCCCGTCGTTGCGCCCCGCATCAGCGCGCAACGCCCATGCGGCCACTCGGCCCGCAATCGCCTGCGCCTCAATAAGCGGAATTCCTGCGATCTTGTCGAAGCGACCGACATCAGTCCACGTGCGCCATTCGGCAATCACAGCATCAACCTTCTTCCTCGCGTCCTTCGGCTCAAGCTCGACGTGCATCTCCAAGAGCCGCGCATCGATCTCGCCCCAAGCATTGAGCCAGGCGGCACCACCGATACCTGGCTCCGAGCTCAAGGCGCGGGCAAGTCGCCTTGCCGCCCAACGTGAGATCGGCGGACGAGGAAGCATGAGTAGATTGAGAAGGACTCGCGGATCAAATGGTTGCCAAGCAGCGGCGTATGCGAGCGGCAACACCTGGAGCGCACCACGCCAGGCCGATGAAACTGAAAGTCCAAGGGCAGGAAGGCCGCGTGTCCGCAATGCATGATCGAGTAGTGCCGTGTCTCCGCTCGGGGCCAGAACAACGGTTCCCGCGCGTTCCTCAGGCGGACTGGCAGCCAGCCAATCGGCAACAGCTTCCGCGGCCATGAGTTCCGTATCGGCCTCGACTACAACGAACGTGCCGTCTCCTTCGAGCGGCTCTCGTCTTTCGCCGGCGAGCGCGCTCTGTACCTTTCGAAGGTCGGAGGCTTCTGCGGCGGCTGCACAACCGTCGTGCTGATCGACCGAGACACCGGCAAGCTGTAGCGCCTCTATCAGCCGCCGCCACAGCGAGGGCAGTAATTTCCGCGGCTCCGTCAGTGTCAGCTGTTTGATCCGAAGGCCGGGACGGCTTGGCAACGCCGTGAGCAAGCGAACTGCGCGATCGGTCAGACCAAGGGGCAACATCGTGCCGGCAAGCTCCGCCGCGGCCAGGTCGTCGATCCGGCCCGCCCCGACGGGTTTGCCCTGCCATCCTGCCGCGATGAGGTTGTCGCGCCATTCCAATAGGGTCGCCGCAGTGGACCAGGGATCCTTCCCGAAAGACCCATTCCAGAAGCGGCCAACGCCCGCAGACTGGAGCTTGGAGAGGTAGCTCGCGATCCGTACGGCACGGGAAGCGCTCGGGCCGAGCAGTCCGAGCTGCACCTCAATTGCGCTGACAAGACCGGCGGGGCCCACCACGGCCGCGTCGATGGCGCCCGCCGCCCCGGTTGCCTCGGGATACACGCGTCCGTCTGCAGACAATCCGAATACCAAATGCATGTTTTTAGCCCCTGCTTGCGCTTGAATAGCGCCACCCCCACTCAAGCCGTAAACAAACAATTCGTCGACCGCGGAGGATCAATCATGTTGGAGAGTGAGCGACGAACCTGGCGCGGCGCTGGCACCAAACGCCTTGCCGCGCCAAATCCGAACTATCCTCACGAGTTCTCTGTGTCGCGGCCGTCGGGCTCCTTGGCCACCCCTTTGAACTTGCCCGGCGTCTGCTTCACCTCCATGAATTGTCCCGTGCGCTCATCGCGTTTCTGGTACATTCCATCCGAGCGCTCGAACTGAGTTCTGCCGGTTACGGCGCCGCGTCGGTACCCATCTCCAGTATTCTTGGCCATCATCAAATCCCTACTTTGGACATCCGTTTCGCGCGGCTCTCGAGCGCGGCAGCTTCCAGCCTTGTGGGTTCCCTTATTTCCGGCTTGCCTCTTTCGTCTGGAAAGCGGATTGTGCCACTTCAACCCGCATCGTTACTATAGGGCTATAGTTTATATACATGTCAAGTCTGGATAGAGGTTCTCATGTCCGAAACCGATGATCGACGCACCTGGACCCAGCAACGACGCTTTGAGCTCGTCGAATGGAAGATGTTCTGGGAGAACCGGGTGATCAGAAGCGACCTGGAATCGACATTCGGCATTTCCACGCCGCAAGCCTCGGTTGATCTTAGGAATTATAGGGAGATCGCTCCCGGGAATCTGAAACCAACCGCGAGAGGCTACAAGCCGTCGGCAGTGTTCAAGCCGCGCTTCCTGATTCCCTCTGCCGACCGGCTGCTCCTGCAATTGCGGGCAGCGCTCTCGGGTGTCATCCCGAAATCCGACCTGTGGTTCAGGGAGGTGCCCCCGGTTGAGGTCGCGCCGGACATCGCCCGAAGCGTCTCAACTGAGTGCTTGCGGAAACTGCTGATGGCAATGCGGGAACGCGTGGCGCTCGATATCCGCTATCATGCGCTTACAGGCGCGCGTCGGCGTGCGATCGCGCCTCATGCTCTCGCGTTTGACGGTCATCGGTGGCACGTTCGTGCCTGGTGCTGCGATAAGGAGGACTTCCGCGATTTCGTGCTCTCACGCATCGACGAGATCGGAGACACAAAGCCGGTACAATTCGATCCCGATCACGACATCGAGTGGGCTACAAAAATTATGCTTCGACTTAGGCCGCACCGCGGCCTCTCGCCGCAGCAGAGCAAGACGATACAACTTGACTACGGAATGGTCGACGGTCACCTCGATCTCGAAATGAGAGCCTCTCTTGCGTTCTACTTTATTCGCCGCATGAACCTGGACCTTTCGGCGTCGAAAGAGCTTTCGCCCGGGCGGTTGCAGCTCGAGCTTGAGAATTCCGAAACAGTAATGGAGCAGCTCCAAGAGGCTAAGGAGCGGACAAAGGAGCTCGTGCGAAACGCACGAGAAGACAACTCGCTAGATGGACAATAGATTGACCTTTCTACCGAGTATCGGCGTGCCGCAATGCACCATCTTTTCGGCCGGTCGGACGTTCTCGGGACTTCGTGATGTCGTCCCAAGATGCCGTTGGACCTTCTTCTCTGTTCCAATCAACCCTAGTCCGATACGGACGTCGAAACCCTTACCTATGGAACTCAACTCTATCGGCAATAGCCGGGCCGTGCGTGCACTACATCGCCCGCCCAGAAAGCAGCATTGCTTAGAAAAGGTTGACGCGAATCGTGTCTGAATGCACCGATTCACGAATCAGATTCATGCGTCAGGGGTCCAATGTCCAAGGTCCAGTCACTGTTCAATTCGAGGGTGCTTCGTAACGTTTTGCGCGGCGAAAGCGAGCGTGGTCTTTCGCTGCCAGCCGCTGCCATCACCGCGGTGAATCACTGGATTGGCCAGCTTGAAAGGGGCGTTCTCAATAAGCTAACGGAGAGTTCCGCCGAGCAGACCTTCAACAGCGAGATCCTTGGTACAGTCTTAGGTTACGAGCAGATCGGCCGAACGGTTGAAGCTTCGCTCATGCCGAAGCGTTCGAGCGGCCGACATACCCCTGATTTCGTCCTCGGTCGATTTGACCTTACCGCGGGGGTGGAGGAGTGGGGCGCAGTCGGAGAGATTAAAGACGCCAAGACCGATCTGGATCAGCCGCAGGTGGGAAGAGCCAATCGAGAAACCCCGGTTGAGCAGGGGTTTCGTTACGCGACGCAGAAACCCGGCATAGAATGGGTTCTCGTTACCAATCTGCGTGAAGTGCGCCTCTATAAGAATGGCTACACCGGAGCTTATCACTCTTGGGCTTTGAACGACCTTCGCGACCGAGAGCGCCTCTTTGAGTTTTACGTGTTGCTTAGGCCCGAGGGGCTGCTTGGTCGTGGCCGCGAACCCGTGGCCAGCCGCGCGTTTCGAGAATCAATCTCGGCAGGTCGGGAACTTACAGAAGGATTCTACGGTCTCTACAAGGCCGTCCAAAATGAACTGATAGCATGCCTAAGTGCGCAGCCGGCATCGGCGGGAATGACCTCTAGTCAGCTGTACGGGAAGACTCACAAGCTCTTGAACCGAGTCCTCTTTGTCGCATTTTGCGAGGATCATCCCGCGGAGCTAGTACCGAGAAATACACTACGCCAGGTAGTGCAAAGAGCTCGCGCTGATGGCCGGGAGGGTGCCTACTGGCGCGAGTACCGCGATCTGTTCTCCGCATTGAACATCGGCGGGGGTGTAGATGGTGTGGCGCTCAATGCTTTCAATGGCGGTCTGTTTGCGCACGACGCCTATTTCGATGCGGTCCAAATTCCAAACGCCCTGTTTGAGAAGAGATTCCGAGTAGGGCGCGGACGACGGCAGAGCTTGGAGATCGTGGGGGTATTCGGATTCGACGTTTACGATTTCGCAGAAGACCTGGATGAACAAGCCCTAGGAGCCATATTCGAACAGAGCCTGAAAGACATAAGCAACGGGCCGGCGCGCGTTCGCGGAATCGGCGAGATCGAGGTCACCAGTCAGCAGGTCGGCGGAGTCTATTATACGCCCCAGGAGGTCACCTCGTACTTGGTTGAACGCGCTCTGCGGCGAGTATTTGAGCGTTTGCTTGAGGAAGCCGAGACTGCCGCCACGGGCCATCCGAAAATTGGCGCAGGGCGCGGTGCGGCTCGTCGCCGGCAGATGGTGCTCCTTACCAACTATGCCGATCGGCTCGGCTCGTTGAAAGTGATGGACCCGGCTTGTGGGTCTGGGGCTTTCCTGGTGGAGGCTTTGGCCCAGTTGCATGATGAGCACGAAAAGACAAACCGTGCACTGGCAGAATTGCAAGGGTCGCGACGGCAGAGATCGTTGCTTGATTTGGATAGACTGATCCTCCGCCAGAACCTGTATGGCCGGGATCTGCTGCCTGAGTCGGTGGAGATTTCCCGGCTAAGCATTTGGCTGCGGACTGCACGCCGGGGCGAAAAGCTAGAGACACTTGACAGCTCTATCACTGTCGGTGACTCGCTTCGCAGCGGCGATGACGAAGCCTACGACGTTGTGATCGGGAATCCACCATGGGGAGCTGAACTCGATGGGTGGTCAGCACGTGAAATAGATGAGCGTTTTCCTTTCAGCGGAGAAGAGCGGGATTCCTATGCTCTATTCGTCATCAGGACCTGGGAAATGCTCCGGCCGGAGGGAATGTTGGCCTTCGTACTCCCAAACTCCTGGCTAACTGTAGATGGCTATGGCTCGTTTCGGGCTTGGCTCCTGCGGCACTTCGAGTTGCTGGAGATCACCAATACGTGGAAGATCTTCAGGGACGTAAATCACGATGCCATGCTGCTCGTTGCTAAGAAGCGCCGCGAGCCGCTCGCCAGCGTGGATGCTGTGGGATTGAGCACAATGCAGATAGCTGCCCTTTCGCGCGGCCGTTCCGAGACTGCAAAGCTCAAGCAGCTTGCGGAGCGCGACTGGTTTATAGCGCATGATACAACGCAAGGCTTTCAGGCAAAACAGCCCAACCATCGCTTCGAAGTAATCTATCCATCACGCATTGCGGACGAATTGGACCAAATTGCGGGCCGTTGCATGCGACTTGACGCGGTCGCTGACGTGACCGTTGGCATTCAGGTCTATCACCACACGAAGGTGCCGAGGGAGTTCATCCAGAATCGCGGTTTCCACAGTCCTACGCGTGAGGGCAGTGACTGGTATCCCTATGTCGACGCCAACGACGTTCAGAGATATTTCATTGAGCCAAGCACGACCCAGTGGCTGCAGTACTCTGATCTGCTTCGAGATAAGCGCGAACTGGATCACTATGCTCGACCGCGCATCCTCGTTCAGCAGATATTCTGGCAGGGAATGTCAGCGTGCCTTCAGACGCCGACAGATCCAGTTCTGTATCTAAACACCCTCTTCGCAATCTACAACGCACGGGGCGTCCCGCTCCGAACGCTGCTGGGACTACTCAATAGTCGCTTCGTTTCAGCCACCTACGAGCGTTTCACGAACCGTTTGTTTGGAGACAAATTCCCGAAGGTCAGCAAACTGGATCTGGCTAGTATTCCCGTGCCGCGGATGAGCAGAGCTTCGTCAGCTGCCATCGGCGACGCCGCTGTCGCACTTCAAGGTGAGTGGGAGGCTCTGCGGCAGGCACTGAGAGAAGCTAACGCCGATTTTGCGGCAGCAACACCCGAGGCGAAGCTGACGAGAGTCGAGAAATTTTGGGCGATTTCGGAGACGGAGTTCAGCCGCAAGGCAACTGAACTCTTCGGTCCTCTTACCCCCACCCAGATCGCTTTCGTTCGATCTGCCTATCGCAAGGCCAAAAGTGCAGTCGACACACGATGGCACCGAATTGTGGAAGTTGAAAGCGCCTTGGAAGGCGCCGTTCGGAAGGCATATCGTGTAAGTGACCGCGTATATGACGCCGTGCTAGATCGCGTGCCTACGCCGACTGTGGCCTGGGCTCTGAGGCCTTGACATTTGGCACCAATCGAAGGCAGGCGCGAACGGACTTCGTCGAACGCTTTGGAGGGTTAGCAACGCATTGGGGCCGGGGTCCAAATATGTCGTCTGACGACAGCGGCGACTGTCTGAGGTACCGGCAATGCATTCTTGTTTGTCGGATGAGCGGAGCCGACATCGCTAGGTCGTGAGCTTGTCTGCAGCGGTTCGCCGGTACTTTAGAACGCTTCAGTCTCAATAGCTCGGAAGCCCGCAAAGAGCGGACGCGACCAGTGTCATCTGGTAAACGAGCAACTGCAACCTGAGCGGAATTAGCAATCTCGAGAGATAGGTGAGTGTAGGAATCGGAGTAGAAATAGCCTCGAATGAAGGCGAAGTCCCTTACTTATTCAACAATTTAGGTGGGACAACGCCTTGCGGAACGACCCGCGACGTCAAATATGTACAACCTACAAGTAGCTGAGGGGGATTATTGGTCGAGCCGCTAAGACAGACTTATCCTGATGGCAAGCCGTATCGTCGCAGGCCAGAAATCGAGTCGTTGATCGAATACCTCGAGAGGATACCTCGAGACGACTTGATCGAACGTATGCGAATCTCATCCCCGGGGCATCCTGACTTCCTGCCTTCGGAATGCCTCCTGCACTTCGTCCGTAAATCGAAGCGGGACAATTCTAGTGTCCCGTTCGAACTTATGTACAAGGCATTGATTGCCAGGATCGAGCGGGCCGCTGCGACGCCGGGGGCGTATCACTATGTAGGTGAAAAGCAGGCCGTCAGCTCCCGCGCTGAAAAGATTATCGAAGCGGTAGTCTTTGCTTTCGAGGTCAAATTGATCGAGGACCGTAACGGCTATCTAGCTGCGCTGGATTATTTTGAGGTGAATTTTGCAGCGGCCATAAAGGCGTTGCGTCTGACAGCGCGCGCAAAGGCCGATCTGGAAGAAAAACGAAATCAGCCATTGTCCTACGACGACGACGAAACGATTTCGCCCGAAGTCGAGAAGGCTGCCGGATCATACGATCCATTTAAGTCCGAAAAAATTGACGATCCGGCTTACCGGTCCGCGCTCGGTGTTGCGATCAACAAGCTACCCGCAGAAGAACGTGAAGTTATTCTGCTCTCCCTCAAGGGCTACAACGATGCCTCGAGCGACCCCGAAGTCATCACGATATCCGGCCTCCTCGGATGCAACGACCAAACGGTCCGCAACCGCAGGAAGAGAGCTATTGGCAAGCTCCGGAAGGCTATGGAGGATTTAGAATGAACCGGCATCCAAATGACATTGAAAACATTCTCGCCGCATTCGCGGTCGAGCCGAACCACGACAAAGAGACCCTGGATCGATATCTAACTACCTATCCAGACCTTCGGTCAGATCTCTTGAACTTATTGCTGGAGCTCGACTTCGACGACGCGAGCGAGATACCGCTTGACCTCGACTCCCCTGTCGTCGCGGCATCGTGGTCGAGATTTTCGCAGATTACGGGTGAACCGCTGTCCGCCAAGCGCTTCACCAAGGACGTGGCGACTACGATAGGTGTGAAGACGGCCGTCATCATGCAACTACGCGATCGAGCGGTGATTTTCGCGTCCATTCCCAAGCGATTCCTCGCTCGCTTGGCCCAAGCATTGGGCACCGGCATCGAAGAGCTGACTTCCTACCTCAACGCTCCGCGCGTTCTTGCAGCCGGCGCAAGCTATAAGGCCGACACAAAACCGAACGTAACCTCTCAAATGGAACTGGCATCGGTTTTGGCGCAATGCGGCCACACGCCGGAAGAAATCGCCGAGCTGGTTGACGAGGCGTGACATGGACGCGATCGAGATCGGCCGCCAACGTGCTGCAGAAATCAACGCAGAGCTGATCGCCAGAGGCGCCGATGTCTCGAAACCCTATCAACTGGCTGTCACGGCTGCCGAAAGGGCCGGCGTAGAAGTTCAGCGGGTCGAGAAGGGCAGCCCGATGCTCAACGGCGCAAGGGCCATCTTCGATCCAGACCTGCCCATGATCATGCACGAGGCGACCGGATCGGATTTCGAGGATGCCTTCCTCGTGGCCCATGAAGTGGGACATGTGGAGCTGGGCGACAGGACCCGGCGCTATGAAGCGGGCGAGATCGATACTGCTCGGCCATCCGAAATGCCGCCGGTTGGGGCCGAGCGGGTGGAAGATTATAGCCGTCGGCAACGCCGCGAGGTTCAAATGGACCTATTCGCGCGCGAACTTCTTCTGCCCCGCGCTACGGCCAAGTCACTGCATGTCGACGGCTCAATGACGTCCGCCCAGATCGCCGAAAGGATTGGCGCTCCTCGATCTTCGATAATCCAGCAGTTGCTCGACGCGCTTCTCCTGCCCACCGTCGTGGCGGAAGAGCGCAAGCCGACTGAAGAGCGCGCCCTGAACGAGAAGCAGAGGTCCGCCGCGGAACATTGGGGCGAACCCTACTTGCTCGAAGCAGGCCCGGGTACGGGCAAGACCCAGACCTTGGTTGGCCGCATCAAGTGGCTACTGTCCAAGAGCGTTGATCCACGCAGCATTCTTGTCCTCACGTTCTCTAATAAAGCCGCAGGCGAATTGTTCGATCGGATCGCCGCTGTCGATGCCGAGGCCGCGGCGGCAATGTGGATCGGGACGTTCCATTCTTTCGGTCTGGACTTGGTTCGACGGTTTCACGACCGTCTTGGAATCCCCGACGATCCAAAAATGATCGACCGCGCCGATGCTATTGGCCTGCTCGAGGTTGAGGCCCCTAAGCTCGGCCTTCAGCACTACAAAAACCTCTGGGACCCCACCGAAAATCTCGACAGGATTTTATCAGCCATATCTCGGGCGAAGGACGAGTTAGCCTCGCCAACGGAATTCGAAGGTCTGGCGATCGCGATGGCCGAAGCCGCGGAAAGAACAGGTGATAATGATGCAAAAATCGCGGCGGAGAAGCAGATCGAAGTAGCGCGGGTGTATCGACGGTATGAGGAAATCAAAGGCGCGCTGCAGCGCCTCGATTTCGGCGACCTCGTCACATTGCCGGTCAAGCTCTTGACCGAGCACGAAGATGTTCGAAACGAGCTATCGGAACGCTATGCTCACGTTTTGGTCGACGAGTACCAAGACGTCAATCGCAGCAGCGTCACCTTGCTCAAGAAGCTTCGGCCGTCAGGGCAGCATCTTTGGGCTGTCGGCGATGCGAAACAGTCCATCTACCGTTTCAGGGGCGCTTCATCCGTCAACCTGACCAATTTCGCCAGCGATTTCCCTGGGACCAAAGACGGCCGGCTTTCAATCAATTACCGTTCGACCGACGAGATCGTGAAAACGTTCTCGAGGTTCGCTGAGACGATGAATGTCGCCAAAGGTAAGGACTCCGGACTAGAAGCCTATCGGGGCGCGTGTGGCCGCAAGCCCGAACACCGACAAGTCGATTTTGCAGCGGACGAGATTGAGGCGGTCGCGGAGGCCATCGAGGCTTTCCGAGCGGAAGGCATTGAGTATCGGGACCAAGCAATCCTTTGCACCGGGAACGACAAATTGGCCAAGTTCGGCGCCGCGCTCGAAAGCCTGGGCATTCCGGTTCTACATCTGGGCAGCATCTTTGAACGTCCTGAGATCAAGGACCTGCTATCACTCCTATCTATACTGGTGGATGGACGCGCGATGGGCATCGTGAGGTCCGCGGCGATGCCACAGTTCCAAATGAGCATCGGGGATGCCGCACACATCGTACAGCGGCTCGCAGCCGACACTCGACCTGCTCCTGCGTGGATGGGAAACCCTGACCGATTCCCAGAACTCACGCTTGCGGGTCGATCCGCGCTCAACGCCTTGAGCCGCGCGATGGAGGGGTTTAGCGCGGACTCGTATCCGTGGGACGTGCTGGCTACCTTGCTACTCGACCGCACTAGAATTGCTGCAGATCTGGCGTCGAACTCCGCCATCTCAGCGCGCGCCAAAGGCATCGCGATATGGCAGCTGATGAACTTCGTTCGAAACCCAGCTCCGGGCCAAGGATCGCCGATCGGGCGGTTGCTCGACCGTATCCGCCGATTGGTCCGCCTTGCCGATGAGCGTGACCTAAGACAACTCCCTTCCTCAGCTCAGGGTCTCAACGCCGTCCGTTTGATGACTATCCACGGCTCCAAGGGACTAGAGTTCCGGGCAATACACTTCCCAGGGGTGAACACGGGAAGCCTGCCACGCTCGCCCAATCTGTTCCAAGGTATCGAAACGCCCGACGGCTTGGTGCGAGGTCTTGTCGGAACTGGCAGGGAAGTCCGAACACAGGCGCATCTCGATGAGCAGGAATGCTTATTTTATGTGGCGATGTCGCGAGCACGAGACTGCCTGACGATCTACACGCCCACCATGCAGAAGGGTGGTCGGAAATGGGGCCACTCCGAGTACATCGACAGGATTGTCCCACCCTTGGTTCAATGTCGCGTGGATCCGGCGTTGGAATTGGTGGCTGAGGATGAGAGTCACGTGGAAGTTGTATTCGAGGGTCCGGTTACCATCGAGGACACCCGGCTCGGAACCCATGACAGCTGTCCCCGGCGCTTCTACTATTCGCACCTGCTTGGGGTAGGCGGGACGAGGGTGGAAACGACCTTCATGAAGATGCATGACGCCGTCCAGATGGTTGTGGACTGGGTGGTTTTAAGATCGCCTGAGCTTGTCGACGCGGCAGAGGTCGATCGCCGTCTTGTGTCAGCACTTGAGGAAACCGCCGTCAGTGAGAATGGATACGCAGATGAATATCGAGCGATTGCTCGGTCCCTCATCAAGAAACTCCTCGACAGTCGCGCCGGTATGACAAAGCTCACGCATCCCGACCTAAGCCTTGCTTCGGGCGCGGCCAGGGTTCAGATTCGCGTGGACGATATACTTGTAGATGCTTCTGGCCGAAAACTGGTTCGGCGCATACGGACGGGCCACGCAACCAAATCGTCCCTTACGGACGCAGCTTCAACCTCGATGTTCTTCGGGGCACGCAATTCGTTCCCTGGTGCGCTCGTCCAGATCGTGCACCTCGCGGAAGAAGAACCGACACCAATCGAGATCGATGCAAAGAAGTTCAATGCGCGGCGGGTAGCCGTTGACGATGTCATCTCGGCGATCATGACTGGCGACCTTCCGCCAGATCGCAGTAGCCGCACTTGCCCCCGATGCCCAGCCTTTTTCATCTGCGGTCCGTTGCCACCAGGCACACTCGTAAAAAAAATTTGAGGACCCCTTACCGGTTCGCTCCGGTCGCTCCGATTGTCTCTTCGTAGGGCATGCAGTTCCGCAGAAGCCCATGGAGAAATAGAGTTATGACAATCGAGAACCGTGCGGCCGATACCGCCAACACTGCATACCGCGTCCGCTTCACCACGGATGGCGTGAACTTCAACAACTCGTCCGTCGCAGACCCGATCCCCGTCGGGCGCCAGATCCTGGCCGCAGCAGGCATCCGCGACGTGGAGAACTATTCCCTTTTCGCGATCTTGCTGAATGGCGAATTCGAGGACGTGCGCCTCGACGAAACCTTCGACTTGCGCGGCAAGGGCACAGAGGCATTCGCCTACTTCGAGACGGATCGCTCCTTCAACTTTACCATTGAGCAGCGCCAGATGTCCTGGGGCAAGAACCTGATCAGCGGCAAGGCGCTCCGCACTCTTGCGGGCATCGACGAGCGCTACACGATCTATCTTGAGGTTCGTGGCGGCCATGACCGTCCTATCGCCGACACGGATCTTGTCGATCTGTCCGGCAAGGGTATTGAGCGCTTCATTACCGTCATCTGCGAAACGACGGAGGGGCTGGCCGCCCTTCCGTCAACCGATCGCCAGTTTCTCGAGAACAATGGTTTGGCCTATGAGATCGTTGGCGACGGAGAGGCGAGCGGGGTTGTGATCAAGAACTTCCCGCTCCCTCCCGGCAAGTTCGATCACGACACCGTCGACATCATGATTCAGCTCCCTTGTGGCTATCCGGATGCCAGTGTCGACATGTTCTACACTATGCCTTGGATTAAGCTGAAGGCGTCGGGGCGCTACGCCAATTGCGCCGATGTATCGCATCAGTTTGCCGGCCAGAACTGGCAGCGTTGGTCACGCCATGCCGATTGGCGCGCGGGTATCGACGGCATCCGCACCATGGTCGCCCGTGCCGAACTCGCATTTGCAAAGGCTGCCTAAGATGACGGCGCTCGACATCACAATTCTGGAGCAGCACATGGAACTGCTCCGTCCTCCGTTTCCCGCGCGCGACGCCCCGGAAGCGGCTGCCTATATGCTGCTTGGTGCCTCTGATATCGGCGCCGACCTCTGGTCCAGGCAGCCGCGGCTTCGTCTGGTCAGCCATCGGGTTATCGATATTCCCGCTGCCGACCACATAAGCGCTTCGCCGGTGCACGTGACCTGGAGCACCGTTGGCTTCATGCGTCTTCTTGGCGACGCGATGATCGCTGGAAAAGTGCCGGCGATTGTTCATACGCACCCTGGAAGCTACGCCTTTTTCTCGGATCAGGATGATCGGAACGAACAGGAACTAGCCCGCACGGCACATTTGAAGGGCGTTCGTGGCTTGGTCAGCATCGTTCTTGGTGGCGATGGGTCTGTCAGTGCCCGAATCTGGACCGCTGCAAACACCTATATAGTCGCAGATACGGTTCAGATCGTCGGTGGACGCTTCATCCGGCATGCTGCTGAAGCAACGGAAAGCGCCGAAGCGGAACACCTTGATCGCCAGCGTCGGCTCTTCGGTGCTGGCTTCAATAAGACCCTCCGCTCGCTTCGCGTTTGCGTGGTGGGCTGCGGTGGCACCGGTAGCCCTGTCGCCCTGCTGCTCGCTAGGCTTGGGGTAGGCTACATCTATCTGATCGACAACGACACGCTCGCCGAAACCAATCTCAATCGCGTGCATGGATCGCATCGGCCTGATGTGGGCATGGCGAAGGTCGAAATCCTCAAGCGCGAGATCGAAACCATGGGCGTCGGCTGCCATGTGATCACAAGCAAGGCTTGGGTCAAGTCGACCGAAGTTCGCGATGGCTTGAAGTCGGCGGATTTCATCTTCGGGTGCACGGACGATAATTCGGGTCGCACCTTTATCAACCGCCTGGCCTACTTCTACGGTATCCCACTGATCGATGTGGGTCTCCGTATGGTTGCCGCCAACGAGAGGCAAATTAATGATCTGAATGGGCGCGTCACAACCGCATTGCCCGGCCGTCCATGCTTGATCTGCTCCGGTGTCGTCAACGCCGCGCGGGCTCATGAGGAAGATCTTGAGCGCACCCGTCCGGAGGAATTCCAGAAGCGCAAGGAGGAAGCCTATGTCATCGGCGGTGGCGATCCCGCACCGGCGGTGGTCACATTCACAACCGAAATGGCGACCGTGGCAGTGAATGAGATGATCGCGGCCATCACCGGCTTTCACGGGAGCGAGGGGATGATCTCCAATCGCGTGCGCCGGTGGCACAGCCGAGACGACCGCTTCTTGGCGCATAGAAAACGCGATGGTTGTCCCGTTTGCAACTCCGACTGGTCTCGTGGTGCCGGCGACGTCGTGCCCTTCCTTGATATGGTGAGCTAATTATGAGGTCGTTGCTCTCGCGTGCCCTCAGGTTCTTTGGCCTGTTGAAATTTGATTTATTGGTAGAGTCCACTTCGACCCTCCCGGGCGACGCAATTCTGCCAGATGGAAAAATGTTCGTCGTCCGCGACGGCGATATCGAGAAATGGGCATGTTTCACCTGCCCCGGCGGTTGTGGCAAAATCATCAATCTTTCGCTCAACCCCGCACGGCGCCCGAGATGGGGGGTTGTTACTGACTTCTGGCGGCGGCCAACCGTGCAACCATCTGTCCATCAGTTGAACGCCTGCGGGTGCCATTTCTGGGTCAAGCAGGGTTGTATCGATTGGTGCAAGGATGGGCGTCCGATGGGTGTCAAACGAGACTGAGGTCCTCTGTCGCCTGCGCCTCCAACGGTGCGCTGTAGGCGCGGCGCCCGCTTCCCTTCAACAAGAGCTTCAAAAAGAGGTCGGCATCATGATCGCGCAACACTACCATCTCTATGCCGAACGCTTGGGTAGCTCGAAGAACATGGCACGATTCTGTGCCATGGAAGTCACGACTACATTGTTTGGAGAAGCCTGCCTCAACCGCTCTTGGGGACGCATCGGAAAACGTGGTCAAAGCATAAACCACCATTTTGAACGAGAAGAGGAGGCAGTCGATCTTTTTCTCATTCTCACCCGGCGAAAGCTGGCAAAGGGCTATCAACCCCGCAGCCATCGGCAAAGCTGAAGTCACAGCCAATGCCTGCGCGGCGCTGCCCTCTCTCAATCAACTAGATCACGCCCCACGCCCGAAACCTCCCCCTCCCCGTCATCTCGCGAAGGCCGAGTTCGCCGACAATCCGCCGCGCCGCCTGCGGCGTGACCTCAAGGGTCTTCACGACCATGCCGGCCGAGACGAGCGGCTTTGTCATAACGAGCTCGATCAGCTCCGGTAGTTTCGATGACGTGCGCCGGCCGTTGAGTTTTCGCTCCATCATCTGTCTCGCCAGCGCCAGCCGGTCATGTTCCTTCAGTCCGATCTCGGCGACCACGGTCACGCCGTGAGCGATCGCCAGCAGCCGGATCTCGCGATCGCGATGTCGGCGCCGATCGACGGGGATCGATTTCAGACCAAGATTGAAGGCGGCGAGATGGGCCGCCGTGGAGACACCGGCCTGGCGCAGCAACGACGCCGCCAGCAGTCGGCCGAGCCAGGGCGCGTGCTGCAACACCGCGAGCTCGTTCCAGGCATCCAAGGCGACGATCGCCTGTAGCACCGGCGGCAGATCGCCGACTTTTTGGAGCACGCCGCGCCATTCCTCGAGACGCGCGTCCTCGTCCCAATCGAGATCGTAGACCAGCGGATCCTTTTCCCGCCTGCTGACACGGCCAGGCGCTTTCGCCGCTTCGATCGCCGCGTCCGATCGGGCGAGCAGCGCATCGATCGCGGCCAGCTCGGCGTCGAACGGACTGGAATCCTGCTCGGATGCGTCCTCCCCCTCCCCTGCTTCGACGGCAGCAGCGTCCGCCGTCGCTCCGACACCCACTGGACTGTCGCCACGAAGCGATACAGCCGGTCCCGCCTGCCGGAGGGTGCGCAGACCGTCGGGGCTCAGCGCCCAGCCCGGCGGCTGGGATGCGATGCGCCGGCGGGAGCGCAGCACGTCGCGGGCGATCGTCAGTTCGTGCGTCGGCGTGCGGATGTCATGGCCGGCGTCGTGCAGCACCAGGTCTTCAAGGTGTACGAGCTCGCCGTCGATCCACAGAGAGGCGCAGGCATCGGCGAAATGCATGCGTTCGAGAAAGCCTTCGCCGACCGCCGAACGGGCAATGCGTTCGTCGAGACGGGCGAGCGCGATGCCGGCGTCGGAGAGCGGCCGCAGCAGGGTCTGGATGGGCAGTTTCGCGAGATCGTAAACCATTGAAATCATGGTAAATGATTTGTGAAGAGAACTCTATATCAAAGTTATAGTTCCTCACCGGGTATGGCTTGTTGTTGGGTACTCGCTATCGATAGGGCCCAAGTATCGATAGGGATGGATATGGAGGCTCAGACGCGGCTATCTCGGCCAGCCGGGACGGTGGATTCCCCGGAAATCCAGGCTTTTGAGCCGACCCTTTGGCCCGATCGCGTGGAGGAGCCTCGGGCCAGCGGCTGGCTGCCGAGCTGCCGCCAGACGGTTCTCCCCTCTCCTGGGCCATCCAAAACGGCAGGCCGGGAAGCCGACCCATTCGAAACAGCTGATTTTGCGCCATTTCGCCCACAGAAGCCCGCTGGCGCGGTTTTGCGACCGCTTGCGGTCCGTGGCTCATCCGCACCGTCATTTCGATTCTGGCGGGCTTCCATTCGGAGCATAAAACACGCTTGCAAAGGAACCTTTTCTGATACATTTCTTGTTTGTACAACCCGCCCCCGAGACGGCTGGAAAAATCCAATGACGAGAGCTGCAAACCTCAGTCCCCCTCCCCTGCCGCAGAGGCTGATCGGCTACGCCCGCGTTTCCACCGACGATCAGCTCAACGACGCGCAGGTCGACGAATTGCGGGCGGCCGGCTGCCACCGCATCCACCAGGAGCACGGATCCGGCGCATCACGCGCAAGGCCGGTGCTTGCGAAGCTGCTGAAGGATCTCACCGCGGGCGACGTCCTCGTCGTCGTCCGGCTCGACCGCCTGGCCCGCTCGGTCAGCCACTTGCTGGACGTCATCGAAGACCTCGAGAAGCGCGGCGTGCATTTCCGCTCGCTGCGCGATCCGATCGATACCTCAACGCCGCAAGGCATGTTTTCCCTGCAGGTGCTCGGCGCTGTCGCCCAGCTCGAGCGCGCGCTGATCGCCGAACGGACGAAGTCCGGGATGAAGGCTGCCAAGGCGCGCGGCCGGCTTGCCGGCAACCCCGGGCTGCGAGAGCGCCGGCCGGAGGCAATCCGTGCGGTCTCAGTGGCGCGCGAGCGCGCCTACCTCGATGAGCTGATTTCGTCGGCGCAGACATGGCTGCCGACTGTACGGCGACTGCGCCCGCAACACAGTTGGGACAATGTCGTGCGCATCCTCAATCGCAGGGGGCACGACTGGACCGTCGAACGGTTGCGCCGGGCGGTCCACCGGCTGGTGCGCGAAAAGCTCGCGGAACCGGAGCTGCTTGCCCGATCGCCGCGCCGACCGCCCGAGGATCACCTGATGCGTCTGGTTGCCGGCATCGCCATTGCCGATCCCGATCTGTCGCTGCGCGACATTGCCGCCCAATTGGACCAGATGCATGAACGACCGCCACGTGGCGGCCGCAAATGGCAACCGTCTTCGGTCCAGGCACTACTGGAGGAGGCGCGCCGCTTCGGGCTGGTTCGCTCCTGACAGCCTGATTCATGAATTAAAGAGCGTTCAAGCCGCGTCCGAGCCAGGTGCAGCACTGTTTCCGGTCGCCGCATGCTTCGAAATGGAAAAGGCGGAGCAACCCCGGCTATTGCAAAGCTCGCGTGTGAGGAAGCGGCCTAGGCCTGCAAATTGTCCGCCGACATCTTGCCGGACTTACGATCCTTTACCAGCTCGTAGCTGATCTTCTGGCCATCCTTCAGCTCCCGCAGGCCAGCCCGCTCCACCGCGGAAATGTGGACAAAGAAATCGGCGCTGCCGTCGTCCGGCTGAATGAAACCAAAGCCCTTCGTCGCGTTGAACCATTTTACCGTACCGGTCGCCATCTTGCCTTCCTTCATCATTTGCCGTGCCGCCACAGGGCGAACAAGGCTTGTTTGTACGCGAGCACAGATAGACGCTTCTGCGCTCCGGACAAAGCAGCAAATTCCGCCCGAACCGTGACGCAACTGCGCAGCCCAAGCAAGCGACCTTCGTCGCGATAGACGCTACTTTTTGCCTCTTTGTTTCACCGCTTCCCCTTCGAGTATCGCTAGATGCTCGCGGCAAATGCATTCGACAAGCCGAAGCAGCACGTTGGCGCGCTCCATCAGCCAGTACAGCGCTTCCTTCGAGACCTCAAAATGGCGGGAATAGCGAGCCTTTACATAAGCCTTGTTGAGAACTTTGAACCAGACGGTGTGGCGGTGCTGTTCGCGCGGCCAGGCCTCCACGAGCCGCCGGTCCCGGTCTTCGGCCAGACCGCGCAGGAACGTCAGGTTATGCGAGGGAGGGCTGTGGTTCGTCAGGGTCAGTAGCAGGGCGGGATAAGCGGCCTCAACGGCTTGGTGGAGCAGGAACGCCGCGTGATTGTCCCAGTTGCGGGAGATTGCCATACGGCTAAGCTCAAGGAACCGTTGGGCGCTGCTGTGTTGCCTGTCGAAATGCTCCCTTGCCGCCTTGAGAGCATCGCCCGGACCAAGCGCCTTCGGTTGCGCGAGCGGCCGCTCGTCGAGTTCGTAGAGCACAATCCCCTCGCGCAGGATATCGGCGAAGAAGAACTGTCCCTCGGCGAGGTAGTTGTTGACCTCTCTCGCACCGTGCGCGATCAGCCCGACCGGCGTCGCTATGGCCTTGTCCCACCTCAACCGGTCGGTGGCCCTGTCCCAGTAATGCGGCTCCGCGAGCTTGCGGTCGCTGACAAGGACGAGAATGTCGAAGTCCGAGGCATAGCGCTCTCGTGATCGTATGAGCGCGGGAACGCACGGGAAAGCCGTCGCCGAGTCTGCCTCGGGGCACAGTGGCTCGGGGCACGACCCTATTCTTCGCCGAGTTTAGTCGCGTCGTCTGCCTCCGTGGCAGCGTCGTAGCCTGCATTCCAGTCGCTGTGTTTGGGGGGGGGGGCCGGGCTGGTAGAGATTTTCCTCCTTACTCATCCCGGTCTCCGCCGCCGTGACGCCTTCATCGAAACGCGACAATACCGTTGCCACCGCGGCCCCCGAACTTCGTTACGGGCCCTCGTCATCCGGACGGACTGTACCAAATTGGTGAAGTGTAAGCGCGCTGCATCTTACGCGGCGGCCGTAGCAGAAGGCGCGCTGCGTCAATCGAACTCAGGACCCATTCGGGCCTTTGAACATCAATGGGGCACGAACATACGGTAGCAAGATCAAATGGCGAATGAAGGTCCCAGGGACCAGATCGGGGCCAGGTCAAATAGAGCGTCACACGTGGAGGATATCACCGGCGAGGAACCGGTCCGTACCAACCCGGCCGAGGAAGCCCCCCTGCCCTGCCATGGGTTTCAATCCGCCTCGGCCGCACCAAGACGATGACGAGCGATGATGACGAACATGTGCTCTTGATCTGCCGACCGGTGACCAGCATTGAAACGGTGGCTTATGGATGGCCGGGATCAACAGCGGACCGGAGTTCCGGCTCATCGACCAATGGGCAACTCGACCTGCGAGCGACTACCGCCGCAGTCGGTTAACCGGATTCTCAAAAGCCGTGTCAAGCAGGTCGGTCTCGAAGATGGACGGCGCTGCGGTCGCCGCCGCAGGAAATACGCTGGGCCAACCGATCACTAATGCTCTATTGGAAGTGTTCGACAGTCATTCTGGCAAAACGACGAAACGCGCCCCTTGGCTCGTCTAGGCCACCCACGTCGCCAGCTCTGAACCGCAATCGTCTGACTGGCTCCAAAGCGAATTACCAACGACTTTATGCCCCGCGTCCGACAAATAGGCGATCAACGCCTCGAAAAAACGACCGAAACCCTTCCTTCAACAGCAAACGGAGACAATTTGAAACTAACGCTTTGATTCGGTTGGGGAAATTTCCGTTTTTGTCAGGTGACAACTTTTTGCAGTCTGTTTTGAGGACGCAATACGTCTTCCCCATACTTCGCAACCGATCAAAAAGCCAGAATCTAGTGGAGCATTTGGCCTTTCACAGCATCGTCCCGGCGCCTCAGACTAGTAAAAGAATTATCACAGCACCTCTATGGTCAAGCCAGTTCCCGCGAAAACCGTCTCTGGCCCGATGCTCGAGTGTCTCCGCCAACCTCTGGAGCACAATGCTGAGGGAGCGGCGGACTGGGTCGGCCTTGTCCCTGTATTGGTGTCCTCCACGTTGCTGGCGAAAGACCCTGCATGCACTGTGAAGTCCCTATTCGTACCGACTAGAATCACTTTAGTTGCTCCCCGCCGGGACCACCGCAAGCGACAGCGTCGGACATAAGTTCCCCCTAGTCGGTTGATTCTACGTACTGATCTGCCGATTTTGTCAGCCGACAACAAGCTGTCGCCAAGAACTGAAGGCATCGGTTCCAGCCGATCAACCAGGTTCTTCGA